>JBGMQU010000046.1:0-23803 GCA_048060725.1 Gemmatimonadota bacterium | reverse complement strand
TTTTTCGTCGTCGCGCCCAACCTTACCGGCGGGCGCGGGGGCGTCGCCGGTTCGTACGGGTCGATCGAGGATTGGGACCGGGCCATCCGGTACCGCATTCGGCCTGACGGCACCGGCCTGCTGCCCATGATGCCGTCCGAGAACTACCATCGCATGAGCGACTCGGATGTGGCCTCGATCATCGCGTCTGTGAGGGCCGCGCCGCCGGTCGACCGCGAGCTGCCGTCCACGAAGGTTCGCTTGATGGGACTCCCGATCGCGGGCGCCGGTGTGCTGCACCCCCCCGAGCACCAGGTCGATGCGCCGAGCGGCCCGACGCCTCCCGCCGGATCCTCGGCGGAGTACGGCGAGTATCTGGCCCGGCTCATGTGCGTGGAGTGCCACGGCGACGACCTGCAGGGCGGCCCGACCCCCGGAGGCGGTCCGACGGCGCCGGGTCTGTCGGCTCCGGGGCTGTGGTCTCAAGACGCGTTCGTAGCGGCGGTCGCGCAAGGCGTTGCGCCCGGCGGTCGTCGACTCGCCGAGGAGATGCCGTCCGCAGCGTTCAGTCGACTTACCCAGACCGAGCTGTTGGCGCTCCGGGCGTTCTTCGCCACTCTTCCTTCACCCGAAGGCGGAAGGTGATCAGCGACCCGGAGCATGACGCACACGTCACATGAGAAGAGGCAGACGATGAGAGGTTCAGATCATCCAGCGGTGGGGGCGGCCGGTCGAGCGTTCGCGTTCATTGGGCTCGCGGGGGGCGTGATCATCGCGGGCACCGGATCCGCGGCGGGGCAGTCGAGCCCGGGCCGATTCGCCGGAGTTCAGCGTAGTGCCGAGGAGATCCCTCTCGTCCTCCCGCTGCGCGAGCGGGCCGCCGTCATCGACGGGTGGCTGGAGCGTCGATTGGACACGATCGTCCCGGAGATCATGCGCCGCGAGGGCATCGATCTGTGGATCGTTGCGGCGCGAGAGTACAACGAAGATCCCGTGATCGAAACGATGCTTCCGGCCACATGGATGGCGGCCCGCCGCAGGACCGTTCTCATCCTCTACGACCGTGGGCCCGGTCAACAGATCGAGCGACTGGCGGCGGCGCGCTATGACATCGGTCCGTTTCCTCGGGCGTGGGACCCGGAACGCCAACCCGATCAGTGGGGCCGGGTTGCGGAGATCATCGCGGAGCGCGATCCGCGGCGGATCGCGGTCAATCGTTCGGAGACGTTCGCACTCGCCGATGGGCTCACCGGCACGGAGTACGACGCCTTCATGGCCGCGCTCCCGCCGATGTACCGGGAGCGGGTCGTTCCGGCGGAGCGGCTGGCGATCGGGTGGCTCGAGACCCGTACGCCCGAAGAGATGGAGGTGTATCCGCAGATCGTGAAGATCGCCCACCGGGTCATCGCGGAAGGGTTCAGCACGCGCGTAATTCAGCCCGGCGTCACGACCACGGAGGACGTCGTGTGGTGGTATCGCGAACGTATTCTGGAGTTGAAGCTCGACACCTGGTTCCAACCCAGCGTCTCGGTGCAGCGGCACCGAACCGGTCCCGGCGCGCGCGAAGGGGCCGACTTTTCTGCGCGACCGGACGAGAGCGTGATTCGTCCCGGGGATCTGCTCCACGTCGATTTCGGGATCACGTACCTGCGGCTCAACACGGACACTCAGCAGCATGCCTATGTGCTCCGTACGGGCGAGACCGATGCACCGCCAGGATTACGTGCGGCGCTTGCCGCGGGCAATCGGCTGCAGGACATCCTGACGGACCACTTCGTCACGGGTCGCAGCGGCAACGACGTCCTTGCGGGAGCGCTCGCCGTGGCGAAGCGGGAAGGGATAGACGCGACGATCTACACGCACCCGATCGGATTTCATGGCCACGCGGCCGGACCCACGATTGGTCTCTGGGATCGGCAGGGCGGGGTGCCCGGCCGCGGCGACTACCCGTTGTTCGCCAACACCGCCTACTCGATCGAACTGAACGCGGCCGTGGCCATCCCCGAGTGGGGTGGCCAGACGGTCAGGGTCATGCTGGAGGAGGACGCGTTCTTCGACGGCGAGAACACGTGGTACATCGGCGGGCGCCAGACGGCCCTGTGGCTGATTCCCAGATGAGCCGGGCACCTGCTCCTGTGGAACCCGGACCCATGTGAATGCCTATCTTCTGAAGCGGGTCGGGGCCTTCGCGCTGATCTTCGTGGCGCTGGAGCTGCTCGCCTCGGTGGCCTGGCTCCTGCTGCACGGAACGGATCGAGCTTCCGTGCGAGACGCGGGTCCGGAAATCGAGCGGCTGAGTGTCGTGCTCGCGGACGACCGGGAGTGGCTTTCTCGACGGGTGGAGTTCGGGGCCACGATCGATGAGCTCCGGGAACGATTGCGGCGCGGTGGGGAGGCATTCGAGACGGGCGCCGGGTTCGACAGCGCGCGGGCGCTGCACGCGGAGAGGGTGGGAACGTGGAACGCGGGACACGAGGAACACGAGCGGCGGGTGGCACGGGCCGACTCGCTTGCGGCGATTCACGACAGTCTCGTGGCGGTGTATGGCGTCGCGTACCGGCGCGCCTACCCGGGCTGGTTGGTGCTCCCACGTCCGGATCCGCCACGTCAGGCCGAGGTGCGCTGAACGCGCCGTTGATCGTCGCGTTGAGCCTGGCCGTTCTCGTCGGGTGCGGCGGGGCGACCGCCGTCGTCGCGCAGGAACGGGGGTGGTGGGACGAACTCGACGACCGTGGGTCGGGGCTGCACGTGGTGGAGATCGACTCGGTCTATCGCGTGAGCGGCTTCACCGTTGCCGACATCTATTCCGAAATGCAACGCAAGGGCCCCGGCACCGACGAAATCGGAATCCGTCTGGGTGTGCACCTCTCGCAGTGGCGCTGGGGGTTTGAATACCGGGCGGACCCGGGACAGCGCTGTCGTCTCGTCGAGGCCACGGTGCTCCTGCGGTCGAGCATCGTGCTTCCCGAGTGGACCAACGCCTCGACAGCTCGTCCAGAGATCGCGACGGGCTGGCGCCCGTTCCTCCGTGCGCTTCGAAGCCACGAGGAAGGGCACCGTAGCCGCGCCAAGGCCCAGGGCGTATTCCTGTGGCAGTCTCTGCTCGGACTCGAGGCGGAGGATTGCGCGGACCTTCAGGACCTCGTGGAAGAAATCGCCGATCGAGTGCTCGCGGAAGGCAGGGAGGCCCAACTGGCCTACGATCGCGATACGGGTCACGGCCTCACTCAGGGGGCGATCTGGCCGCCGCGCGGTTGAACCCCGTCACCCGGACGCCCATCGCCCTCGGTGAGCACGGTATCTTGAGACACCACACTAGCGCAGAGCACCCACGCCATGTTTTCTCAAGCATGAACGCTCGCCGAGTCTACATCGTGATCGCCGCTCTTTCGCTAGCCCTGTGGGGTTGTACCGAGTCCGCGGGGCGCGACGACGAGGGGCGCGACACCCGTTCGAGCCCGACGAACTCCGCCGGTACGAATGCGATGATGGAGCGGCTCGCGACCTACGTCGACGGGAACGACTACACGCGGCATCTCGTAGCCATGGACTCCATGCCCCCTCCGACCACGCTGGAGGGCGCCCTGCTGGAGGGCGCGCGCCGCTCGTACTTCCTGCTCCAGGCAGGGCGGCACCAGGAGGCGTCAGAGGAGCTCATCCGGGTGATGGAACTGGCGGACCAGGCCGGGCCGCGCGCCCCTCCCGACTTTCGCCGCGACATGCGAAACCTCATGGGGCTCGTCGCGATGTGGGGGGTCTACGAGGAGGCCTGCATGGCCGACACCCGGGCGTGTCTTCTCCCCCTCGATGCGAGCCTGTACGGCTCCGAATTCACGTTGCGGCTCGAAGCGGCCCTCGTGCTGTTCGCCGTCCGGCTGAACGAAGATCCAAACGATGTCGTCGCGCGGTGGATCATCAACCTGGCGCACATGGCGCTCGGCCAGTATCCAGACGGTGTGCCCGAGGCGTGGCTCATCGCACCGGACGATTTTTATCCCCGAAGCGACTTTCCTCGCTTCCGCGACCGGGGCGCCGAACTCGGTGTGGATGCGGCCGGGCACGCCGGCGGGATCATCTTCGACGACCTCGACGACGACGGCGACTTCGATTTGCTCGTCTCTTCGCGCGGGATGGCCGACTCGATCCGGTACTTCGAGAACCGGGGCGGAGCGTTCGTCGACATGACCCGAGAGTCCGGCCTCTACGGACTCGTCGGAGGGCTGAACCTGCTGCAGGGCGACTACGACAACGACGGAGACAAGGACGTGTTCGCCCTTCGCGGTGCCTGGACCCCCGACGGGCAGCCCAACTCGCTGCTCCGGAACGAGGGAGGGGGACGGTTCTCGGACGTTACCGAGGAGGTCGGGGTGTTGTCGATACACCCCGGACAGACGGCGGCCTGGGGCGACTACGACAACGACGGGTGGCTCGATCTGGTGATCGGGAACGAGGCGGAGACCCGGGGGAACGAGACGCGCGAGCACCCGCTCGAGCTCTTCCGGAACAACCGCGACGGAACGTTCACCGATGTCACGCGCGAAGCGGGGTTGTGGGCGAACCGGTTCGTGAAGGCGGTGAGCTGGGGAGACTTCGACAACGACGGACGCATCGACCTGTTCGTATCGGCGTTCGAAGAAGACAACGCGCTCTACCGAAACGATGGGCCGGACGCCGACGGCGTCTGGCGGTTCTCGGACGTCACCGAGACCGCCGGCGTTCAGAAGCCGATCGCGAGCCTGCCGGCGTGGTGGTTCGACTTCGACAACGACGGATGGCTCGACATTTTCGTCGCGAGCTACCGGGTGAACAATGTCGAGCAGATCCTCGGGTATCGTGAGCTTCCCCCGGGGGCCGAGACGCCTCACCTCTACATCAACCGCGGCGACGGAACGTTCGAAGACGCGACCGAACGCCTCGGCATGAACCGCGTGGTCTATACGATGGGCTCGAACTTCGGCGACCTCGACAATGACGGCTGGCTCGACTTCTATCTCGGGACGGGTGACCCCGACCTGCACACGATCATCCCGAACCTGATGTTTCGAAACGACCGGGGGCAGGGCCTGCAGGATGTGACGGTAGCCGGCGGCTTCAGCCATCTGTCGAAGGGGCACGCCGTCGCGTTCACCGACGTCGACTTCGACGGCGACCAGGACATCTACGTCGTTCTCGGCGGGGCCGTGGAAGGCGATGTCGCGCGCAACGTGCTCTGGGAAAACCCCGGACACGGCAACCGCTGGATCACGCTGAGGTTGGAGGGGGTGGAAGCGAACCGATCCGCGATCAACGGCCGCATCCGGGTCACCGTGGATACACCAGCCGGTCCGCGGGATATCCATGCCCTGGTCGGGTCGGGCGGGAGCTTCGGAGGCTCGAGCCTCCAGCAGGAGATCGGGCTCGGCGACGCGACCGCGATCGTGGAGATCGAAGTTCGATGGCCGGGATCGAACCGGGTCGAGTCGTTCTCCGACGTCGACCTCGATCGGATCTACTTCCTTCGGGAAGGATCGGGAGTTCTCGAACCCATCGACCAGGAGATCGTACCGCTCGGGGGCGATCGGTGATCGTGCGAGACGGCGGAGCCTCATGACCATTCGGGTCTGCATGGCCGGGGTCACCGGCTGGACCGGCAGCAGCATCGCGACTGCGCTGCTCGCTTCACCCGACTTCCAGCTCGTCGGCGCGGTGGCGCGAAGGGCGGCGGGTCAGACCGTTTCGGAGGCCCTCGGCGTCGAAGGCGGCGAGGACGTGGTCATCTCCTCCGAAGTGTCGGGGGCGCTCACCGCGCCGACCGACGTACTGATCGACTATACGCACCCATCATCGGTGAAGGGCAACGTCCTTGAGGCACTCGCCGCAGGCGTGCATGCGGTCATCGGCACGTCCGGGTTGACCGCGGACGACTACGATGAGATCGACGCTGCTGCGCGGGCGCGTGGCCGGGGCGTCATCGCCGCGGGCAACTTCTCGGTCACCGCCGCGCTCCTGAAACACTTCGCAGGGATCGCGGCCCGGCACGTGCCACACTGGGAAATCATCGACATGGCGCATGCGAGCAAGCCCGACGCCCCCAGCGGGACCGCGCTGGAACTGGCTGAGTATCTCGATGGCGTCGCATCGAACGAACTCACGGTCCCGATCGACGAGACGCTCGGCGTCCGCGATGCTCGAGGGGCGACGATCGGGGGCGCGCAGGTGCACTCGCTTCGCCTCCCGAGCTACGTCATCTCGGTAGAGGCGATCTTCGGGCTGGCGGACGAACGGCTCACCATCCGACACGACGCGGGGTCGAGTGCCGAACCGTACGTCGGTGGAACCCTGTTGGCCGCGAAGGCCGCGATCGACACGGTCGGGCTGATTCGGGGGCTCGACACCCTTCTCTTCGGATAGCAGCCCTTCAGGTAGCGGCCGGTCAACTCCCCGGCGGCCGAAGTTCGTTCCAGCGCTTGATAAAGGCCACGGCCGCCTCGACGACCACTCGGGTTCCGATCCGGCCGCGCTCGACCGTCGCCTCTGCGGGGTCCCGCGTGCCCCAGACGCCGGTAGATGACATCTCGCTCGACGACGTGCCCTTTCCGGTCGACTCATCCTTGAGCCCCTCCGCGAGAAAAACCGCGAGCGCAGTGGGGTCGCCGGCCAGCACAGCCGGCAGCATGTCCTCGAGATGGGCCGGCATCGTGACGACGGCCGGAACCGCAGCGCCGAGGTCGACAAGGGTCGGCATCAGGTAGAGTGAACTCGACGTCTCGGCCGTGCCCCCGTGTCGGTCGAGTTCGGTGGTGGTCGGAGAAAACGCCGAGCGCGCGAGATCGCGGTCCCGTAACGGTCCGCTCACGGCGCCGAGATCTACGGCGATTCCCGCGGTCTCCTGGTTGACGCGGTCCACGATGAAGGTGGTGATCGCCCGGTTGCCTCCGTGCGCGTTCATGATCAGAAATCGCTTGAATCCATGAGCTATAAGACTTTTAATTGCTTCGAAATACACTTCCTGTATAAGAATAGCTGGAAGCGTGATTGTACCCTCGAACCCCATGTGGTACGGTGACTGTCCGGGCAGCAGAATCGGGGCGACGAGAACGTCCACCTCCTGTGCGATCAGCTTGGCCTGCTCGACCCCGTTGATGTAGTCCGTGCCGATGGGCAGATGGCGACCGTGCTGCTCGAGCGATGCCACGGGTATGAGCACCATGTCCGATCGGGTGAGGAATTCCTGGACCTCGGGCACGGTCATGTGGGGCAGGTAGTTCTTCACTTTCGATTGCGTCCACAGCGGGTTCGTTTGCGCGTGGGCGTCGTGCGGGAAGACGATGGTCGCGCCAGCCGAGGCGACGAGGGCGGCGAGTGCGAAGGTGGCGGTTCCGATCGAGCGCATGGGGTTCTCCTCAAAACGTGGGGGTTCTGATCCGGACGTTGTTCGCCGAATGACAGCGTGGCAAGGCGGCGTCCGGGGGTGACCGGGCCCGGAGCGATGCCGTATCGTGGACGCGCACCGACAAACGGAAGGACGTGGAATCATGAGTCTCTCCGCGGAATGACGCGCGGGCGCAGGACAGCCGACGCGAGCGGTTGGCGATCGAATTGGGTGACCGTGGCGGCGACGGCGTTGGGTCTCCTGGCCGCCGGGTGCGGCGAGCCAGGCGGAGACCTTCCCGAGGGATCTGCCGCACCGATTCCTCCGGTTGCCGAGGGAGCGTCCGCCGAACCGGTCGTGGCGGTCTTCCTTACGGAGTACACGATCGATATGCCCGGCGTAATCGACTCGGGCGAGACCAGGATCAGCGTGACGAACCAGGGCATCGAAGACCATAACCTGCGGATTACGCGTTCCGGTTCCGGGGAGATCGTCTGGCAGACGGACGGCAATGTCGGATCGGGCCTGACCCAGGAGTCGATCCTGGACCTTCCGGCCGGCCCGTACCTGGCCGTCTGCGACTTCGCGGGCCATGACTCTCGCGGGATGTTCATGGAGATCGAAGTTCGCGAGGCCTCGCCGTGAACATCGGGCCCGCGGCGGAGTCCCTGACGTTCGGCTCTGTGGCGGCGCTCGACGATGCGCTACCGTGACCGGGCTGAAGTTTTTGCGACCCGCGCGCCCGCGAACGAACCGTGGGGACGCCGGGTCTGACGCACTGGAGAGGGTCGATGGGTCATAGGGCAGAGGCGACGTACGAAGTGAAATCGTGGGACGAGGCGCCGTACTCCGAGGTGGAGGGCGGCCCGAAGCTCACCCGGGCTACGGTGGTCCGAACCTATTCCGGCGACGTCGAGGGGGACGCCACGGTCGAGTATCTCATGACGTATCGACCGGACGGTTCGGCCAGTTTCGTGGGGTTCGAACGCATCGTCGGGGCGATCGGCGATCGTCTGGGGAGCTTCGTGCTTCAGCACGCGGGGACGTTCGAGGGCGGAGTGGCAAAGGCCGAGTTTCACGTGGTGCCGGGTACCGGGACGAGGGACCTGCACGGTCTGACGGGTGGGGGTTCGTTCGAATCGGGCCACGCCGCCCGCTATCCGTTCACGTTCGACTACGATTTTGGCTAGATGCCCGAGGCTCGCGCGATGGGGGCCGGGTAGTGGATAGGGTCGGGGCACGCTCGGCGGCGCTCGCGCTCGCGGGCTTCGCGCTCCTCGGCCCGCCCGCCCCGGTCACCGGCCAGAGCGCCCCCGAGCCCCAGGCGATGCTCCTGACGATTCCCTCCGAGTCGGTTTCCTTCATGCTTGGTGGTGTGATCGTTTCGCTGGAGACGGGTGACCCGATCGCCGGAGCCCAGGTGCTCTTCGCCGGGACGAGGGCCGGCACCCTGACGGACCGGAGGGGACGATTCCGGCTCGACTGGCCGGCCGGCGGTTCGATGAGGCTCACCGTGCGGCTGATCGGCTATCGGGAGGTCTGTTACAACGTCGATCTGCTGCCGGGCGCCATGCAGAGCATTGGCATCCGGCTTCCGATGTCGCGGCTGCCGCCGAACCAGGTGGACCCGACCGGGTGCAGGGATCCGGAGATAGACCCGCGTTCACCCCCCTGATCTCCGTGCGGACAGCGCGCAGTTTCGTCTCGCTGGATCCACGGTGTTGTCTCGCCGGGTGGAAGTCGAGACGTTCGGTGGCCACGAGGCTGTCGAGGAACCCCTGGATGCGAGGCTTCCAGCAGCCTCCTGACTGGTCCCGAACATCGAGAGGCTTCATGCGGAAGCTCGCGCGGGTCGCCGTCCTCATCCTCGCCGCCGTCGGGGTCGTTCGCCTGCTTCCGGCGACCGCGTCGCCCGTGCGCGACGTCGAGTTCCAGGATGCTCTCGCCGCGACGTTCATGAGCGCGGCAGAGGTGGCGGCAACCATCTCCACCGCGCCGGAAGGCCGCGTGAGCGACCAGCAGATTCGTAACGTCGACGCGGGCGGGTACAACGTGGGAGTCGGGGTGGTCCAGCGACCTCCCACCAGCCGCCTGGGGGCGATTCAACACCACAAGCAGAGCGAGGTCTACTACGTGGTGTCGGGCGCGGGTACGCTGGTTACGTCTGCCGTCCTGAGCGAGGGCCGGCCACTCGACCCGGACGGGGCCGTCGTTCGGACGCTCACCGGCCCGAGCGACGCGGGGACGATCGTGGGCGGCGAACGTCGTGCCATCGTGGCCGGCGACATGGTGATCATCCCCGAGGGCGTCGCGCACGGGTTCAGCGAGATCACCGAGACGATCACCTACCTCGTGGTGCGGATCGACTCGGAGCAACTCGTCGAGCTGAAGCTCAAGTGACGAGAGTCCTTCTGGTAGGCCTGGGCGGGTTTGTGGGCTCGGCCGCGCGGTATCTGGCGGGTGTCGGCACGGCACGCCTGTGGCCGGCGGCCGGACTCCAGGTCGGCACGCTCGCAGTGAACATCGTCGGGTGTCTGCTCATCGGGCTCCTCACCGCGTTCGCCGATGCGCGCGGCATCGTGTCCCCGGAGATACGGGCCCTCGTTCTGATCGGCGTGCTGGGCGGGTTCACGACGTTCTCCACCTTCGCCTATGAGACGCTCGCCCTCGGTCGTGCCGGCCATACGTCCGCCGCGGTGACAAACGTCATTCTACAGGTGGTGGGGAGTCTCGGCGCCGTGTGGATCGGGAGCATCGTGGGTCGGGCCCTCTGGGCCCCGATGTAGGGCGGCCGACCGATGCTCAGAGATCTTCCGATCGCGAACCTGTCGCTGTCGAGCCTGACCGTCGTGGGTGTGATCTTCGGCGTTTTCGCGGTCCTCGGTGTCGCTTCCGCGCTGAGGGCGGTGATGACCACGCGGACGCCCCAGGGAGCGATCGCCTGGGTGGGCGCGCTCCTGACGGTCCCGATGGTCAGCGTCCCCCTGTACTGGGTTTTCGGGCGCTCGACCTTCCACGGCTATCTCGACGTGCGGCGCGACCACGCTCGCGGCATCCATGACCTGATCGGCGATGTGACGCCCAGCGTGTCCAAGTATGTCGTCGACGCGCCGCCGGGCCACGGACGGGTGCTACCGGCCCTGGGGCGGTTGCCGTTCACGCGCGGCAACGACACGCGCCTCCTGATCGACGGAGACGAGACGTTCGAGGCCATTTTCGATGTGATCGACTCTGCCGAGGAATACATCGTTTCCCAGTTCTTCATCGTGAACGACGATGAATTGGGGCGTCGGTACAAGGACCGGTTGATCGCCCGGGCACGCGAGGGGATCGCGGTGTACTTCCTGTACGACGAGGTGGGGTCGCGAAAAATGACCCGGCGCTACCTGTCCGATCTGCGCCACGGCGGCGTGCACGTGACGGGGATGAAGACGACTCGCGGGTGGACGAACCGATTCCAGATCAACTTCAGGAACCACCGAAAGATCGTCCTCGCGGACGCGAAGCTCGCGATCGTCGGTGGGCTGAACGTGGGCGACGAGTACGTCGGCAAACACCCTGTACTGACCCCGTGGCGAGACACGGCGATACTCCTCGAGGGGCCCGAAGTTCTCGCGGTTCAGCTTGCCTTCGTCGAGGATTGGTACTGGGCGACCCGCTCGGTACCCAAACTCTCCTGGAAACCACACGCCAGCGCGAACGGTGATCGGGTCGTTTTCGTACTCCCCAGCGGCCCGGCGGACGAGTTCGAAACGTGTGCTCTCTTCTTCCGCCACGCCATCAACAGCGCCACCGAGCGGGTCTGGATCGCGACCCCTTACTTCGTGCCCGACGAAGGCACGATGGGAGCGCTGGAGCTGGCGGCCATGCGCGGTGTGGACGTTCGCATCCTGATCCCCGGCCTGCCCGACACGCCGTTCATCAAGCTGGCGGCGATGTCGTACGTTCCCGAAGCGACTCGCGCCGGCGTCCACATGTACGAGTACGGTGACGGATTCCTCCACCAGAAGGTCATGCTGGTCGACGACCACGCGGCGTCCATCGGTACCGCGAACTTCGACAACCGATCGTTCCGTCTGAACTTCGAGCTCTCCATCGTCACCTTCGATGTGGAGTTTGGCGCGGAGGTGGAGGCCATGCTGGAGGCCGATTTCGCGAAGTCGACGCGGCTCTGCGCCGAGGACGTCGAAGGTCGATCGATCGTGTACAAGACGGGGACCCGGGTCGCTCGGCTGTTTTCGCCGATTCTGTGAGGCGTCGTGGTGGGACCTCGTGGCGGCCTGCCCTTTGTGGCGGGGCCGTTTCGCAGCGACATTCAGGCAACGGAACCCCCCGATGTGGGAGACCCCGGTGATCGAGCAGATCGAATCACTCTCCATCCGCCTTCTGGCATCGATGATCTTTCTGGCGAGTGCCGTCGCCGTCGCCCCTGCCCGCGCCGGGAGCCCCGCGATCGTGACGCGGCACGACACCGACCCGGCCGCCCACCGGGCGCTCGCCGATCGGTTTCCATCGCTGGTCCACCTGAACCTCCCGGATGGGGAGGCGGTGCTGATCGAGCCGTCCTGGGTCCTCACTGCCGCGCACGTGGGGGTCGAGGTGCAACCCGGTCATACGCTCACGGTCGCCGGGCGAGACGTCGAGGCGGCGGCGGTGTTCATCCACCCCGCGTGGGACGACGGCCCGCACGATCTCGCGCTGATCCGGCTGGCCGAGCCGGTCGCGCATGTCGAACCGATTCGGCCTTACCGGGAGCGTGATGAAGTCGGCCAGGTCATCTACGTGGTGGGGGCTGGCCACGGCGGGACCGGGCTGAGCGGTCCCGACGGCATCCCCGGGGAACTGCGTGCGGCGACGAACCGGGTCGACGAGGCGAGCGAGCACTGGCTGAAATTCCGGTTCGACGACCCGCGCGACGCCGATTCGGCGGCCACCGAACTCGAGGGCGTTAGCGGGCCGGGCGATAGCGGCGGGCCCGCGTATGTCGAACGCGGGGGCATCCAGTACGTGGCAGGGATCAGCTCGGGTCAGGGTACCTGGGCGACGGGTGGGCGCGAGGGCGTGTATGGGGTCACGGAGTTCTACACGCGGGTGTCGAGTTACTACGAGTGGATTCGCGAGACGTTGGACGGAGATGGTGATCTCGCCTCCGCCGCGGACGAGCGGTGAGGCGGCTGTTCGCGGCGAGCGTCGCGTTCTTCGTTCTCGCCGTTCCGGCGTCGGCGGCCTTCGCGCAGCAGCCGGCGGGCTGGTTGCTGAGCGGCGAGAATGCCGACGTGTACCGGATGCGGGTCGATCGAGACGTCGTCTATTCGGGCGAAGCCAGCATGCGGCTCGCCGCGTGGGGGAACCGACGCAACCGTGAGTGGGCGGTCAGCGTCCAGATGATCGACGCCACGGCGTTCAGGGGGCAGCGGGTCCGCCTGGCCGGATACCTGAGAAGCGATGACCTGGGGTCCGGCGGTCTCTGGATGCGCGTGGATGGCATCCTCGACGGCGAGGCCGCGCAACTCGTCGTCGACAACGCGGAAGACCGGCGGCTGTCGGACGAGACCGAGTGGACCCTCCAGGAGATCGTGCTCGACGTTCCCGACGAAAGCATCACGATCCTGTTCGGCGCGATGATCAACGGGGACGGAGAACTGTGGATCGACGGTCTGACGCTGGAGACCGCGCCGGACGCGGAGCCCACGGCGGAAGTGACCAACACCGTGATCGGCGGGGCGTACCAGCGCCCGGTGGGGATGCTTCCGACCCCCATGAACCTCGACTTCGAAATCGAGGCCGGGGGGTGACGCGCGGCGGGGTTCGCTGATGGTGCTCCCGTTTCTGCAGGGGCTGCCCCCTGCCTTCGTGTCGACTCGTGGCCGAGGCCGCGACCTCCGGCTCTGGTCTCACGGCAGAGGCCGCTCCTATCATCCTGAGATCGATCGAACACCCCAATGCAGAGGGATCTCAGATGCGTACGTGCCCCCCGCGGGAGCCGCTCGTTTCTTATCGCGCACGCGTGTTTCGGGGAGTCGTCTTCGTCGCGATGGCGGTTGGCGGCTGCTCCGGTCCGGACGACACTGCGACCACCCGGGCGCGCGAAGAAATACGCGAGGTGACGCGCCGGTGGGAAGCGGCGCTCATCGCGGGCGACCCGGAGGGGGCCGTGTCCGCGGTCTTCACGGAGGATGCGCTTCGACTGCCCGCGGGTGAGCCAGTGGTTCGGGGACGCGCGGCGATCGCGGATGCCCTCGCCGGATCCGCCGCGCTGGCGGAGGCGCGATTCGATCTGGAGGACATCGAGGTCGACGGGGAGCTGGCCTACGCCGCGGGCACGTACAGCGTCCGTGCGCCGGAGGGTGACCCGCTGACCGGGAAGTTTCTCGAGGTGTGGAAACGGACGCGCGACGGCTGGCGGATTCATCGCGTCATGTGGGACTGAACCGGGCTGGAGAAACGGACGATTTGATCACCGACCTCGAAGCGGCCCTCGCCGGTCGTCGTGACACGGGGCACGCCTGTTGACGGACAGGTCCGGGGGGGCACGTTTACCCCCGTCCGCGAATCGCGCGGCGCCGAGATGCGGACCTCGCTCCGTACGAACCCTGATCAAGAGTGACCAGTGCCGATAACGGATGCCCCGATCCTTACCCCTCCCACGCTCGCCGACGTGCAGGCGGCTCGCGAGCGCATCGCCGGGACGGTACTCCGCACGCCGCTCACGCGTGTCGAACTCGACGGGGATCAGGAGATCTGGCTCAAGCTCGAGAATCTCCAGCCGATCGGTTCGTTCAAGTTGAGGGGCGCTGCAAACGCGATCGGGCTCCGGACGCCGAAGGAGCTGGAGCGCGGCGTGTGGACCGCGAGCGCGGGCAACATGGCGCAGGGGGTGGCGTGGAACGCCCGGCGGCTCGGCATCCCGTGCGCGGTCGTGGTGCCCGAGACCGCGCCGCAGACGAAATTGGACGCGGTGGAACGGCTCGGCGGCGTGGTTGTGAAGACATCGGTGGAGTCGTGGTTCGAGGTGTTCAGCACCCGCCGGTTCGACGGGATGGATGGAGCGTTCGTCCATGCGTTCAGCGACCCGGACGTCCTGGCCGGGAACGCGACCATCTCGCTCGAAATCCTCGAGGACTTGCCGGACGTGGACGCGGTGATCGTGCCCTTCGGCGGAGGTGGGCTCGCCTGCGGCATCGCCGCCGGTTTCGACGCGGTCAGGGCGAGCGTGCCGGTCTTCGCGTCCGAAGTGAGCGGGCAGGCTCCGCTGGCGGCGTCGTTCGATGCGGGCGAGCCCGTCAGGATCGACTGCGCGCCGAGCTTCGTCGACGGCATCGGCGGGCCGCACGTGGAACCCGAAATGTGGGAGCTCGCCAACGAGTTGCTCGCGGGAACGCTCCTCGTCGAACTCGCGGACGTGGCGGCGGCGATCAAGCTTCTGGTAGAACGGGCCCGCATCGTTGCGGAAGGTGCCGCCGCGTCTTCCGTTGCCGCCGCGATACGTGGCGCCCCGGGAGTGCGGAAAGTGGTGTGCATCGTCTCGGGCGGGAACCTGGATGTCTCGCGGCTGCTTACGATTCTCGACGGAGGGATTCCATCTTCAGAGGAGAGAACATGACGGCCGACGCCTGCGCCCTCGCCCTTGCGGGCCTCGGACTCCTCGGAGCGCCGGCCCAGACGCTGGCGCAGTCGATTCCCACGCCCGAGTCGGTGCTCGGACACACGGTCGGCGAAGATTTCTACCTCGCCACGTACGAGGAGTCGATCGAGTACTTCCAGCGGCTCGATGCGGCGACCGACCGGGTGCGTCTCGAGGTCGTCGGCGAGACGTCGTTTGGACGACCCGTCTATCTCGCGTTGATATCCAGCGCGGCGAATCTGGCCGAGCTCGACCGGTATCGAGAAATCGCGCAGCGTCTCGCGCACCCGCGCGGGTTGAGTGACGGCGAGGCGCGCACGCTCGCAGAGGAGGGGAAGGCGATCGTCTGGATCGACGGGGGGCTGCACGCGAGCGAGGTCGCGGCCGCCCAGCACACGATGCAGCTCGCCTACGATCTCGTGACGGGGGATGACGACCCCGAAATCGCCGCCATTCTCGACGACGTCATCCTGATGCTCTGGCCCTCGATCAATCCCGATGGGCAGACGCTCATCGTCGACTGGTACCGCTCCAACCTCGGCAATCCCCACGAGACCGCGTCGGCACCCTTCCTCTACCAGAAGTACATCGGGCACGACAACAACCGTGACGGCTACATGATCAACCAGATCGAGTCCCGTTACGTCACGCGCGTGGCCCGCGAGTGGGAACCGCACATCCTCTACAACCACCACCAGAGCGCGCCGTTTCCGACCCGTATCTGGATCCCTCCGTTCGCCGAACCGATCTCACCATATGTCCACCCGCTGATGTGGCGGACGGTGAACCTGATCGGGATGGCGATGTCGCAGGCGCTCGAGGAGCGGGGACAGAAGGGGGCGACCCACATGGGCACCGCGTTCGACAACTGGTACCCCGGGTTCATGGATCACGCGAACAACTTCCACAATGTCGCGTCGTTCCTCACCGAGACGGCACTCTACTCCTACGCGACACCCGGCTTCTATACGATGGGCGATTTCCCGGCCAGCCGGCGCGACCTCCGGCCGCAATCGCTCTACTCGAGCCCCTGGGAGGGCGGGTGGTGGCGGTTGCGCGATGCCGTCGACTACATGCTTACGGCGTCGGTCTCCGTGCTGGACGTCGCCGCCAAGTACAAGACGGACCTCCTCTACAACCGGTATCAGGCCGGTCGCGACGTGATCGCCCGGTATGTCGAGGAGCCGCCGTACGCCTTCTTCATCCCGGAAGACCAGAGAGACCCGGTGGCGGTCGTCGAGATGCTTCGCCGACTCGCGTTCAACGGCATCGAGATCGATCGGCTCGATCAGCCCGTGACGCAGGACGGGATCTCGCACCCGGCCGGCACGTGGGTCATCCGAATGGACCAGGAGTTCGCGAACTTCGTGCGTCAGCTGTTCGCGATCCAGGAGTACCCGGATCTGCGGGAGTATCCGGAAGGGCCGCCCGACCAACCGTATGACGTCTCGGGCTGGACGCTGCCCGAGCAGATGGGCGTCCGCGTCGTGGCGGCATCGTCGCCGCTGTCGGCAACGGTTCGCGAGGCACTCTCGCCCGTGGGCGGCGAGGCCCTGCCGTGGGATGCCGACGTCGGCGATGCCTCCCCGTGGGACTCCCCACCGGGCACCGGGTTCGATTCGCACCCCGTCGCCGCCGCGATCCGGCCGCCTGCTGGAAGCGTCACCGGAGGAGGACGTGCCCTCGTGGTCGACGCGGCGCAGAACAATTCGTTCAAGGCCATCAATCGGGCGTGGGCCGCCGGCGGGCGGGTGTCCTTCGTCCCCGGCAGCGCGGGCACCGGTGGCGCCGGCGGGACATCCGGGGCGTACGCGATCACGGGCGTCCCCGACGATGCCGGGCTCGTCCGGGATCTGGCGTTACAGGCACGCCGCGGGTCGGTCGGGACGTCCATGCCCCGCCCGCGTATCGGTCTATACCGGCCCTGGAGCCCCAGCATCGACGAGGGGTGGACCCGCTGGTTGCTCGAACGATACGGCTTCGACCTCACGAGCCTTCGCAATTCGGATGTCCTCGCAGGGGGCCTGAACGATCGATACGACGTGATCGTGATCACGGACATGTCGGCTGGCCAGATCCTGGATGGGTTCCGCAAGGGATCGGTGCCGGCCCGGTACGAGGGCGGGTTGGGTGCGAAGGGTGTCCGCGAGATCGATGCGTTCGTGCGCTCGGGCGGTACGCTCGTGACGCTCAACCGTGCGTCCATGTTCGCGATCGACGAGTTGCATTTGCCCGTGCGCAATGTCGTGCTGGGGCTTCCGCGGGACGAATACTTCCAGAGCGGTTCCATCGTCGAGTTGGAGGTAGATCCGTCGCACCCGGTGATGTCGGGAATGCTCGCGCGGGCCCACGTCGTGGTCGGCCAGAGCCCGGTGTTCACCACCGAAGAAGGGTTCGAAGGGGCGATCCTGGCGCGGTATCCCGTGGACGGGTCGCCGCTCGTGTCCGGGTATCTGCTCGGTGAGGAGCACCTCGCCGGCCAGGCCGCGGCGGTCGAGGCGAAGCATGGTGAAGGCCGCGTGATCCTTCTGGGCATGCGACCGCAGTGGCGGGGCCAGCCGTTCGCGAACTTCCGGATCCTCTTCAATGCGGTTCTCTACGGCGCCGAAGTCGCGGCGGTCGCACCGGTGAACGACGAGTTCTGGTCCGCCCCGGACTCCGACGAAGACGAGGAAGCGAAACCACCGGACGGTAGCGATTGAAGCGGAAGCGCGTGGCTCGGGCCGGACTCGGGATTCGCGAGCGGGGACGGCTCCCCGCCATATCGTGTCTGGTGTGTGAGCGAACGATGGAGACCGCTCGACTTTACGAACTGCGGGGCGGTGCGGGAGAGATCGTCGCGATTCTGCGAGGCGTCCCGTGCCACGTCTGTCCCACCGACGAACACCCCCGCGTCCCTTCCTCCAACGATTTTCGAAGCAAGCTGTCGGAAGCCGTCTTCGGAGGGGCGTTCCCGGCCATGCGCCCGAAGCGGTTCGGAAAGACCGCCTGCTTCGAGTGTGGCAAGCAGTTGAAGGAAATGCACCCGGCCGAGGGGAGCCTGGAGGCCGTCCTGCCGATCGATGGGGCCGAGATGACCCTCGTGCTGACGGCGCCCGCCATCGAGTGTCCCCATTGCGGGCGCCGTCAGTTGAAGACGACGGCCGACGTGAGCGCCGGCGTGCAGAAGGCCCTGGACGCGGCCCTCGCACGCGGTCGGTTCCGCACGTGACCCCGCCGGAGACCCGCCGGCGACGGCTGTCGTGGAGCACCTGGACGCTGCTGGCGTTGCTCGTGTCGATCGGCGGGGTGCTCTTCTGGGCGTTCGTATGGGAGCCGGGGCGGCTCGTCGTTCGTGAAGCCGCGCTCGAACTCCCCGGATGGGGCGGCCAGCGTCCGCTGCGCCTCGTCCTGATTGCCGACCTGCACGTGGGGTCTCCGCGGAACGGCATCGACAACCTCCGCCGTGTGGTCGACCGGGCCAACGAACAGGACCCCGAGATCATCCTGCTCGCCGGAGACATCGTCATCGACAACGTGTTCGCGGGATCGTTCGTCTCGCCGGAGGACATCGCCGCGGAGTTACGTGCCCTCGCCGCTCCGCTCGGCGTGTTCGCGGTGCTCGGGAACCACGACCGGTGGTTATCGGCCGATCGCGTGACCGCCGCGCTCGAGTCTGCGGGAATCACCGTCGTCGAGAACCGTGGGGTTCTCGTGGAGGCCGGTGACCGTCGGCTGTGGGTAGCCGGCGTGAGCGACTTCTGGACCGGCCATCCGGATCTGGATGCGGCCCTGGCCGGCGTGGCAGACGACGACCCGGTGCTGCTGGTGACCCACAATCCCGACATCTTCCCGGACGTGCCCGACCGCGTCAGCCTCACGTTGGCCGGACACACGCATGGTGGCCAGGTGGTCCTCCCGTTTGTCGGGCGCGCGATCACGCCGTCGCGGTTCGGCGAGCGGTACGCCGTGGGACACGTGACCGAGGAAAACCGACAACTCTTCGTCACGAGCGGAGTGGGCACGAGCCGGCTGGGCGTCCGGTTCCTCGTGCCGCCCGAAATCGTCGTACTCGAACTCGAGGGCTGTCCCGCGTGCGACGGGCCGAACCTGCCCCATGAAGCTGCTGAAGAACCCGGACGCTAGCGCGTAACCCACCGGGTCTTTCAGAGGCCTCTTTACATCGGCATCCCCGAACCGCCCTTCAGGAGCACTCTTCCTGCCGTTGCATCCGTTCCTGTTGAGCGGCGCTGTCGCAACCTCCTCGGGATCGACTCGCTCGGTTCGTCACACGTGTGTATCATCGCAACGTCCATCTGTCGTCCAGCAAAGGAGCCGCTTCGTGTTCGCATCTACTCTCCGTCTTCGCACGCTCATCCTGTCGGGTCTCGCATTCGCCGTGTCGGTCCCGGCCCTCAACGCCCAGGACGAGAAACCCGACCCCCCGGAGGGGTGGGTGGTTCGCACCGACGGAGGTCACGGAGCCGAAGAGATCGAGTTCGTGGACATGCCGCCGGGGATGCACATTACGACCGGTCCGGCCGCGATTTTCTACGATCCGGCCAGAACGGCCAGCGGTGAATACACGATCGAGTCGGAGGTCTTCCTGTTCGATCCGGGCCGCCGCAACGAAGCGTTCGGGATCTTCATCGGGGGTCAGGACCTGGACGCCGACTCCCGGGCCTACACCTATTTTCTGATCAAGCGTGACGGCAGCGTACTCGTGAAACGTCGCGATGGAGGCGACACGTCGACCCTGCTGGGCTGGACGAAGAGCGACGCCGTCGTCACGTGGGAGGAACGGGGCGAGGAAGGGCCCACGGCGAAGAACGTCCTCGGGGCACGAGTCAGCGGCGGTCAGCTGACGTTCTCCGTGAACGGCGTGGAGGTCTTCAGCACGTCCGCGGAGGACCAGCATGTCGACGGTGTCGTGGGCTTCCGCGTGAACCACGGCCTGAATCTCCACTTCACCTCGCTCGAGGTTCATTCCGGGTAACGTGACCCGAGTCCGGGGTACCCCTGCGTTCTACGGGAGTCGACAGTGAGTGACGAACGCGCCCACCGAATCGAAGCCATCTGGCGAAAGACCGGCCGCCGGGGCCCCATGGAGGCCGTCGACGAGGCAACGCTCGTAGAGGGCGTCGGGATCGAGGGCAACGCCGACCGCGGCGGATATCGCCAGGTGACGCTCCTCGACGCGGACGCGTGGGAACGCGCGACGGTGGAACTCGGGGTCGCCGTCGACCCGGCCGCTCGGCGGGCCAACGTCCTGATTCGCGGCCTCGACCTGCGCGAGAGCTCCGACCGCGTCGTCCGGATCGGCGGCGCCCGCATTCAGGTCCGGGGCGAGACGCGGCCGTGCCAGCGGATGGACGACGCATCCGACGGGTTACGCGAGGCGCTCGTACCCGACTGGCGCGGCGGGGCATACGGAACGGTGCTGGGCGGGGGAACGATACGCGTGGGAGACGAGGCCTCGTGGGAGTGACAGGTGCGCGGTGGGCGGCGTCGCGTGCCCCGGGCCGTATCGCGTTCCTGATCGCTGGCCTGGCCACGCTGACCGGGTGCGGATGGGAGCGACAGCAGTCGGGTCCACCGGTCCAGGCGGGGACCATCTCCGTGGACGAGGCCGAGATCTGGTACCAGACGATCGGCACGGGCCAGCCGGTCATCGTGATTCACGGCGGTCCTGGTCTCGACCACGGCTATCTGCTGCCCGGTCTGGAGCCGCTTGGAGAGACGAACCGGTTGATTCTCTACGATCAGCGGGGGCTGGGAGCGTCGACGGCGCCGCTCGATTCTTCGAGTATCACGATGACGCGGTTCCTCGATGACATCGACGCATTGCGAGACCGGGTCGCCGGAGTCGAGCGGATCTCGCTCCTCGCGCATTCGTGGGGGGCGATTCCCGCCCTTCTGTATGCGATGCGTTGGCCGCAGCGCGTCGACCGGCTGATTCTCATGAGTCCGACCGAGCCGGGTCAACGCTACGCCACGGAGACGGCCGCGGCGCAGGAGGCCAAGCGTCTCCCCGAGGATGTCGCGGCCGTCGATTCGATCTCACGGACGCCGGCCTTCCAGCGAGGCGATCGGCGGGCGAGTAGCCAGCTCTTCTTCCACGTGTTTCGCGGGACGTTCGCGGATCCCACGATCGCCGACACCGCGTTCCACCCCATGTTGGCGGAACGAACTGCGTTGCAGGGTCGGGCCGTGGCGGCCTTGCTGATGACTCCGCTGGCCGGTCTCGATTTCTGGGATCAGCTCACCGAACTGGACGTGCCGATTCTCATCATCCGTGGTACGGAGGATCCGATCCCCCTGGCGATGGTCCGCGAGATGGAAGCTGCGCTCCCCAACGCCCGCCTGGTCGAGATCTCCGGTGCGGGGCACTTCCCGTTTGTCGAGAAGCGCAACGAGACGCTCGAGGCCATCGAGGCGTTCCTCCGGGAGCGCGATCCGACATCGTGAGCGGGCGGGCGAGCCACGCTGAGCCGCCCGAATATGGGCGGGTGGCGCTCGAAGGAGCGCTCGGTACGATCAACCACGCCCGCGCCATGGCCGGCGGGCGGCCGGAGCGTGTGGAGGGACTGCTGCGGGGGCTCGAGGAGGTATTGGCGACGAGTCCCGGCCGAGCCGACCGCGATCGCGACGGCGGCCGCGCGCTGGCCGAGCTCGACCGCCTGCTGGCGGATGCGGGAGGGCAGGCCGGAACGGAGGCGATTCGCGAGTTTCTCGAACCGATCGTGGATCGCCTGATCGACGCCCTCCTCGGCCGTCCGGACGAGCGGCTCGTCTCGTACGGCTCGCTTCGTCCAGGTGAGGCGAACCATCACCTCGTGGCCGATCTCGTGGGCCGCTGGCACGACGGCGAGGTGCACGGGAGGTATTTCGCGAGTGGAGGCGCGGCGACACGCGGCTTCCCCGGGGTCGTCTGGGAGCCTGAAGCCGAAGGCGTGCCGGTCATGGTCTTCGAGAGCCCCGCGCTGCGAACGCACTGGCCGCACCTCGATGACTTCGAGGGTCCGGGATACCGGCGGCTCCTCGTGACGGTCACGGGCCCGCACGGTCTGGAGGTGTCGAATATGTACGGACTCGTCGACCCGCCATCGGAAGTGTCGGCCCGACCGACAGAAGACGCGGCCAGATAGACCCGTCCACACTCAGTCGGCGATGTCGCCCTCCGCCCCCCGAGCCTTCACTTCATCCCACAACTCGTCGAGGGCCTCCAACCCGGCGGTGCGCCAGTCGACCTCTTTCGCTTCGGCCAGCGCGATCATGGCCCGGCACCGGGCCTCGAACTTCGTGATTGCAGCGAGTAACGCGTTCGACGGGTGCGCGCCGGCAATCCGGGCGGCATTGACCGCCGCGAACAGGAGATCTCCGACCTCCTCCTCGACGCGTGCGTCGGCTTCCCCGATCCGCCGTTTGACCTTCGTGTCCGCGACCTCGGCGAGTTCATCTGACTCCTCGCGGACCTTGGCCAACGGCCCCTCCAGAGAATCCCAGTCGAAGCCGATGCCCGCCATCCGCTCCTGCACACGGGCGGCTCGACTCAATGGATCCAGTCCGGGGGACACTCCTTCGAAGGGGTCGGGCGTTCGCCCCGCTCCGTCGTTTTCCGGTTCGACGCCCTCCGGCTCGACGCCCTCCGGCTCCGCCGCGGCCCGCTCGGCCGCCTTGAGGGCTTCCCAGTCGGGAGGCTCGTCCGCGTCGCCGTACACATGGGGGTGGCGGGCGACCATCTTGGCCTCGAGCGCGGCCACCACTCCCGACGCGTCGAATGCGTCGCGCTCCTCGGCCAGCACGATCTGAAACGCGACGTTGAGCAGCAGGTCGCCCAGCTCTGCCTCGAGGGACCGGTCGTCCCCCGATTCGACGGCATCGGCGACCTCGTGCGCCTCCTCGAGCAAATAGGGGCGCAACGTCAGCGGGGTCTGTCTGGCGTCCCACGGGCAGCGCTCGCGAAGAAACCGCACGAGCGCAAGGGCGCGTCCCAGCGCCGCATCACGGTCGAGAGAGCGGGACGAGTGGTGCGGGGGAGCGTTCCCCGTTTCCGTGGGTGTGGGTTCGGGTGTCATGGCGCGGGCAACGTATCCGGGGTAGGCTGCCAACTCCAGACGGGGACAGGCCGGACGTACACTGGCGGCAGTCCCGTACTCTCGGCGGACGAGCGCGGATCCAGACATGACCGCAGGCTCCAGAGACCGGCTTCGGGCCTGGGTGGAAGTAGACGTCGACGCGCTGCGCCGAAACGCCGCCCGGGTTGCAGAGCACGTGTCGCCGGCCCGGCTTATCCCGATGATCAAGGCGGACGGGTACGGCCTCGGCGCCGTGAGGATCGCGCACGCCCTCTTGCCGTCGGACCCCTTCGCGTTCGGCGTAGCGACGGTCGACGAGGGGATCGAACTTCGGGACTCGGGGATCGAATCCAGGATCATAGTTTTCACGCCCGTCCCGGCGATGGACGCGCCCGGGCTCGTCGAGCACTCTCTCGATGCGGCCGTGCTCGGTCGGTCGGGCCTCGCACACCTCGCGAGCACCGGAATCGACCTTCACATCGAGATCGATTCCGGGATGGGGAGGGCCGGGTTCGAGGCGGACGATGTGGCTGAGTGGGGCGGGGATCTGGAGGGCATCGCAGCGTCCGGGCGACTGGTATCGGTCTACACGCACTTCCATTCCGCCGGTACGGACGAGGCCGCTACCGAGCGCCAGCTACGGCGCTACGAGGCAGCCGTCGACGGCCTCCGCTTCATGCCAGGATCGCGCATCGCCCGGCACGTGGCCAACAGCGCTGCGATTCGGTCGGATCGGCAGTATCATCTGGACCTCGTACGGCCGGGTCTCTATCTGTTTGGCGGGGGACGGGG
>JBGMQU010000045.1:0-24288 GCA_048060725.1 Gemmatimonadota bacterium | reverse complement strand
CCATCCCGATCAACTGCATCTCGATCGGGTTCGTCATGCTCGCGATGCGGAAGGTGGTCGAGGCGCTCGGACTGCTGCCGGCCCTGCCCGAGGGTTTGCCGGGCGACGAGCGGCTCTGGGCCGTCGTCATGCTCTCGCTCTTCGTTCTCGTGTACGCGGGCGTATCCGGTCTCTGGGGTGTGGTCGCCACCGACTTCTTCCAGTTCTTCCTCGCGCTGTTCGGGGCGATCCTCGTCGCGGGGTTCGCTCTGGCCGAGATCGGTGGGGTCACGGAGCTTAAGCAGCAACTCGCCGCGATCGGCCGTGACGACGTGCTTCGGATGGTGCCGCGCCCCGGTTCCGAAGCGCTCCCGTTCGGGACGTTTCTCGCCTATCTCGGTATCCAGTGGTGGGCCTTCCGACGATCGGATGGAGGAGGCGAGTTCGTCCAGAGGCTCGCCGCCAGCCGCAGCGAGGCCGATGCGGAGAAGGCGGCCTGGTGTTTCGTCTGGCTCCACTATGTGGTGCGCGCCTGGCCCTGGATCCTGGTGGGTCTCGTGGCCATCGTGCTGCTCCCGGATCTGCAGGATCCGGATCTGGCATATCCGACGCTCATGCTACGGTATCTGCCCGCAGGATTGCTGGGACTGGTCGTCGCCTCCTTCGTGGCGGCGTTCATGTCGACGGTGTCGACACAGATCAACTGGGGGGCCAGCTACATCGTGAACGACCTGTACGCCCGGTTCATCGATCCCGACGCTACGCCCGAACGTCTGGTGCGGATCGGGCGGCTCGCGTCCGTCGGAATCGTTTCCCTCGGTGGCGTAGCGGCGTTCTTCTCGAACGACATCGGAGCGCTGTTTCGGTTCATGATCGCCATCGGAACCGGCCCCGGGGCCGTGCTCATCCTCCGCTGGTTCTGGTGGCGGGTGAACGCCTGGGGCGAGTTGGCCGCGATGCTGGCCGGGTTCGCCATCGCGCTCGCGTCCTATCACCCCGCGTTCGGGGGGATGGAGTTCGGGACCCGGCTCGCGGTCACGGCCTTCGGGTCGGCCCTGGTGTGGGTGCCGATCATGCTCTTGACGAAGCCCGAAACGCCCGAGACCCTCGAGGAGTTCTACCGTCGTGTACGGCCGGGCGGGCCGGGCTGGCGCCGGGTCAGGGAACAGGCGGGGCTGCAGCCGGACTTCCCGCTTTCGATCTCGCTGCTCCGCGTGGTCGCGGCGACGCTCCTGCTCTTCGGATCCATGTTCGCGGTCGGCGGAGCCCTGCTCCTGCTGCCGTCCGTCGCGTTTCCGGCGGGGGTCGTGGCGACGTTGGGCGGAGCAGGGCTCCTCCGGCTCAGGCGGTACGGCTCGGCCCGTGAGGGAGGGATCGCCCGTGCGACGTGAACCTTCGGTGGGAATGGGCACGACGGTCCTGGCGATCACGCTTCCGCTGGCGATAGGGTTCCCCGTGTGGCTCGATGCGCTCCCCGGCCCGGCGGGCCGCGCGGGCCGCGACGCTCCCGTCTCGGTCGCGATCGAGCTGGAGATTCGGTACCCGGCCCGTAATCAACGAGTGCTGCCCGACTCGAACTTTCTCTTCGGTTCGGTCGGCAGCGGTGCGGCGCGGCTGGAAATCGACGGCCACCCGGTTCCCGTCGAGGCGAACGGCGCGTTTCTGGCCTGGCTACCGGTCCCGGCTGCCACGCGAGGCGACACGGCCCTCTACACCATACTCGTGACGGAGGGGGCTGACACGGTCACTACGCGGTTCCCCGTGCTCCGTCCACCGGCGGCCCCGCCGGCGGGTGCTCCCTCCCCCTGGGTGCGAACGGAACGACTGCGTCGACCGGTCCAGCGCTGGTACCGGCCGGGAGACGAATTCCGCCTCGTCCTCACCGGGGAAGCCGGGGCCGAGGTGCATCTCGAGGCCGGTGACACCCGCTTCTCGTTGCCGGATATCGGTCCTGATCGTGGTACCCTCCGTCGCTATGGCGGAAGCATCGACACCGGGGCTCTGCATCTGGCCGCCTGCCGCGCCGGCGATTGTCGAGCGGGAAGGTCCGAGTTGCCGGGGGCCGACGGGATCGCGTTGACCGTCCGTCTCGACACGGTCGCGGCGACCGTCGTCGCGCGTGCCGGATCCCGAGAAACCCGGTGGCCCGTGACGTTCCACCTCGTTCCCTACCCCGACCCCGCACCCCGCGCCCGGTTGAGGGAGGCGGACGACCCGGTGAACGGGCAGAGCGACGTGGTCGTCGGACGTCCGACATCGTTCGGTCCCTATCGCTGGCGGTTCCCGACCGGCACCGTGGCGTCGGTCGCGGCTCGAGTCGGGGAGCGGGTGGCCCTGAGGCTTGGCGGCGGACAGGTCGCCTGGGTGAGCGCCGAAGACATCGTGTGGGAGGCCGTCGAAACCGAAGACGGTGCGGCGCGCGCTCTCGACGGGCGCGTCGCTGCCGTGCCGGGCGCGGTGGATTTTCGACTCGGACTGACCCGCCCCGCACCCGCACGCGCGACCGTCACGGGCCCTCGCTCGATTCGACTCACCATCTACGACACGTATGGTGAGATGAGCCGTCTGTCTCACGGTGTGGGGACGGGTGTCGCCCGCGTGGACTGGTCACAGTCGCCCGGTCCCCAGCTGCACATCGACCTCACCTTCGAGTGGCCCATCTGGGGGTACGAACTCTTCGTCGAGCGCGGCGATGCGGGCGAATACGAAGGTCCCGCCGCGAGTGCGTCCGTGGGCGATGGTGGCGGCGACGGTGCGGTCCTGCGCCTGGCCGTGCGGCGACCCCCGGAAATCGATGCGTCGGCTCCCCTCCGGGGCCGTCGGATCGCGGTGGATGCGGGGCACCCGGGGGCCGGCAGCTACGGGCCGACGGGACTGTACGAAGGGGACGCGAACCTCGCGATCACGCAACGCCTGATCGAGATGCTCGAGGCCGCCGGCGCCGAGCCGGTTGCGATTCGCTCCGATCGTGGAGCGGTGGGACTCTACGACCGCACGCGCCTCGCCAGGGAGGCCGGCGCGGAGCTTTTCGTCTCGATCCACAACAACGCGCTTCCCGACGGCGTGCGTCCGTTCGAGCGGGCCGGAACCAGCACGTTCTACTACCACCCCCACTCCGCGGCACTCGCCCGGCGCGTGCAGGAGGGGATGGTGCAGCACATGGGGCTTCGGGATCGCGGCGTCGTGTGGGGTGACCTGGCGGTCGTTCGGGAACCGTGGCTGCCCGCCGTACTCACCGAAGGGGCGTTCATGATGATCCCCGCGCACGAGGCGGCGCTTCGGACCCCCGCGTTTCAGGATCGGTACGCCCGGGGCGTCCTCGCGGGCATCGAAGCGTTTCTCAGAGATTTTGCGGAGCGGCCATGAATTTCGATGACATCGCCGGTCTGACCACCGCACGCCGACCCACCATCGATCCGACGGCGTTCGTCGCCCCGTCGGCCGACGTCGTCGGGGATGTGACGCTGGGTGCCGAGTCGTCGGTGTGGTACGGGTGTGTTCTTCGGGGCGACATCGCGGCGATTGCGATCGGTGAGCGCACGAATCTCCAGGATCTCACGCTGGTCCATGTCGATCGGGACGCCCCCACGGTCATCGGCGACTCCGTCGGGGTCGGTCACCGGGCGATCATCCACGGGTGCGTGGTCGAGGACGAATGTCTCATCGGGATGGGTGCGATTGTCCTTTCCCACGCCGTTATCGGAAGAGGAAGCGTCATCGGCGCCGGCGCGCTCGTCACCGAGGGCATGATCGTGCCCCCGAAGAGCCTCGTGGTGGGAGTGCCGGGCCGTGTGGTTCGGGATGTCGATGACGAACTGGCGGAGCGCGTAGCGTTGACCGTGAGGAGTTACCGGGCGTTGCGCGAGCATCATCGTGACGGTCGCTGGACTCGAGTCGGCTGAGGCGCCCAAAGGTGCCGCTCGGACCGCGTTTTTTCGCGTTTCACGGCCCGGCCGGGAACGCCGGGAACGGTCAACCGACGCGTGGTTGTGCGTGATTCCCGGTCGAATGTACTCCCGCCGGAGTCCCGAGACCCGAAAAAAGGCGAAAACTGCCGTCTTCGGGTTGACCACAACATGTGGTGGTATTACAATCTATGAACCACAAGATATAGCGGTTCGTGTGGAAAATCCGCGGGAAAAATTGTAGAAAACCACTGACCTTCCGTGGAAAAAATTTAGCGACAATCCCCAGTCGCGGACGAAAAGAAAACCGAGGGTCCATCGTAGGCGACGTGTCTGCGGTGGCTACGCAGACCGGTGTAGGCCGGCATTCGACTCGCGCGGTCGTCGGGTCCCGGCCGAAGCCGGTCTTGTCCTCGGAAACGCCACTTCGTCCCGGCATTCGGGTATAGAAGGCATCCGGCCCGCAGTTGCCGGGCAGGGAACGACCCGAAGCATTCAAACATGACGAGGAAGCGATGAATCCACCGGACGTGGCGGTGAAGGGAGTCCCGTCGGCAGCTCAGCCGGCGGCGGGTGGCGTGGGTGTGGAAACCGACACGACTCCGAGCGATCTACCAGAGCCCCGGTTGACCGACAATGCGTTGACCGTTCTGGCTCGTCGCTACCTTAAGAAGGACGACACGGGTGAGGCGGTCGAGGGGCCGCGCGACCTGTTCTGGCGCGTCGCATCGGTCATCGCCGGCGTGGAGCGACGATACGGCGCGAGCGATGCCGAAGTCGACACGCTCGCCCGTCGGTTCTATCACATGATGGCGGACGGCATCTTCGAGCCGAACAGCCCGACGTTGATGAACGCCGGGCGGCCGCTCGGTCAGCTCTCGGCCTGCTTCGTCCTCCCCGTGCCCGACAGTCTCGACGGCATCTACCGGACGCTCAGGAACATGGCCCTGATCCATCAGAGCGGTGGCGGGACCGGGTTCGGTTTCAGCCGTCTGCGGCCCCAGGGCGACGTCGTCAAGTCCACCATGGGCGTCGCGTCCGGCCCCGTCAGCTTCATGGAGGTATACGACGCGTCGACGGAAGCGGTGAAGCAGGGAGGCACCCGACGCGGGGCCAACATGGGGATCCTCCGGGTCGACCATCCGGACATCCTCCACTTCATCGACTGCAAGAAAGACAAGCAGAAGATCACCAATTTCAACATTTCGGTCGGCGTCACGAACGAGTTCATGGACGCGGTGGTGCAGGGCCGCGACTACGATCTTCTCAACCCGAGGACGCGGGAACCCGTCGGTCAGTTGAACGCCTCCGAGGTGTTCTCGAAGGTTATCTACGGCGCGTGGCGAAACGGAGAACCGGGCGTCTACTTCATCGACACGGCGAACCGCTACAACCCGGTTCCGCATCTCGGTGAGTATGAAGCCACGAATCCGTGCGGCGAACAGCCGCTTCTCGCCTATGACGTGTGTAACCTCGGCTCGATCAACGTCGGGTACTTCGTCCAGGAGGGTGGGGCGGTCGATTGGGAAGGGCTGCGCGACGCGGTCCATGACTCGACCCGTTTCCTCGACAACGTGATCGATGCGAATCGATATCCACTCCCTGAGATCGCCGATCTGTCCAACAGGATTCGCCGGGTCGGTCTCGGAATCATGGGGTGGGCGGACATGATGGTCAGCGTCGGCGAAGCGTATGGCTCGCCGCGTTCGATCGAGTTGGGCCGCGGGCTCATGGAGTTCGTGGACAACGAGGCGAAGGTCGAGTCCGAACGACTCGCTGAGGAGCGTGGGGCGTTCCCCGAATGGACGAAATCCATCTGGGGGCCGGACGAAACCTGTGCCCGGGACGAGACGGGTGAACGAATTCGTCCGATGAGGAAGCTGCGAAACTGCAACCTCACGACCGTTGCACCGACGGGGACGATCTCGATCATCGCTGGATGTTCCAGCGGCATCGAGCCGTTATTCGCCGTCGCGTTCATGCGCAATCAAGCAGGCGTACTGATGCCGGACGTCAATCCGGAATTCGTGCGCCGTGCGAAGGAAGGGGGTTGGTACTCCGAGGAGCTGATGAAGCGAATCGCCGACGAGGGCCATATCCACTTCGATGAGGTGCCGGAGGATGTGCAGGGGATCTTCGTCACGGCGCACGATGTTTTGCCGGAGCAGCATATCAGGATGCAGGCGGGCTTCCAGGAATATACGGATTCGGCCATTTCGAAGACGTGCAATTTTGCCGGGAGCGCGACCGAAGGCGACGTCAGGCAGATCTACGAGCTGGCGCACGAACTCGGATGTAAGGGCGTCACGGTCTATCGAGATGGCTCCAGAGATGAACAGGTGCTTTCCACGGGAAGCACCGCCAGGCAGGTCCAGGAGCAGGCCGCCGGAAGCGGAAGCGCGGCCCTGGACGGCGAGATGGCGGCTGCGCTCGAGCGGCTCGCCGAACTCGAGTCACAGAACGCCGAACTCGAAGAGCAGAACCGTCTGCTGGGCGACGACGTCGAGGGCAAGGCTCGAAGGATCGCTGAGCTCGAGGGCGGAAAGATCAAGAAGGTCGGGAAGCGGCTGCGCCCGGCTGTTCTGCGTGGTCACACTCGACAGATGGAGTCGCCGCTCGGCACGATGTACGTCACCATCAACGAGGACGAGCAGGGGCGCCCCTTCGAGGTGTTCGTCGCCCTCGGCAAGACGGGTGGTGCCGCGATGGCCGATGCCGAGGCGATCGGGCGATTGATTTCGCTCGCTCTCCGATCGGGCATCACGTTGAGCGATGTGCACAAGCAGCTCCGCGGGATCTCTTCCGATCGTGCCGTCGGTTTCGGACCTGGCAAGGTACTGTCGGGGCCCGATGCGATCGCGCAGGTGATCGAGAGATTCCTCGAAGAGAAGGAGGGAGTGCAGCAGAGCCTCCCCATCTCGGATCCAGAGACCGGGCGCAAGACGAACGGCGGAACGCAGACGGCGCACCGGCCGGTGATCCAGCGCTACCAGGAATCGGTGGCCCGCGTATTCATGGGTGTGTGCATCGAGTGTGGCAGTAGCATGGCGTTCGAGGAGGGATGCGCCAAGTGCTATGCCTGCGGCCACTCGGAGTGCGGTTAGAAGGGGGTTGAAGACCCTTCTCTCGGGGACGACGGTCCGCTATTGCGAAACAGGCCAGGTATCGGCTAGGCTATACCATATGTAGGGTGCTCGACCGAAGACACCACCACATGTTGTGGGTAATATGTGGAAAAGCTGCCTGACATCGAGCAATGCGCGGGCAAAGATCGGGGAAAACTTCCATCGTATGGTGGAAATGACGCCCCGGCGCCCCCACAGGGAGCGGAAGATGGCCACCAACGAACTCGAGGGTGGCGGAGGAGGGGAGAGGGAGGGAAGCGGAGAGAGGTCGAGATCGGAGAAGATCTCTCGGAAGTGGTTGAAGACGACTCAGCACACGAACCGGGTCGAGTTCGAGCGGGAAATGGAGCGTCACCGTCAGCGCTTCGATTCCGAATTCCAGCGCTTCTGGCGTGCACACCGGTCGCCGATCTGATCCAACGAGCCGTTACGGTCGACAGGGTGTAGCAGCGAGAGCCCCGGTCCGAGATGGACCGGGGCTTTCTTTTGCCGCCCCGGCTATACTTCTTCAACACGCTCCCAGGAGACGGAAGGCCCGAGTTGAATACACCCGGTGTCGAGCGCCGCAGAACCGTGACGGTGGCCGTTGGGTCCGTCCACATCGGGGGCGACCATCCGATCGTCGTCCAGTCGATGACCAATACCGACACGGCCGACGTCACGGCGACCACGGACCAGGTTCAGGCTCTGCATGACGCCGGTTCCGAGCTCGTCCGCATCACGGTAAACACTCCGGCTGCCGCGGCAGCGGTCCCCGAGATCGCCGACCGCCTGGCGTCGCGTGGTGTGGACGTGCCGTTGATCGGTGACTTCCATTTCAACGGGCACATCCTTCTCCCGGGGAACCCGGGCTGTGCGGCCGCCCTGGCCAAGTACCGCATTAACCCGGGGAACCTCGGGGAGAAGCGATGGGACGAGCACTTCGCGACCATCGTGGAGTGCGCGGTGGAGCACGAGAAGGCTGTCAGGATCGGTGTGAACTGGGGGTCGCTCGATCAGGCGCTCCTCACCCGCATGATGGACGAGAACGCACGGTCCGAGACGCCCGAAGACGCACATGCGGTCATGTTGGCGGCAATCGTCGAGAGCGCGCTGGAGTCGGCGGGCGCGGCGGAGAGCATCGGTCTGCGAAGCGAGCAGATCGTCCTCAGCGCAAAGGTGTCGAGGGTGCCCGATCTGGCTACGGTGTATCGCGACCTGGCGGGGCGCTGCGCCTACCCGCTGCACCTCGGCCTCACCGAGGCCGGCATGGGGCGGAAGGGCACCGTGGCGTCCGCGGCGGCACTCGGAATCCTTCTCTCGGAGGGCATCGGCGACACGATTCGCGTTTCGCTGACGCCCGAACCGGGAGCAGATCGATCGGAAGAAGTGCGGGTCGCCCAGCAGATCCTCCAGTCGCTCGAGCTCAGGAGTTTCAGACCGCAGGTGACGGCCTGCCCGGGCTGCGGTCGCACCACCAGCACGTATTTTCAGGAACTGGCTCTGGACGTGGAGCGTCACATATCCGACCGATTGGCTGCGTGGCGCGAGTTGTTTCCCGGCGTCGAGGATCTCTCGGTCGCCGTGATGGGGTGCGTCGTGAACGGACCGGGCGAATCCAAGCATGCCGACATCGGCATCTCGCTCCCCGGGACGTTCGAGGATCCGATCGCCCCCGTATACATCGACGGCCAACACACCGAGACGCTTCGCGGCGATGACCTGGTCGAAGACTTCCTCGGACTTCTCGACCGATACGTGGAGGGGCGTTTCGGGGCGGGTCGGGGCTGACGGCCTCCGGAGTCCTCCGGAGGCCTCCGGCAGTATCCGCGTTCGTCCCACAAACAGAAACGCGCGAGATCGATCGACCTCGCGCGTTCGTCGTGCACTAGCCGGAGCACGCAGCCGGTGCTCCCGGACCCGAGCGTTCTACCGCCGGGTATCCTGCCTTCGCTTGCGCCGTCGCCGCCGTCTTTCCGCGGCCTTCATCTTCCGACGTCGGGCTTCGCTCGGCTTCTCATAGAAGCGATGCTTCTTGATATCCCGAAAGATGCCCGCACGCTGCACTTTACGGCGGAACTTCCGCAGCGCGCGATCAAGCTCTTCGTTTTCCCTCAACGTGTACTGCAAAGACCGTCCTCCTGAGACATTTCTTGAGCACAAGAGTGTACCGGGATCAAGCGTGTTTCGTCAACCTTCCGAACAGTTTTTCCTTGATCTGCCCAACCAGCCCGAGAGACCCGGAAGCCCCGTTCACGAGAGGTGTGCGAGACGCCGATCCACCGTTTCGGTTTGCCCTGCCGTCCTGGCCGCCCCTCCCGTTTGGTGCGTCCATGCGGGAGACGTTCTGAGCCTTGGGCCCTCGGTCGCCCGTGATGATCTCGAACTCGACGGGCTCCCCCGCGTCGAGGGTGCGGAAGCCATCCATCGAAATCTGCGAGTGGTGAACGAACACGTCCTCCTCACCGTCCCGCTCGATGAACCCGTAGCCCTTTTCGCTCGAAAACCACTTCACCTGCCCTTGCTCACGCGACATTCCTGCCTCCCAATCCGATCGGGAACGCGATGAGCGTGCGACAAAAAAAATGACCCTGTCGGCTCTAGCCGACGCGGGTCGCTTCCATGTCGCCACTGATGATCATCGCGTCTCCACCCGTCCACCCGAACATCACCCTTCGATGATGGCACCGTGGTCGCTCGATTGCAACAAACGCGGGGCTTCGTTTGCGCGGGCCCCGTTCGTTTTCCTATACTCTGAATGTGCATCCGCATTAGGGTTTGTTGTACGCGCTCTTCTGTTCAGCGTAACCCTAACCGTCCCGCAGGTAGCACGAAGGAGTTGTGCCATGGCACGCCGTCTCGCCATCGCCCACGATGGTTCCTTCCAGATCGAGGGCAACCCCTATCTCATCCCCGTCGAGTTCTCCGCGCGCGAAGTGTACAGCTACAAGCGCCTTATGGAGCCGATTCCGGACATCCCCGGGGGGACGAGCCTGAACCCGGAACAACGCGCGGTACAACGAGCGTACTTTCTCCGCCGGGCCGCCGCGTGTATCATCCCGGGCTTGCAGATTCAGTCCCTAGAGGCCCTGCCGCTGGGACAACTTCAGACGATGCATCAGTGGATCGTCGCACACCGACCTGATCTCTCGGAGGCCGCGCGCCCCAACGCATGACGCGGCCTCCAGGGTAGCCTGGACCGTGGATGAGCGCTGGATTCCGTAGAGCAAAAATCGTCAGCACCATCGGTCCTGCTACACTGGACCCGGGGGTGTTCAGGTCGCTGGTGCAGGCCGGTGTCGATGCGGTCCGCATCAACTTCTCTCACACGTCTCACGAGGTGGCCGAACGGATCGTTCGGTTGGCCCGAGATTCGTCAGAGGAGTTCGGCCGGCCGATCGCCGTCATTGGCGACCTGGGCGGTCCGAAAATTCGGGTGGGCGACCTTGACGAATCCGTCGTCATCGAGCCTGACGAGACGTATTGCTTCCTGCCCGAGGGGGAGAGCCCGCCCTCGTTCGGCGACGTCGCTCACACGATCCCGACGACCTACCGCCGGCTGGCTCGGGAAGTGGAGCCCGGCGACCGGATCCTCCTCGACGACGGGCGTTTCGAGTTTCTCGTCGAAGACGTCGTGGGAGAGTGCGTAAAGGCGCGCGCCCAGCAGGCCGGTCTGCTCCTGGCCCACAAGGGCATCAATCTCCCGGGCGTCCAGGTAGGCGCCCCGAGCCTCACCGAGAAGGATCTCGAGGACGTTGCGTTCGCCACCGAACAGGGGCTCGACTACGTGGCGTTGAGCTTCGTGCGCAGGGTCGAGGACGTGAGGGCGGCGCGTCAGGCCATGGACAAGGCGTCTCTTCTCATCGCGAAAATCGAGAAAGGGCAGGCGCTGGACGGGCTCGAAGAGATTCTTTCCGAGAGCGACAGCGTGATGGTCGCCAGGGGCGATCTGGGCGTCGAACTGCCCTACGAAGAGGTTCCGATGATCCAGAAGCGGATCATCAGAATGGCTCAAGAGCGGGCCCGGCCGTCAATCACCGCCACCCAGATGCTCGAGTCGATGACGACGAACTCGCGGCCGACTCGGGCGGAAGTCTCGGACGTCGCGAACGCGTTGCTCGATGGGACCGACGCGGTCATGCTTTCCGGCGAAACGGCGGTGGGCCAGCATCCGGTCGAGGCCGTCGAAACCATGGATCGGATCATCCGGCGAATCGAGCACGATCGATTGCGGGGATTTGGACGTGTGGGCGCGCGCGTCAAGGGACACGCGCAGATTCAACAGACGACGTCCGGCGCGGTCGCTGCGGCATCCATGCAGGCAGTCGAGCGTCTCGACTCGCCGTTCATCGTGACCTTCACGCGTAGCGGATACACCGCCCGGATCGTGTCGGCGCAACGCCCGAGCGTGCCCATCCTCGCGTTGAGCGACAACTGCCAGACCTTTAACCAGATGGCGCTCACCTGGGGGGTGCAGCCGGTCCTGTTCCGCGGCCCCGTGAGCTACAGAACCATGTTGGACCGGGCGCGGGAAGCGGCGCAGGCACTGGGTCTCGGCGAGCCCGGTGACCGGTTCGTGGTCACCGCCGGAGTTCCCTTCCACGTGCCCGGCACGACGAACATGATGCGGATCGAAGAGCTATGAGGGACCGCATCCACTTGGCCTCGTAGCTGATGCGGCTCCGTTTTCTCGGGACCGGCACTTCGTTCGGGGTGCCGGTGATCGGATGCACGTGTGACGTCTGCCGTTCGTCCGACATTCGCGACAAACGAACGCGGCATTCGTTGCTCATCGAAGAGGCCGGACGGCATCTTCTGATCGACACACCTCCCGAATTGCGTCTCCAGCTCGTCGCGGCGGAGGTCGAGGCCGTCGACGCCGTGTTTCTGTCACATGAACATGCCGACCACACACACGGACTCGACGATCTACGCATTTTTACGCTGCGAACCGGGCGCCCGCTCCCGTTGTTCATGGCATCGGAGTTCGAGCAGGAAATCAAGAGCAGGTTCTCCTACATCTGGGGCGGCGCGAAGCAGCAACCGGACTCAGCGGTTCCTGAACTGACCTTGACGACGTTCGAGGATCGGGAGCCCATCTCCCCGGCCGGGTTCGAGCTCACGCCGATCCGGTTCCCCCACGGTGTGTACCGGAGCTACGGATTTCGGGTAGACAATCTCGGCGTGATCATCGACGGGAAGAGCGTTCCGGATGACGCCGTCGAATTGTTGAGCGATCTGGACGTCCTGGTGATCAACGCGCTGTGGTTCGGCGACCCCCACCCCGGACACTTCAGCATCGAGCAGGCGGTCGAGACGAGCCGACGTCTCCGTGCCGGCAGGACGTATCTGACACACATCGCCCACCGGAACTCGCACGCCGAGATCGAGTCGCGGCTTCCCGATGGCGTGTTCGCCGCGTTCGACGGACTCGAAGTGGACGTCGAATGAACCCCGGGAACATCCGAAACTTCTCGATCATCGCCCACATCGATCACGGGAAGTCGACGCTCGCAGACCGGCTTCTGGAGCGGACCGGCGCGGTCGAGTCGCGCAAAATGAAGCAGCAGGTACTCGACTCGATGGATCTGGAGCGTGAGCGGGGGATCACGATCAAATTGAACGCGATCCGCATGGAGTATCAGGCGCGTGACGGGGAAGCATATCAACTCAACCTCATCGACACGCCGGGGCACGTCGACTTCACCTATGAAGTGAGTCGCAGTCTCGCGGCGTGCGAGGGGGCCCTGCTCGTCGTCGACGCGACGCAAGGCATCGAGGCGCAGACGATCGCCAACCTCTTTCTCGCCGTCGATGCGGGTCTGGACGTGATCCCGATCATCAACAAGATCGACCTTCCGGCAGCCGACCCCGAAAGAGTAGCGGCCGAAGTGATCGAGCTCCTCGGGGGCGATCCGGCCGACGTGCTTCTGACTTCCGCGAAGGAGGGGGAAGGCATCGAGGAGGTCCTGGAGGCGATCGTCGCTCGGGTCCCGGCCCCGGAGGGCGATCCCGATGCACCCCTTCGCGCCCTCATCTTCGACTCTCAGTACGACCGGTATCGCGGCGCCATGCCGATGATTCGAGTCGTTGACGGCCGGGTGCGGAAGGGCATGCGGATCGGATTCGGTCGGCATGACGCGGTCTACGAGGTCGACGAAGTCGGATTCATGCGACTCGGTTTCCAGAGCGCGGGCGTCCTCGAGGCGGGTGAGGTGGGGTACCTCACGGCCCAGGTGAAGAAGGTCGGGCACACGCGCGTCGGGGACACGCTTCTCGATGCGGATGCGCGGGCGTCGGAGTTGCTTCCGGGATATGTGGAGGCCAAGCCGATGGTCTTCGCGGGATTGTATCCGACCGAATCGGACCAGTTCGAGGAACTCCGCGATGCGCTGGAGAAGTTGCAGCTCAACGATGCGAGTCTCCACTACGAACCGGAGACCTCCGAGGCCCTGGGGTTCGGGTTCCGGTGCGGGTTCCTCGGGTTGCTGCACATGGAGATCGTTCAGGAGCGGCTCGAGCGGGAGTTCGATCTCGATCTCATCACCTCGCTCCCAAACGTGGAGTACGAGGTCGCACTGACCAACGGTGAGGAACTCCTGGTCGAGAACCCGAGCAAGATGCCGGACCGCGGCCGCATCGACGAACTGCGGGAGCCCTTCGTGCGGATCCGGATCGTGAGCCCATCAGAGTATATCGGCGCCGTGCAGAAGATCTGTTTCAACCGGCGCGGAGAGTACGTCAACATGACGTATCTCGACCCGGAGAGGGTCGAGATCGTGTATGAGATTCCGCTTGCGGAGATCGTGCTCGACTTCTACGATCGGCTGAAGTCGGTCTCGCGGGGTTACGCGTCCCTCGACTATGAACTCGCCGGTTACCGTGCGTCCGATCTCGTGAAGCTCGACATCATGCTGAACGGCGATCCTGTCGACGCGCTCAGCGTCATCGTACACAGGGAGCGGGCCTACGAGTTCGGCCGCGACGTCGCACGCAAGCTCAAGAAACTGATCCCTCGACAACTCTTCGACGTGGCGATCCAGGCCACGATCGGGCGCGACGTTATCGCGCGGACGACGGTGAAGGCACTGCGAAAGAACGTCACGGCGAAGTGCTACGGAGGCGACATCACGCGGAAACGGAAGCTTCTCGAGAAGCAGAAGAAGGGGAAGCGCCGCATGAAGCAGGTAGGGAGCGTACAGGTACCGCAGGAGGCGTTTCTGGCCGTCCTCCAGGTCGGAGATGACTAGAGGGGTGTTGATTGACCCGTGCGGGTCGCTTCATCCCGGTCCGGCAGGAATCGAGCGCGACGCCGGAGCAGTTTTCGGAAGTTGTGGAACTGGCGAAGCTTTTTCCGATCTCTCGTCCGTTCGTCGATGATCCCCAGCCGCAGGGCCGCCGCCTCCAGGGGGTTCCGGGGATCCATGTAGAAGGGAATGCGGTTGAAGTCGAACAGCTTCGGGATCTCCTCTCCACCATCATCGACAATCAGCACGTTCATCGCATGCAGGTCGATGTCGTACAGTCCGCGTGCGTGCGCCAGATCGACGATTCGCTCTATGTGGGTGAAGACGGAATCGATGGGTCCGCCCCGGCGCACACATGCGTCGTAGTACATCTCTCCGTGGATCAGCTCCTGAACGAACCCCGACACGGAGGGCGAATCGAGGAAGTCGATCGGTTCGGCGGCGTAGCGCGCGAGGTCGGCCGAATGCCGGAACGCCAGATTTCGTGTGTACTCGTATTCGGCGATCGCGACAGGGTGTCGTTCGGCGTGTCGTCTCACGTATCGGGGCCGGTACACCTTGACCGCCACCTCCTGGCCCTGGAGCGTCGCTCGATAGACCGTCGCGACCTTGCCCCAGGCGAGCCGCTCCAGGAGACGCGGCGTCCCCGCGTTCGGGAACGTCAAGGCGTGCGGAATCGAGGCCGTCTCGTTCAGGCTCGCTCTCCGATCACGATCCACTTGTCGGAAAAGACGCGCGCGACCGGGAGGACCCGTCGAACCCTGAGCCCGGCGTCGCGGAACTCGAGTTCGAGTCCGTCTCGCGACACGCGCTCGAGGCGTTGCGTCGTGAGCCCCAGTCGCTGTCGGGCGCGCCACCTCGCGTACCGGTAGCTGTAGCGGTGGCGGTAGTCGACGACCTGGAAGCGGGCCACGCGTCCCAGTTCCCTCAGGATGGTGACGCGAGTGAGCGGGTCCACGTGAAACATGAACCGGATCGAGATGACGCAATCCAGGCCGTCGTCTCGAAACGGAAGCCGTTCGGCGTCGGCCTGCACGAACCCGGATATCCGTACCAGGCCGCCCAACGCGCCGATCGCCTCCGCCATCATCTCCCGTGAGATGTCCGCCCCGACGACCTCGAGACCGCGTCCGGCCAGCGCACCCGTGAATCTGCCGGTGCCGCACGGCAGATCGACGACGCGCTGAACGGTTCCCCCCAGCTCGTCCAGTGCCTTCTCGATCGTGCGCCACTTCCGCAGGTTGCGCTTCTGCTTGAAGGGCCCGGCGAACCGTTCGTCGTCGTAATACGACGCGACCTCGGCGTTTCGGTAGAAGCCCTTCTTGTACGCATAGGGGAGTGGCTCGGGCTTGCTGACCTCGGTTCGTGTGCGTCTGCTCGTGATTCCTCCCCCGAATTTCGACCGGCCCGCCGCGCAGGTTCGGGTCGCTGCAGAGACCGATCGACCGGAAAGGAAGATAGGTCTCCCTCTCGTACCGGGCACGTAAAGGTTGCCGGGGAAACGCGGGTCTCTATGATTGGGTCGTCGCAGATTCGCGACCCCGGCGGGAGGCGGTGGAGACCTGGTAAACGACGACCGGTACATCATAGGTGTAGACCTCGGAGGCACGTCGATCAATGTCGGCGCCGTGCCCTTCGATGGTGGCACTATCCTCGGCATGCGGTCACTCCCCACGGAGCCGCACCACGGCGCGAAATTCGTCGTCGACCGCATGGTCGGGATGATCGGAGACGTCATCCGGGACGCGAAGCGCGAGGGCGAGTTGTCCCCGGAGTCGTTTCTGGGCATCGGACTGGGGTCGCCGGGACCGCTGGACCGGAAGAGCGGAACGGTCATCGAGACCCCGAACCTCGGGTGGAAGAACTTCCCGCTCCGCGACCTGATCTCGAACGCGATCGGGCTGGAGGCCGAGCTGGACAACGACGCCAACGCGGCGACGCTTGGTGAATGGTGGCAGGGAGCCGGTCGCGGGGTTCGGTCTCTGGTCGGCGTAACGCTGGGAACGGGGATCGGCGGCGGCCTCATACTCGATGGTGAGGTCTACCACGGCGCTTCTGACGCGGCGGCCGAGATCGGCCACATGACCATCAATTCGACCGGACGGAAGTGCAACTGCGGCAATTATGGGTGCCTCGAGGCATATGCCTCCGGGCCGGCGATTGCGGCGCGCGCCGTGGAAGGCCTCGAAGCCGGCGCCGCGAGCGTGTTGCCGGACCTGGTGGACGGAGATTTCGCGCAGATCACGTCGGAGATGGTCTCCGAGGCGATCGTGATGGGAGACGCGTATGCGGCCGACGTCATGCGCGAGACCGCGAGATTCCTTGGTACCGGGTTGGCCAATCTGATCAACGTGCTGAATCCGGAGATGATCGTGATTTCGGGAGGGGTCACGCGAGCAGGCGATCACCTGTTCGATCCTCTGCGTGCCGAAGTCAGGCAACGGGCGTTCCGCAAGGCCGCGGAGGCTTGCACCATCGTGGCCAGCGAGCTGGGCGATATGGCGGGGGTCATCGGGGCCGCGGCCACGTTCCGAATCGTCCGTTACGGGCCCCTGTAGCGGCATGCGACTCGGGGTGGTGGGGACGATGGTCTGGGACACGATTCATGCACGCGATGCGGGGCGCGAAGAGCCGGTCGAGGAATGGGGCGGTATCGCGTATGCGCTCGCAGCCGCGAGCGCCTCGTTGCCCGCGGGATGGAGCGTCTTCCCGATCGTCAAGGTAGGCGCCGACCTTCGAGAAAGAGCCGACCGATTCTTCGCGTCGCTCCCCCGCGTCGATTCGCTGGACGGTATACAGACGGTTCCCGAAGCGAACAACCGGGTCGAGCTGTTCTACCACACGGCGGGCCGACGGTGTGAGAAACTGACCGGGGGTGTTCCGGGCTGGCAGGCCGATGACATCCTTCCGCTCGTGCGTTCGTGCGACGCCCTGTATGTGAATTTCATCGCCGGTTGGGAACTGGATCTCGGCGGCGCGGCGGCGCTTCGCGGGGCCGTGCCCGGACCGCTGTATTGTGACATCCACTCGCTCATGCTGGGAGTGGGGTCGGACGGGATGCGTCGACTGCGTCCGCTTGAGCAATGGCGTCGTTGGCTGGCGTCGTTCGACGTGGTCCAGCTCAACGAGGACGAACTCGTGATGCTCGCCGACGGGCGGGAGGATCCGTGGACGGTGGCCAGCGATGTCCTCGGCCCCGATACTCACGCCCTGCTGGTGACCCTCGGGGAGCGTGGCGCGGCCTGGGCGTCTACGCGAGATTTCTGGGCGGGCGGCTCGGCGGCGTTGCTCCGGGCTCGGCCGGCGGCTGGCGAACTGACGTCTGTCGGGGGCACTCTGTTGAGCGGCAGGCTGGAGGCGGAGTCCGTCGTGGACGTGGCCGACCCCACGGGATGCGGCGACGTGTGGGGCGCCACCTGCTTTTCCGCCCTGCTGGGGGGTGACACGCTGGAACAGGCGATGCGGAGCGCGAACGTCGCCGCCGGACGAAACGCGGCGTACAGGGGAGCTGGTGGGCTGAGCGAGTACCTGATGTCTTCTACGGGGTTGGTCATGGGGGGAGGGTCGCTGTGAGTCGAGTCATCGAGGTGCCGTCCCCGGTTGACGAAGCGGCGTTCGAGGTGCTGGCGGCCGCCCTGTCTGCCGAGTCCGACTCGGGCGCTCGAATTCTGCTCGATGCGAGACAGGTCTCCTGGGTCACGCCCTACGGCCTGATCGGGTTACTCGCGATCGGTCAGGCGGCCCGTCAACAGACCGGCCTCGCGCCGCTGATCGAGCCGCCCGAGAGCCCCGAGGTCCGATCCTACATCGACCGCATGCACTTCTGGACGGCGGCCGCCGACATCTTCGAAGTCGACGTTTCGCGCCCGAAGCCTCATGGCGAAAAGGACACCCTGCTCGAAATCACGCCGATCCGTTCTCACGAGGACGTGCACCGGGTCGTCGAGGGCGTCCGCGACCGGGCTCAGAAAATCCTCCAGAACCAGCTCCACTACTCTGGCCCATCCGTCATCCACTTCTCCGTGATCCTCTCGGAGGTATGCCAGAATATTCTCGAGCATGCCGACTCGATCGGCTGGGTGTGCGCGCAGAGTTATCATTGGAGGCGGCGTCTCGGACGCCAGGTGGTCGTGCTGGCGGTGATGGACGTCGGGGTCGGGTTCGAGGGGTCGCTGGGCTCCGAGCACGCTCGCCGGTTCGGTGAGACCTGGTCGGCGGCTGCGGCGCTCGAAGCCGCCTTCCTGAACGGGGAGTCGCGTTTCCGGGACCCGGGACGCGGACAGGGGCTTCAGGCGATCCGTCGTCAGGTGACGAAGTGGGATGGTGCGGTGAGGATTCGAAGCGGAGATGCCATGATCGCGCGAGTCCCGGAATGGGACGACACGCCCGCCCTGCAGTCCGGTCTCCCACGGTTCCCCGGGGCTCAGGTGATGATCGTTCTGCCCGAGCTGGTGGAGGAAGGGGAAAGCGGATGACGGCGACGGCGATTTCGCACACGCGGCTTTACAGCTATCTGGTCACGCGACACACCGGCCGCACCGTCCGGACCAACATCGAGGCCGAACTCGCTCGCTTCGAGGACGGGGTCGGCGTGCTGGCGGTGCTCGATCTGGAGCATGTCGAGCTCATCGATTTTTCGTGCGCCGACGAAGTCGTCGCCAAGCTCGTGACCGGACCGCGGGCCACGGGTCTGTCGCGCAGGTTTTTCTTGTTTCGGGGAATCTCGGAGCGGCATGCCGAACCGATCGATTCGGCGCTGACGCGCCAGGGCCTGACCGCGGCTGCCGAGACCGTCGATGGAGATCCGGTCGTGATGGGCCAGATCGATCCGGAGTTCGAGAGGGCGTGGCGCGCCCTCTGGACCCTCGGGCGGGCCGAGCCTCCCGGTCTCGCTCGTCACCTTTCCCTCACGCTCGACGTCACGGTGGCATTGCTCGACGGGTTGGACTCGCGCGGGCTCGTGATACGCGACGGCGACCGGTATACGTCGTTCGGTCGGGCGTTGGCCGACGCTCCGCTCGACGGGCGCGCCGGCAGCGCGGGGAGTGCGGGGAGTGTGGGCGGACGTTCGGGGTGAGCGTCTCTCGTAACGTCTCGGCCACCCTCGCGGCCCTGATCCTGTCGGGCGGCATCGTGACCACCGGCGGATATTTCTTTCTTCAACGCTCGGTGCAGCCCCGCAGCGGCGTTCTCGATTTGCCCGGTCTCGACGCGGTCGTCGACGTGAGTTACGACCGGTGGGCCATTCCGACCATCGTGGCTCGTCGTGAACGCGACCTCTTTCGTGCGCAGGGGTTCATCCACGCCTCCGAACGGCTCTGGCAACTCGAGTTGTTCCAGCGGATCGCCAAAGGACGCCTGGCCGAGATCTTCGGGGAGTCGGCGGTCGCGACCGATCGGCTCATCCGAACGCTCGATCTATGGGGAGCCTCCACCGCCGAGCTCGAGACGCTGTCTCCGGAGGATCGTCGGCTGCTGGAGGCATATGCGGAGGGTGTCAACGCGAGAATTCGGTCGTGGCGCGGCCCACTCCCTCCCGAGTTCCTGATTCTGGGGATCCGGCCCCAACCCTGGAGTCCGACGGCCTCGCTGGGGATCGCCCGAATCATGTCGCTCGACCTGTCGGGGTGGAGGGGCGAACTCGATCGGGTGAGCACCCTCGCACGCATCCCCCGCTCACTGCACGAGGAACTCGATGTCGGGTACCCCGATTGGGGACCCACGATCATGCAGGATTCGGTCGCCGGCGGGCTCGCCTTGTCGAGCGGGGGCATGGCGGAATCGGCGGCTCTGCCGCACGCGCCGGTTGTGTCGGGAGTGCCGGCTCTGTCGGGAGTCGGGGCTCCGCCGGAACCCCCGGATATGTGGGATCCGGTGGAGACCCTGTCTTCCTACTCGCTCCGTGCCTCGAACTCGTGGGCGATCGGAGCGACGCGCACCGGGAGCGGCCATCCGCTCCTCGCCAACGACATGCACCTGGCGCTGCGCGCACCGTCGACCTGGTTCGTCAATGGACTGCACGCGGCAGACGATGGCGTACACGTCGCCGGCCTCTCGATTCCGGGTGCGCCCGGCGTCATCGTGGGGTTGAATCGCCACGTGGCATGGGGCTTCACGAACGCAATGGTCGACGACGGAGACTTCGTGGTCGAGGCGGTCAACCTCGATGCGTCGATGTACCGTCACGACGGCGGGTGGCGCACGTTCGGTACGCGTGTGGAGACCATCGCGGTGCGCGGGGGCGACCCGGTCGAACATATCGTTCGCCGCACGGTCCGGGGGCCCGTCATCACAGACGTCCTGCCTGCTGCCGGTCTCACCCTGTCGCTTCTCTGGACGGGTCTGGAGCCGCGAGGAGCCGTAGGTGCACTGTTCGAGATGAATCGCGCGCGGACCGCGGACGAGTTTCTCGCCGCCGCCGAGTCGTTCCAGAGCCCCCACCAGAACGTGATCTACGCGACGACGGAAGATGAACTCGGATATCGGCTGGTCGGCTCGATCCCCGTGCGCGACGGAGCTGTCGCCTGGAGTCCGATCTCGTTTGAAGCGCTACCCGACGGCTGGTCCGGATTCGTGCCGCCGGGTGACATGCCTTCTTTTCGCTCTCCCCCCACGGACTACGTGGCCAGCGCCAACAACCTCCAGGCGCGCGATCTCTTCGGGGTCGTGGGCGTCCGGTACCCGCTTCCGTTTCGGGCACGCCGGATCGTCGACCGGGTATCGCGGGCGAGCGCCTGGACCGTCGAGGACATGGTCGACCTCCAGCTCGACACGTATTCGCTCTGGGCCGAACGTCTCGTTCCGCGTGCAGCCGCGGCCGCGCGGCGGATCGGTCGGTCGGAGGTGGCGGAGCAACTCGAGGCCTGGGATCGTCGAGTCACCGTCGACTCGCGCGAGGCCGTCTGGTTCTATGTCTGGCTCTATCGCCTGCGCGAGCGGATCGCGGCCGATGAGCTCGACGGGGCAGGGTACTTTCCCGACCGGGCGCTGGATCTGATCCTGTCGAGAGGTGCTTCGCGTTGGGTGGACGACACGCGGACGGAAGAGGTCGAGACCCTCGAGGCCCTCGAGGAAGAGGCGATGAGGACAGCCATAGACGTCGCCGGGGAGCGCCGGTGGGGGGAGCTTCACTCCGAGCGATCGGTCCACCCGCTGGGCCAGGTCGCTATCCTCGATCGTCTGCTGCGGTTCCACATCAAACCCTACCCGGCGCCCGGTGGCCGCCACACCGTCCGCCCGACAGATCCCGGATTGTGGAGCGGGCTGGACTCCACCTCCTGGCAGCCCCCGTTCGTCGGTGAATACGGCCCGAGCGAACGCTTCGTGGCGGACATGAATCCCGCCCATCCGGTTGGCCACTTCTTTCTTCCGACGGGGCAGGCGGGGAACCCGCTGGATCCCCACTACCGCAGCATGGTTTCCGGGTGGCTGGCAGGTGAGATGGTGGAGGTCTCGCTCGATCCGGCGGACTACCTGGTCGACGCGAAGGACCAGCTCCGGTTGAGCCCCGCATCCGGGCGGAATTAGGCGACAAAACCGGCGCCTTTTCGTTGACTCGCCCGCGGGCGTCCGGTAGCTTTTACTCCTATGAGTACCGTCACCGAAGTCACCATTTCGCGACAGATCGAGCACGTTCTCGATCAGGTTCGCCCCGCCATCCGTGCCGATGGGGGTGATGTCGAGTTGCTCGGGTTCGACGAGGCGTCGGGTCGGGTCGACGTGCGCATGGTAGGCGCCTGCTACGCCTGTCCGATGTCGATGGCCACATTGCGCGCCGGCATCGAGCAGCGGCTCAGGATGGCCCTCCCCGAGGTGAAGTCGGTCAACGCGGTCGAGTAGCGATCCGCACACACTCCCTATCGGGCGTTTTGCCCCCGAGATCGAATCCGATGACCGACAGCAACAAGTCCCCGCGCGCGCTTCCCATCATGAACCAGTCGCCCGTGTCCGAGGCTCCACCTGCGCACCAGGGGCCTCCGCGGCCGCAGACATCCGATCGAGAGGCCGCCAGCCGCCACCCGTCGGACGCCCCCCCGCTACCCGACGTGCGACACGTAGTGGGAGTGAGTTCAGGGAAGGGTGGCGTTGGAAAATCGACGGTGTCGTCGAATCTGGCGGCGGCCTGGGCCAAGACGGGGGCTCGAGTGGGCCTTCTCGACGCCGACATCTACGGTCCCGACATCCCCACGATGTTCGGGGTGAAGGAAAAGCCGAAGATCGCCGACCAACAGGTGATTCCGATCGAAGCGCATGGCGTGAAGTTGATGAGCATCGGGCTTCTTCTCGATGAAGATGCGCCTGCCATCTGGCGGGGTCCCATTGTCATGGGCGTGATACGTCAGTTCCTGCAGCAGGTCGCGTGGGGAGAACTGGACTACCTCGTGGTCGATCTGCCCCCGGGCACGGGCGATGCGCAGCTTTCGCTTTGTCAGCTCGTCAGAGTCGACGGGGCGGTGATGGTAACGACACCGCAGGACGTCTCGGTGGGCGGCGTACTGCGGGGGATCAAGATGTTCGAGAAGCTCGACGTGCCCGTCCTCGGAGTGGTCGAGAACATGCGAGGGTTCTCCTGTCCATCATGTGGCGACACGCACGATATCTTCGGGTCTGGCGGTGGCGAACGCCTGGCGGCGTCGCTCGAGATCCCGTTTCTCGGGGCCATACCGCTCGGGGCCGCTGTGCGGGAGGAGGGCGATCGAGGAGTGCCCACGGTCATTGGACGCCCCGATTCTCCGGAAGGGAAGGCCCTGACCGCCGTCTCGCGTGCCGCGATCGTTGAGTTGGAGGCGAAGTTGGCCTCTTCAGCACCCTCCTCACCCTCCTCGGCTTCCTCCCCCGGCGGCGGTTGAGGAAGCGGTACCGTTCAGATCCGCTCGACTCGCACGGTTACGAGAGCCGCTTCCAGCTCGATCTCGAGTCGCACGTCCGCGGTGTCCCAGTTAGGCGTCACGTAGGTGTCGTCCACCTTTTCGAATCCTGCCGCATCGAGCCTGATGAGCGGCGAACTCCGTCGGATTCGCACCCCGATCTCGGTCGGCACGCGGATCTCGAGTTCTCCCACGCCCATCTTGATCCCGGCCGTCGCGCTCCGCTCCCACGCCCCCGAGAAGTCGAGCGTGACGTTGCCGATGGCGCCCGCGAACTCCAGGCGATCGAACCGAGCGTTTCCGAGCCCCTCCGCCTCGAAGTCGGCTGCCCCGGCCTTGAACGCGAGGCTCGACATCCGGACGCGGTTCGGGTCCGAGAACGAGATATCGGTCTGGCTTGCACCGGTGAGGACCTCGAGCGACGTGAGCGACAGATCTCCCAGGTCCAGCCGCGATACGGCCGCCCCGACTCCGATCCGTAGATCGGTGGGGATCGCCGGGTGGAGCTTGAAATCGAGGGTGCCCAGTGCGTCCCCTGAACCTCGAAACTCGTCGAAGTCGAAATCGAGATCCCAGTCCTCCAGCCGTATCGTCCCCCGTTCGGTCTCATCGGCGACGGACGTCATGGCGAGCCTTAGATGGCCCCGGTCTCCCTCGATCGACCACTCGCGTAGCGGTTGGAATCGCTCGGTGTCGTAGCGCACCCTCGCGTCATACAGAAACGGCGTTTCCGACCGCCCGACGGATAGCCGTCCGGCGCCGTACAACAACTCGATCTCGAGAGACTCGATGGAGCCGGCCTGACGTGCGGCCCTGAAGTCTCTCCACTGCTGCGCCGAAAGCGGGGCAGCAGTGAAGACGAGAAAGGCCAGAAGGAAGACGGACCGCACAGGGCTAGCCATCCGATTCGTCGGTCTCTGCGACAGGCGTGTCGGCGTCTGCAGCCGGAGCGGCGTCGACCGCAGGCTCCACCGGGTCGCCGTCACCCTCGGACCAGTCCACCACGACGCTGCGGGCCCCCGCACGCGTGAGCAGCACGCTACCAAAACCGGCCGTCATGACGATCCACGTCCCGAGCGCCGCGACAAAGGCCACGATCCCGCGAACGAACCCGGCCGTGCCGCCGAGAATCCACAGGACGGCCGTGGCGGCGAACGGGAGCAGAAGAAGCACGAGCCCGCTAAGG
>JBGMQU010000044.1:0-25297 GCA_048060725.1 Gemmatimonadota bacterium | reverse complement strand
GGACGTTCGCTCGGGTCTCCGCGTTGCTGGAGCCTGCGCCGAGCGCCCCCGTCTCGGACGCGACCACCACGTTGTCCACGACGTAGTCCGGTCGGAGCGACGCATAGGCGGACTCCGTCTTCCCGGCCGTCGTGAGTGTCCAGATCATCTCCTTGTCGCCCCAGTCCGCGGGGACCCGGACCTTGAACACCCATCGATTGCGGCGCGGGAGGAAATGTGTCGGCTGACCCTGATCGGCGAGACCGGGCGAAAAGCCGTTGTCGACGCCGATCGGCACATCGAGCTCCTCGAGCCAGTTCCGATTCAGGTACCCGAAAAGAAAACTGAACGACCCGTCTTCGTTGCGCTCCCACCCCTCGAACGCCGGCGACACGTTCTGACCTTTGGAATACGTGTCCTGGGCCGCGGTCTGGTTCGGGACGACTACGACAGCGAGGGTCGAGGACGCCAGGACGCAGAGGCCGCGAACCACCCGGCCTCGCCTCATCGCCCGTCCTCGCCGTCGTCACCCTCGCCATCGGCCTCGGTCTCGACCACTTCCTCCGGGATCACCATGCACAGCGGACACCCGATCACGTGGTCGTTCTGGTCGAGCCCCAATCGTTCGCGGCGCTGGGCCATCTCGGCGACGAACTGCTCTTCCGTCAGCTCGAGCCGCATCCCGAGATCAATGAACATGTTCGCGACTGACCGATTGCCCGAGCCCTGCCAATTGCGTGAGTCCGGTACGTTCCGATTCGCCTTCGAGTTGTCCATGTAGCCGATGATATGGAGGACGGTGCCCTTCGGAAGCAGCGGCTGGTAGTCTTCGGCGAACGTGTACCCACGGACCCAGTTGTGATCGTACCCCACGCACGAGATCGTCTCGACGTTCCACCCCCAGATCGCTTCGAGACACATCCGCATCCCGGGCGCATGGAGGTGCGGCTCGAACGTGACGAGCATCGTGTGCTCGCGCAGCACGGTGTACGCGTGCAGCTCCTGGTCGCTCTCGTCGGCCCGAATGTCGATGTCCATGGCGTTTCCGAGACCGATAAACACGGCCTTGTAGCTCGGCTCGTAGTCCTTCGGGTGGAAGCGAAACCCGATCTCCAGATGGGCGTGGGTGTCGCTACCGTTCGAGTGAAGGTGGACCGAGTTGGACACGACGCTCGAACCGGCGCGGAGCAGCCGCCCGCCATTGACGTCGAAGATGTCAGGGTTGCGGCCGACCTCGTGGACCGGCCAGCTCACGTCGGTGTTCTCGCGGTCGGCGCCCGGGCCGGTGTCCTGGTCCTCCTCGAGAAGCCGCGTGCTCCAGATCATGTGGTGAACGACGTAGCGGCCGCCCACCGTTTCCCGCCCCTCATCGCTTTGGTAATCGATGTCGTTGACTTCGCGGACCTCGACCGACTTCACGTATCGATCCTCGGTGAGACCGGTTGCCGTCGACTCGATGTCCCCCCACCAGTCGGCCGCCGTACCCTCGACGAACACGTCGGGCAGGCGCACGACGAGATCGGGTTCGCCCGCTTGCCAGTTTCCGTCGTCGCTGAACTCGCGCGGGGGAGGCGCATCATCCGGATCGCCCTCCGGCATTCCGTTGGCCACCCAGGACGCGATCGCCTCGATCTCCGCATCGTCGAGCGACAAGTCGTCCTTGTAGTGCTGGATGCCGAGGTCCTTCTCGACATACCACGGGGGCATCGCCCCGGCCCGATCCCGAATGCCGGTGCGAGTCCGGATCCGCCGCCCATAGCGACGCACCGTCTCGTAGTCCACGAGCGACATCGGACCGATACCGCCCCCGTGGTGACACCGTTGGCAGCTTTGCTGGAGGATGGGAACGATGTCGGCGTGGAACGTGACGCTCGCCTCCGCCACCCCGTCCTGCGCCGCGACCGTGGACGGAAGACCTGCGGCAAGCGCGGCCGGAAGCCCGAGGGCGACTACCCAGACGAGAGACGCCCTGCGGATCGGCGATCTCGGGACATCATTCCTGATACTCGACAGACTCGACATCGCAACGACTCCCTGGAGGCCGTGATGATTTGACTACGGCGTGACGGACGTCCCGACCAGCCTGGCGATGGCGGACAGGGTCGTTTGACCCGCGTTCAACCCCAGCCGAAAATCGTTGTCGTCGTACGTTGCCCAAACGTCCGTGGGCTGGTGCCAGTTCGGATCCCAGCCGGCGCCCACCTGCGACCCGCGCTCGTTCTCCCGCAGGCTGATCGACGGAACGATGTTCATGAACGGCGTCGAATCGGTGTTCGTCATGTGCGGTCCGACCGCTGCCGGGTAATCCGTAGCGTACCGTTCGTTTGCCGCCTTGAACAGGAAGGCCAGGTCCATCGATTCGCCTGCCAGATCCGAATTGGATTGAAACTCGATATTAACATCGGCTTCCGGACGCTGATCTCGGCTCACCGTCCCGTCCGGGCGCGGCGCGCCGTGGTCCCACAGCATCATGTCGTGCTGCACCATCCCCAGCCAACGGGGCTCGGGATACTCGCCAGACCCCGCGGGGCTCTCGATCCCCTGCAGTTCCTGCCGCTGCTCCACGTACGCTCGTGCGCCGTTGAGCCCGGTCTCCTCGTTGTTCCAGAGGACGAAACGAATCGATCGCTCGGTCTGGACGTCGGGTGAGTTGAAGACGCGCGCGAGTTCCATGACGAGCGCCGTACCCGAGCCATCGTCGTTCACCGCCTCGTTCACTCCGTGGCCGTCCATGTGCGCGCCGATGATGTACATCTCATCCGGATGGGTCGTCCCGACCTTCGTGCAGTAGACCTCGCTGCGCTCCCCATCCACCGGTTCCTCGACGTTCAGCGCCCGGATGTCCTCATCGGGCTGCGCCGTCACGTCGCGGTTCACCCCCATCCGCCCGCGGTGGCCGAAGATCACGCTTCCGCCCGACCCGTTGCCGCGGCGTCCGACGAGTCCGCCGGTCGGAGTCGTGAGGTCGGGGTTCGCCGGGGGCCGGGGTCGCGCGCCCGGAGGCCGTCGGCGGCGGGGCGCAGCGTCCGGATCTGGGGGTGGTGGGAACGTGTACGTGATCCGTTCGGTATTCGTGCAGCCAAACTCCTGAAGCTTCGCCTCGATCCAGTCGACGGCGTCTCGATTCCTCTGCGTGCCCTGACGACGATCACCGAATCGCGTCAGGCCTTTGAGCGTCGCCTTGTAGTTCTCGAGGCTCAGGCGGCTGACAAGGGTCTCGACCGGATCTGCTGCCTCCTCGGTCTCGGGCTCCTGTCCCCGGGCGCCCGATCCGAAGGCCGCCCCCGGGATCATCAGTCCAGCAGAAACAATCAGTATTCTCATTCGCATGATCTGGTCTCCAGCAGGGATGGCTTGAATCCCGACATTGTCCTCGCCTCTTGCTTGAACACACGCGAGAGGCCGTCGACGTTGTATCCTTGTCTGCCGCCGGGCCGTGCACCAGAATCGCGTACTCACCGGTATCCACGCCACCGCACTCGAGGCCGGAGTTCTTTGATGATCCGTCGTCTGTTCTCGTTCCCACCCGTTGCACTGGCGGTCGCGACCGCTCTGGTTTCGGTTCCTTTCACGACCGATGTCGCTGCTCAAAGCACCGAGTTGGTACCAGGCGTCACCATGGCGGGCTCGCTCGCCGTGGGGGATACGGCTCGGTACACCTTCGAGGTCGGCGACGACTATTTCGTGCTCGGGGAAGTGAATCAGATCTCCGTCGACGTCCTGATACGCGTGCTCGACTCCGGGGGAAGACAGGTCGGACGTTTCGACGGTACGGGCCGCGGGCGACAGCGGTTCGGCGGGCGGGTGGAGGGCGGGGGCATTCGTACGGTCGAAGTGATCCCGGACGAAGATGAGGCGGGCGACTACGAAATCACGCTCGTTCGCGCCGAACCCATCGAGACCGATCCGAAGAAGCTCACGGACCAGCTGATGTCCCGATATGACGGAGAAGACTTCCCGGGGGCGGCCGTCCAGGTGTGGCGCGACGGCCAGACGCTGTACTCGAAGGCGTACGGCATGGCCAACCTCGCGTACGGTATCCCCTTCGCGACGAACACGCGCACGAACATCGGTTCGACCTCGAAGCAGTTTACGGCGTTCGCGATCATGCTCCAGGCCGACCGCGGGTTGCTGTCGCTCGACGACGACATCCGAAAACACATCCCGGAGCTGCCCGAATTCGAGGAAACGATCACGGTTCGGCACCTGATCACTCACACATCCGGTCTCAGGGAGTTCCTCAACCTCCTGTTGATGTCCGGGCGTCGGCTCGATCACGGCGATTTCGTAGCCCGCTCCGAGCTCATCGACGTCGTGAAGCGCCAGCCGGCCCTCCAGAATGCGCCGGGCGCCGAATGGAACTACAACAACACGGCCTTCGGGCTCGCGGCAGTGATCGTGGAGCGCACGTCCGGACAGGATTTCGACGTCTTCATGCAGGAGAACGTGTTCGGACCGATCGGGATGACCCGCACGATGGTCCGACCGTCACCCGAGCACATCGTCCCCGACATGTCGGAGGGGTACACGCCCGGTCCGCACGGATACCTGCAGATCGGTGACCTGGGCGGCGCAGTGGGAGCCGGCGGCATCTACTCCACCGTGGAGGACCTGCAGACCTGGGTCGAAAACTACGCGAACCCCCGTGTGGGCAGCCGGGAGATCTTCGACGAGATGATGACGTCGTACGTGCTGACCGATGGGGAAGAGACGGGATACGGTTATGGCCTTTCCGTCGATGAGCAAGGAGGACTCCGGCGTGTGCAGCACGGCGGGGCCGATGTCGCACATCGATCCATGCTGGTCTACTACCCGGAGATCAACGCCGGGATTACGACACAGAGCAACAACGCGCAGTTCAACAGCAGCGTCGCGTTCCAGCTCGGCGCAGCATTCTTCGCCGACGCGATGGAGAGTGAAGACCAGGCGGAAGACGCGGGGGCGCGCGAATTCGACCCGGAAGCGTACGATCCGGAGGACTTCGACGACTTCGTCGGACGCTACGCCCTCGATGCCCGCCCGACCTTCATCGTGACCTTCACACGCGAGGACGACACGTTTTACACGCAGGCGACCGGCCAGCAGAAACTCGAGATCGTGCCGACCTCTGACTCGACGTTCGCGCTAACCGCGGTGGAAGCGTCCGTCCTCTTCCACCGTAACGATGATGGGGAGGTCGACGGACTGACCCTGATCCAGAACGGGGAAAATCACGCGACGCGGCTCGACGATGAGCAGGCCCCGGCGTGGGAACCGACGGTCGAGGATCTCGCCGTCTTCGCGGGCCGGTACTTCAGCGAAGAACTCGAGACGTTCTACACGATCGTTCTGGAAGACGAGACGCTGGTCGTCCATCACAGGCGTCTCGACGACGCAGATCTGGAAGTAGGCGAAGAGGACACCTTCTCGGGAGGCGGGCTCACCTTCTCGTTCGAGCGCGACCGAAACGGCAAGGTGATCGGCTTCTACATAGACAACGGGCGGACCCGGGACGTGCGCTTCGAGCGTGTGCGGTAACGTGTCGCGCTTCGCTGAAGATCTCCGGGGGTAGACTTGCACGCGCTTCTCGACTAGATTGTTGTGCTTGGTCGGGAATTCTTCCCGCCATGGGCGAACAACAGGACCTCAACTCCTACCGAGGTCGCGCCACCCAGTAATTCCCTTCTTGTCCTTCGCTGTTGTGCGGGCCAGAACACGTTGGCCGCACACGTACGGGCTCAGCCTCATGCGCCTGCGGCGGAGAAACATCTCAATGACAGACGTAGCAACCGACGCCTCGACCGGATTCGACCGGTTCGGGCTCAAACAGGTACTTGTGCGCGGGACCCGCGCCGCAGGTTTTGAAGATCCTCGGCCGATCCAGGTCGAAACCATTTCTGCGGGCCTCGACGGCCGCGACGTTCTCGGGTTGGCCCAGACGGGAACGGGAAAAACAGCCGCCTTCGCGTTGCCCCTGCTCGACCGACTGCTCGACGCGGCCCCGGGTGGGCCTCGCGCGCTGATTCTGGCGCCGACGCGGGAGTTGGCCAATCAGATCGCGGCCGAAACGCGCGTACTCTCGCGCTTCACCCGGGTGAAGATGATCACCATTTTCGGAGGCGTCTCGATCCGCAATCAGATCGACGGACTGGCACGACGTCCCGAGATCGTCGTGGGCTGCCCCGGTCGCGTGCTCGATCTGCTCCAACAGGGACTCTTGAAACTCGACCGGGTCGAGACCCTCGTCCTCGACGAAGCAGATCACATGTTCGACATGGGGTTTCTGCCAGACATCCGAAAGATCATCGCCGCGCTCCCCGCGCGTCGGCAGAATCTGCTGTTCTCGGCCACCATGCCGCGGGACATCCGCAAGCTGGCGGACGACCTTTTGGACGACCCTCACGTAGTCGAACTGGCCGACTCCGCGCCCGCCAGGACGATCGATCACGCATTGTACTCGATTCCTGAGCAGCGAAAGCGCGACCTGCTCGAGCACATGCTCCGCGCCGACGACTGCGACTCCGCGATCGTGTTCACTCGTACCAAACACCGTGCCAAGCGACTGGCTGAACAGCTAATACGAGCCGGACACCGCGCCGTGGGGCTCCAGGGAAACATGTCGCAGGCGAATCGAGACAAGGCCATGCGCGGCTTCCGTAAGGGCACCTACGACGTGCTGGTGGCAACCGATATCGCGGCGCGCGGCATTGACGTCACCGCCGTGTCTCACGTGATCAACTTCGACGTGCCGAACACGCCCGATGCGTACACACACCGAATCGGGCGCACCGGGCGCGCAGAACTCTCGGGCATCGCCTGTACGTTCGTCACCAACAACGACGTCGATTGGGTGCGTGCGACCGAACGGAAGATCGGGTACTCGATCCCCCGCAGGTCGGTCGAGGGTTTCGCGCCCGACACGAGCCCCAGGCAAGAAAAGCCGCGTAACGGGCCGGGCCGGGGACGAGGTGGATCGGAACGGAACCGTCGCGGCAACTCCAGAGGCCGAAGTAACGGCCGAGGCAATCGCCGGCGCCGCGCAGCCTAGATGTTGTTGAGAGGATACGCCCGGTGACCCTGGACTCCCAGGCCCAGACCGTCCTCGACCTCGCGGAGAAGAGCGACCGGCCTCCACTGGAGTCGCTCGATCCGGTGGCAGCGCGCATCCAGTACGCCGAAATGGTCGAGGCGGCGTTGGGCGACACGCCGGCCGGCGTGGTCACACAGGATCTCTCCATTCCCGTACAGGGCGGAGAGATCCCGGCGGGGATCCGTCTCGGCTCGCGGTCGGCGGCGACAGCGCGGGCGGCACACTGGCCGCCATCGCGTGCCACCTGGCCAAGCGGGACGACGGACCGAGGATCGCCTACCAGCTCCTCATCTATCCGGCGACGGAACTCGGGTGCGCCCTGCCGTCACACCAGACGCTGGGCGAGGGATACAGACTGACCGCCGACCTCATGCGGTGGTTCATGGAACACTATTTCAGCGGCGGAGGCGATCGTGATCAGGTCATCGCATCGCCGCTACACGCCGCGGAGTTTTCTGGACTGCCCCCCGCGCTCGTTCTGGTGGCAGGATACGACCCGCTCGTCGACGAAGGCATGGCGTACGCGCGCGCTCTCGCCGGGGCAGGAGTCGCGACCGAGGTGATGGAGTACCGGGGGATGATCCACGGGTTCATCGCGATGGGCGGCCTGATCGACGCCGCGGCCGACGCGATGCTCAGCTGCGGGGCGTCGCTTCGCGAGGCATTCACCGCGGACCGGTAGACTGTTACGGCCGCACTCCCAGCGTGTCACGGTGGTAGCTGAGGAGTGAACGCAGGTAGGGCCCGATCTGGCCCACGTCCTCGAACCCCGCCGCCATAGCCGCCTCGTTCTGCTCTTCCTCGGTGTATCGGGCGCCTGCCGCGGCAAACGCTTCCAGATTCTCGTGGAATCCGATGGTCATCGCGTCCCAGTTCGGGCCGGCCTCGCGCACGAAGAGGACGTTGAGCTGACGGTTCAGGTGTTCGTAGTAGCGGTTTTCCATGCGGCGTTGCTCGAGGAGCTCTGCCCGCCTGCCGGGCAGACCCGCGAAGATCTCGACATGGAAAAGGCCCATGCCGGCGAACCGTCGGGCCATCTCCTCCACCGGAATCGACCGGGCGAACCACTCCTCCTTGTAGGCGGTGAACCGTTCCAAACGCCCGGCCACCTCCCGTCCCTTCGCGCCTTCCCAAACGGCTTCGCGTCGTCCGTCACGAGCGCCCTCGAAGAATTCGACGGGGTCGCCCATGGGATGGATCAGCATGAAGTCCCACTGATCCCCCTGTGAATGTCGGATCCAGAACGGAGCGAGATCGCCGGCTTCTTCGCGCAACGCCGAGTCCGTCTCCAGCGCTTCGATCAGGTCGGCAAAATGGCCCGGCGCAGCTCGAAGCATCGTGACGTTGTAGAGATACTCACCCTCCGTCTGACCGGCCGCATCGCCAGGCGACCCCAGTGTCCCGGCCATTACGAAGAGCGCCGCGGCCAGGATGCACCGGCGAGGAGAACGAGCAACAGAAGATCGCATCGGGATCATGGTTCGGCTTCCGGTTCGAGAACTGCCCGGGCCGGCCCGCCTGGCTGGCCCCACCGAAGGCTGCCGAGGCGACGGACCGCAGGCAAGCCGGACACGGCCCTTGTTCGCCCGCCCCGGCGGCGGCACCGTGGACGCTAGAGGGCGTCTCGAAACCCCGGCGGTCGCCGGGACGACCGTGCACTTCGCCTGGGAGTGGGTCGAATGACAACTCGAAGGAGATTCTTCCAAATGTATTGTCCAACCCGCCCCGCGATCACGATCGCCGCGTCGCTGGTCGTCGCCTCGTGCTCGGCGGGCCAGGACAGGACCGAACGCTTCGAGGTCATGGAAACCAGCATCACCGAACTGCAGGAGGCGTTGACCGAAGGGCGGGTAACGTCGGCCGGGTTGGTCGATGCCTACCTCGCGCGCATCGCCGCCTACGACCAGGCCGGTCCGGCCCTCAACGCCATCATCCGGGTGCATCCCGATGCTCGCGGCCAGGCCGAGCGACTCGATGCCGAACGCGCCGCCGGGAACGTCCGGGGGCCGCTGCACGGCATCCCGATCCTCCTCAAGGACAACTACGACACGTTCGACATGCCGACGACGGGGGGGACGCTCGCGCTCGCCGGGTCGGTGCCGCCAGACGACGCGTTCCAGGTGGCCCGGCTGCGGGAGGCCGGCGCCGTGATTCTGGCAAAGACGAATCTCCACGAGCTGGCGGCCGGAATCACGACCATCAGCTCGCTCGGTGGCCAGACCCGGAATCCGTACGCGCCACTCCGGAGCCCGGGCGGCTCGTCCGGCGGCACGGGGGCAGGCGTCGCCGCGAGCTTCGGTGCCATCGGGTGGGGGTCGGACACGTGCGGCTCGATCCGGATCCCCTCCTCGGTCCACAATCTCGTAGGGCTGCGCCCGACGAAAGGGCTCTCGAGCATCGATGGGATCATCCCGCTCTCGCATACGCAGGACACGGGCGGACCGCTCGCTCGTTCCGTCACCGATCTGGCGATCGCGCTGGACGCGACGGTCGGGCCCGACGAGGCGGACCCGGCGACGCGCGCGCTCCGGGGGCTCGCCCTGCCCCGCTTCCTCGACGCGCTCGATCCGAACGCCTTCGTGGGGGCACGGATCGGGGCGCTCGAGACGTGGCTCGGGGAGTCGGTCGCCGAGCGTCCCGTGACGACGGTCGTCCGGGCGGCCCTCGACGCGATGGCGAGCGCCGGCGCCGAGATCGTCGACGTCACGATTCCCGACCTCGACGCCCTGCTCGAGCGAACGGGGCTCATCGGGTTCGAGTTCGAACGCGACTTCGCGGCCTACGTGGAGGCCACTCCGGGAGCCCCCGTTGACGGGTTGCTCGAGATCATCGAACTCGGCCTGTACCACGAGCAGCTCGACAACACGTTCCGTCGGCGCAGTTCCGAGGAGGGCCGGGCCTTCGCCGCCGATACCGCGGAATACCAGACGCGGCTGGCTCGCCAGTCGGCGCTACGCGCGGCGGTCGTCGCGCTCATGGACGAGCACGACCTCGACGCCATCGCCTATCCGACGCTCCGGCAGGAGCCCGAAGTGATCGGCGCGGCGCCGCTCGGGAACAGCCGCGGCAGCCAGGGCCAGGTCAGCTCGTGCTACCTCGCGGCGCAGAGCGGTCTCCCGGCGATCAGCGCTCCGGCGGGATTCACCGATCGCGCGCTCCCCGTCGGAGTCGAAATGATGGGTCGCCCGTTCGCCGACGCCCGACTCGTCGCCTTCGCGTACGCCCTCGAACAGGCGACCGCTCCGCGACGTCCGCCGTCGCGCACCCCGCCGCTCGTCGACGGCGTCGCCCCGACAGCGCGGGAGTTCCACGTCGGCGGTACGGCGACAGACGCGGAACTGGGCACGAGGGCGGAGGGCCTCGACGCGACGTTTTCGCTCGACGTGCCCGCGGGCACGCTCGGCTATTCGATCGACGCCACCGACGTGACCGGCGACGACGTGTTCGCGATCGTCCTGCAGCGACGCGGCGGCGGCGCACCCGACGCAATCGTCGCTCGCCTCTCGGGCCCGGGACGCCCCACCGTCGCGGGGACGCTCGATCTCACGAGCGTCCTGATGGCCGATCTCCTCGGGGGACGGCTGGAGTTGGCGTTGTACACGGCCGCCCATCCGCTCGGCTCGGTGGCGATCCTTCTCGAAGGCCCGGACGCGAGAGCGGGCTCGTGAACTGGCAAGCAGCCGGCGCAATCGGCGAGATCCTCGGCGCGGCAGGCGTGATTGTCACCCTGGGGTACCTGTCGCTCCAGATTCGGGCGAGCACACGAGCGACTCGGATCGAGACGGCAGACCGGGTCCTCGCGCGCGTGAACGCGTCGCAGGCGCGACTCATCGAGAGCGCAGAGCTCACCGCCATCGTCCGGCGAGGTGCCCACGACATGGAGTCGTTGGAGTCGGATGAGCGCGTGAGGGTAAAACTCCTGTTCTTCGAAATGCTCAAGAACTCGGAACAGGCGACGCTTGTTGCGCGACAGGGCGCCCTGGATCGGGAAATGTTCGAGCGATGGTACCGAGGATTGTGCGGACTCCTCGACAGTTGGCCCGCCCTGACCACCTATTTGCGGGAGAACAAGGAGCTGTTCGACGACGCCTTCGTGGACTTGTGTCTTCGCCGTGACGAGGCTGACGTACCCGCGGCCCCCGTCGTGGAGTCGGACGAGAAGAGTGCTGAAGAAGTACGGCCAGCCCCCCCTAACTGACGCGGCGTTCCCGCCCCTCCCAGAACGGCTCGCGAAGGTCGCGCTTCAGGATCTTTCCGGCCCCCGACTTGGGTAGCGGATCGTCGGAGCTTCGGATGTCGAGCGATTGCGGGAGCTTGTACCCGGCGATCAGAGCCCTGCAATGCTCGATCAGCGAGTCAGGCTCAGCCGACACACCGGGCTTGAGCACGACCACCGCGTGCACGGCCTCGCCCCAATCGTCATGCGGAACGCCGAATACAGCGGCTTCCAGAACGGCGGGGTGCGAGTAGATCGCGTCCTCGACTTCGGTCGTGTAGACGTTCTCGCCACCCGAAATGATCATGTCCTTCGCGCGATCGACGATAAAGAGGAAGCCCCCTTCGTCGGCGTACGCGACGTCGCCCGACCGGTACCACCCATCCACGAGCGCGTGCGCCGTCTCCTCGGGCCGGTTCCAGTAGCCCTTCATCATGTTTGGCCCCTGCACCCAGATCTCGCCGGGTTCTCCCGGATCGGCGATCGTCCCGTCCTCGCGCCGGATCTCCGCACGCACGCCGAAGACCGTCGATCCCGCGGAGCGGAGCCGGGAAGCCCACGGCTCCTCGCCGGCGAGCCCGCGCTCGTGCGCGACCTCGTCGAAGAACGTCACGATCGGCGCGGCCTCCGTCATCCCGTACACCTGCATGAACCCGCACCCGAACCCCGCGACCGCCTCTCGCTGCAGCTCGGCGGGCATGGGTGACGCGCCGTAGACCAGCACCCGGAGGGCGCCGAGATCGGCTCCCTCCAGCTCGCCGCTCGCGAGGCACATGGAGATCATCGTGGGCACGAGCAGCTCGACCGTGATCGCCTCGCTCGCGAGCGCCGCGATCGTGCGGGCCGGCTCGAATCTCGGGATGAAGACGTGCGTACCGCCGACCCAGGTCATGGCGTAGGCGAACGCTCCGTCGGCGATGTGGAATTCCGGAGCCGCGTGCAGGTACCGGTCGCGCGAGGTGAGCCGGACCATCCCGATGGCGTGCAGCGCGTTCGACGTCAGGTTGCGGTGGGTCAGCATCACACCCTTGGGGAGACCCGTCGTCCCGCCGGTATAGAAGATGGCGGCGACGTCCTCCGCATCGGGCTCCGGGAGGTCGGCGGGCTCGGCGGCAGCCAGGGAGTCGTAGGCAGTCGTTCCGTCCGGCGCGTCCTCACCGACGCCGAGCCACACCAGGCCTTCCAGCGCACCGCACGCCTCGAGCAGCGCCCGTCCGGCTTCGAGAAACGTGTCGTCGACGAACAGCAGCTTCACCTGGGAATCGTCGCAGATGAAGCGCATCTCCTCGACCGCCAGTCGGAAGTTGAGATCGTTCATGATCAACCCGGCGGCGGGGAGGGCGAACCAGAGCTCGAAGTGCCGGGCGGAGTTGAGCGAGAGGATCGCGATTCGATCGCCACGCTCGAGGTCCATCGCTGAGAGAGCCGAGGCGACGCCGTCGACCCGACGCTTTACAGTGCTCCAGCTGTGCCGCTCACCGGTCGCCAGATCGACGGTCCCTTCCAACTCGGCCTGCTCCCTCGCGGCGCGGGCGAGGGTCCATCCGATTCGGGGATCCGCACTGGCCATCGACACCTCCGGAACGGGTTCAACGGGCGTCACCTCCATCACGTACACCTACGCCCGTCGCCTCCCGGGATCAATGGGCGCGTCGGCCAGCGCGCGCGATCTGTACGGGGCTCGCGATCAGGGCGTGACGACGCCCCGGATCCCGACGCCGGCGCGGGCTGCGTCGAACGCGTCGGCGATGTCATCGAGGGCGTATCGGTGCGTTACCAGATCGGTCACCCGAACGCGTCCCTGCCGCACCATCTCGATCACCCTCGGATAGTCGACCGGACGACAGCCGAGGGAACCGACGACCTCCATCTCGCGGAACATCACGCGACCGGCGTTCAGCGACATCTTTTCCGGGCTGTACCCGACGAGGACGAGACGTCCCCCCGTCCGCAGACACGAGAGCGCGGTTTCCTGCGTGGAGGCTTTCCCCACGACCTCGAACGCCACGTGGGCGCCCCCGCCGGTGAGACGCCGGACCTCTTTGTCGACGCGCTCGACCGCTCCGGAGTCGATGACGGCCGTGGCACCGAGTCGCTCCGCCCACTCGAGCCGGGACTCGGCGATGTCCACGGCGATCACGCTCGCCCCCACCGCCACCGCCATCTGAATCACGTTGAGGCCGACGCCTCCGCACCCGACGACGACGACCCGGTCGCCCGGGGTCACCCGCCCCCGGTTGACGACCGCGTGGTACGGAGTGGTGATGGCGTCCGCGATCACGGAACCCTCGACAAGCGGGATCTCCTCAGGGAGATGGAACACGTCCTTCGCCCGAACCGCGATCAACTCGGCGTACCCCCCATCGGTATGATTTCCGAGCATCACGCTGTTCTCGCAGATGTTCTCCCGCCCGATCCGGCAGGCCTCGCACGTGCCGCAGGACAGGACGGCGGCGGCAAGCACCCGGTCGCCGGGCGCGAAGCCGTCCGTGTCGGATCCGGCCTCCTCGATCACGCCGGAAACCTCATGCCCGAGGATCATGGGGGGCGCCTTGAACGTGGGGGTCCCGTGGTCGAGATAGTGGAGGTCCGTGTGGCACACGCCGCAGCCGGCGACGCGAATCAGCACCTCGTCCGCTGACGGTTCGGGGGCAGGCACGTCTTCGACGGTCAGCGGCTTGCCCGATCCGTGAAATATGGCGGCTTTCATATCGAGTCTCCGGTCGGTTGCTCGTGGGTCGGTTGCTCGTGGGTTTGGGCAGGTCTCGTGTACACCACTCGAAACAGCGCCAGGGCGAGCACGCAGCCACCGCACTCCGCGCGTAGCTCATGGGGCGAGAGGTCGTCGAGCAACACTTCCAGCCCGAGCCCCTCGTAGAGTTCCGTGACCTCGTCGAGTCGCGGCGGCGAGCCGACGAAGCGTCGTTTCCAGCCAATGGAGGCGAGTTCCGCGTCCCTCGCCTCCCGGTCCAGTCCGAACTCGTCCGAAGACATCAACCCGACTCCGGACTCACGGAGCCGTCTGCGCCAGGCGCCCGGCGGTCTTGCCCTCCGCGCGCAGCTTTTCGAGCCGGCGCGCGGCCACGATCGCGGCCCCGATCGCCCCGGTGAACTGGCCGAGCGGCTCGGGGGGAACTCTGACCTGTTCCCCCAGTTGTTCGCGCATTACCCGAACCATCGTCGGGAACCGCATGATCCCGCCCACCAGGGTGAACTCGGGCTCCATCTGCACCCGCTTCATCAGCCGCACCGAACGCTCGATCAGCGACTCCATGGCGCCGTACATGATGTCCGCGGGCTGGGCGCCGTTGCTCACGTGGTTGATGACTTCCGATTCCGCGAACACGGCGCAGACGCCGGAGATGGGAACCGACTCTTTGGAGTATTCGACCAGCGGTCCGATCTCCTCGATCCGGTAGCCGAGATACCGCGCGGTCTTCTCCAGAAACGCGCCGGTCCCGGCCGCGCACTTGTCGTTCAGCCGGAACGACCGCACGCGTCCGATGTCATCGAGACGCATGGCCTTCATCGTCTGGCCGCCGATATCCAGCACGGTTCGGGTCAGCGGGAAGAAGTGCCGGGTGCCCCATGACTGGGCCGTCATGTCCGTGAGCTGAAGGTCGCGAAAGCTGACCTGATGGCGCCCGTGTCCGGTGCTCGCGATGTAGTCGATATCCTCCGCGGTGAGACCCGACTCCTCGAGCGCGAGGTCGAGCGCCCGGGCTGCGGCCTGGTCGAGCTTGAATCCGGTCGGACACATGGCGGTGCCGAGCAATTTCCCCTGGCCCATCACGGCTACCTTGGCGTACGTGGACCCGACGTCGATTCCGGCCGTGTAGCTCACGCCACCCCCCCTGCGGTCGGCTGCACTTCTCTTCCCTTTCGAATACGCTCGAGGGCGAACAGTGCCGCCCCGAGCGCGCCCATGTAGTGTGACTCTTCGCTGACGTTCATCTTCGAGCCGATCACCCCCTCCAGCACGCTCACCATCGCCTCGTTTCGAGTGACCCCGCCCGTGAACGTGATCTCGCCCTCGATCCCGACCCGCTTGAGGAGGCCGAACGACCGGCGGGCGATCGATTTGTGGACGCCGAGCAGGATGTCCTCGATCTTCTTTCCGCGGGCCAGCCACGACAGCACCTCTGACTCCGCGAACACCGTGCAGGTCGTGCTGATCCTGACGGGGCGTTGCCCCCGAAGCGCGGTGGGGCCCAACTGATCGAGATCGAGATCGAGTGCCGCGGCGGCCGATTGCAGAAACCGACCCGTGCCGGCCGCGCACTTGTCGTTCATGCAGAAGTCGATCACGTCGCCGCCCTTCCGGATTCGAATGGCCTTGGTGTCCTGCCCCCCCATGTCGATGACGGTCTCGGTTTCGGGAAACATCCGGGCGGCGCCCCGGGCATGGCACACGATCTCCGTGATCTGGTCATCCCCGAATTCGACCCGATAGCGTCCGTATCCCGTACCGATGACGTATCCGACCTCTTCTTCCGGGATGTTCCCGTCGTCGAGCGCGACCTGGAACGCCTGCTCGGCGATCTGCACGACATTCGCCCCGGTCGGAAGAAGCGAACGACCCACGATGTCGCCCCGCTCGTCCACGACGACCGCCTTGGTCTGAGTGGAGCCGACGTCCACGCCTGCCGCATATGCCATTGCCGCGCCCCCCTGTAAGGGTGTTGAGAAGTGCCCTACCCCGTGACCGCCGGTTCGCCGGCACGACGGAGTTGACGAGACTGGAGCCCCTCGAAGAACGCATCGATCCGGTTCTTGAGCTGGGCTTCCGACACCACACGCTTGTCCATCATGTCGGACTCGATGTACAGACAGAGCACGTCACGCTCCTGGAGCACCCGCGAACGGCTGTCTGCGAGCCCCGTGGAAACCGTGCGACAGCTCTTGATCGGGTGGTAGACGACGCCGTCCGCCTGATAACGGTCGATCGCTTCGATCAGCGGACGGTCATGGAAGAGCATCGCGTCCACGGCTCGTTGCACTCCGTGGAGCAACCCTTCCGCGAGGCTCTCGACGGGTCGGTCGAGGTCGTACTCGAAATCGGAGTCGAGCCCACCGGAAGCGAACCACATGTATGTGGACCCGACGAACACTCCCCCCCACTCGGAAAAGAGTTGATAGAAGCGGCGGAAGATCGGGTAACACGGAACGCCGACAAAAATGAGACGGTGCTCCTCCTCCTGGTCGACGAGGGCTCCGATTCCGTTGTTCGCCTTGTACTCCATCTCCTCCACGAGATCCTCGAAGTAGCGAACCCCTTCCTTCGTACCGCGCAGCGCGTTCGCGACCCCGAGGTGGATTGTTCCCTCCAGCATGGCATCGTAAACACCCGGCCGCGCCGCGTTGAGCTCGAGAAGCCGGCGCCAGCTCCGGCCCATCTGATTCGTCAGATCCAGCACGTCGCGGAGTCGGTCGATGTCGAAGGGCCGCCCGGTGTGTTCGACCAGCGTGTCGATCAACTCACGAAGCTGTCCCTCGACGTAGCGGCGATCGCGTTTGAAGTCGCCCGGCGTGAACCGGACGTACGGGGTGCGGGTCCCCGGAACGTCGACGGTCACGATGGGGATGTCGTACATGCGTTCCCAGATCTCGGCCCACTTGAGATAGGTATTGCAGGCGTTGGTGAGCACGGCGATGGAGGGAGGCGGAATTTTCCCCATGGGGTGCTCGCCGCCCCGCAACTGAAGGGCGTAGTCGGCCTTCACATACCCGCACACATCGGGCGAAAACCCGTGATCCTCCGCCAGACTCAAGTATTCGTCGGAAACGCGGCGCACCGCGGTCTGCAGCGAGTTTATCTCGGGGAAGACCACGTGCAGGTCGAAGGTCCGAAGGAGTTCGACGAGGCTACCCATCACGAACACGTACGCCGCCTGTTCGCCCGATGCCGAGGCGGCCGTCAGTGTGTCGAACCACTCTCGAAAGAGGCGGCCGCCCTCCCGTGCTCCGCGGCCGACCAGTTCTTCTGCCATCGCTGTCTCGCCCATCAACCGTCTCCTTGCACGTGATCCTCTAGTAGAAGAGGAGATTCTCGACGAAGGTCTCCAGCTGGATTTTCAGGTGATCGAAGCTGGTCATCCGCTCCTCGAACTCCGTCACGAAGTACGGGATGCCCGCCTCGTCCAGGGCCTCCGAGTACGCCACCTGCTCATCGAGCCCGGGCTCGCACATCTTCGCCGCCGATACGATCGCCGCCTCCGCCCCGGATGAGCGGATCCGTTCGAGCAGCATCTTCTCCTTGGGTTTTCTCAGGTCGTGCTGCACCGGGCTGTACGACGACCGGTTGAGGTAGGCGTCCGCCAATGCTTCGAGTGGCGAGCCGTCCGTCGGAACGTCCTCGAGAATCCAGCGAAGCCCGATCAGGAGATCGTCGTCGACCACGTAGCAGAAGTGCGCGATCTCGAACAGAAGATCGAGCGGCGGCTGCTCGCAGAACCCGCCCTCGAACACGACCCGCAGCTTGTCCTGCTTCTTCGCCCCCCGGTCGCGAAGCATGGGAAGCACCGTGCGGAGTAGCTCGTTGTGTTCTTCTCGCGTGATGACGCCGGCCAGCGCCACGAGGACCCATGCCTCGTGCACCGGGAGCAGCCACGGAGTCTCGCGCTTGATTTCGTAGAGTTCGCGCAGCAGCCGGCGGTTGTCGTTGAATACCTCGATCGCGCTCAGGAGATCTTCGTTCGTGACCGACCGTCCGGCGATCTTCTCGATATCGGTCAGCACCCGACCGTACTCCTCGGTCAGGTACGGGAGCGAGAACCGGCTGTTGGGGTTCTGCGGCAGATAGAGAATTTGGGCGGGTTCGGGTCGATTCCGTCCCCAGATCGCGGCGAGATTGCGGGCCGCGTCGCAGATCGGGTGCGTCACGAACATGTCGAGCTCGATGCGGTCGGTCATGGCCACCTCGAGCGAGCTGCGAAGGATCGAGCACAGATACGATCCGAAGTGCGAGTCGGCCTCACGGCGCTCCACCTGGGCGCCTCGCATCTTCACCGGCAGGACGCCCGCGGCATGGGCGAGTTCCTCGGGAAAATAGACCTGGAAGTGCCCCAGCACCTTTCCTCCACCCTCACGCCACCGCCGCACGGTCGGGAAGTCAGGGTCTTCCGCGACCTCACGACAGTGGGCGAGGATGGAGTCCAGGTCATCGGTATCGGGGAGGTCCAGCAACGGCCGGCCCGGAACGACATGCCCGGCCGGTCTCGGTTCGGCACTCATGGGCGTGCCTCCGTCCACACGGGAGTCCGCTTCTCGCGAAACGCGAGCAGGCCTTCGTGCGCGTCATCCAGGCTCATGAGGTCATCCAGGTAGAGGTGCTCGACGCGCCGCATCGCGGCCCCGACGTCGCCGGTCGACCCTTCCTCCACGGCGCGCTTGGCGAGCCGAAGCACCGGCGCGCTGAGCGAGGCGATCCCTCGGGCGTACTCTTCGACCGCAGCCTCGAACTCGTCGGCCGGAATCGCCCGCGCTACCAATCCGATCCGGGCGGCCTCGGCGCCCCGCACGGTGCGTCCCGACAGCACGAGATCCATCGCCCGCTGCCTACCGACGAGCCGTGGCAGCAGGACGGCCGCCGCCGGGGGGAAGACGCCGAGCTTGATCTCGGGCTGCCCGATCTTCGCCGTCTCGACGGCCAGAACCGCGTCGCAGGCCAGCGCCAACTCGAACCCGCCCCCCAGGGCCGCGCCGTTCACCGCCGCGACGACCGGACACGGAAGCCCGAGCAGTCGATCGATCACCGCGTGGAATGCCCCGATCATGACGTCGACCCTGTCGGCCGTGTGATCCTCCACGCTCACACCTGCACAGAACGCCTTGCCCGCGCCCGTCAGCAGCACGGCCGTGGGCTGGGGGTCCTCGTCCAGCATCTTCAGGATCCCCCCGAGCTCCTCGAGCATGGGGATGTCGAGGATGTTGAGCGGCGGCCGGTCGAGCGTGATGCGAGCCAGCCCTCCGGAGAAGTCGAAACGGACGGATTCGTATTCCATGTCTCAGTCCGTGTCGCCCGAAACGCCGGCGCCCGCGAGGCCGGCCCCGGCCTCCGTCGGTTCGGCGGCCGCTTCACCGAGAGAGGCTCCGCACGCTCCGCAGAACTCGAAGGCCGCGGGGATGCCCTCGGCGCCGCAGGACACACAGTCGATGCTCGGCGGCCCCCAGAGGAACTCGCTCGAGCCACCGGACGCCGCCCGCTCGCGCATCTCCATGTATCGCGGGGGTCGTTTCTGGACGAACGCCCGCATTCCCTCCCACGGCTCGAGACTCGAGTAGTGGAGCGCCAGCCAATCGGCGGCGTGCCCGATCGTCTGGTGCCAGGAAAAGTCTTTCCAGAAATTCACCTGTTGCTTCGTGTATCGGACGCATTCAGGAAACTGCGCAAGCAGCTTCTCGGCGAGGTCGGCCACCGCGTCGTCGAGCTTCTCGAGGCTGATCGCGAACCCGTTCTCGCCGGCCCGAGCCTGACCGACCTGCTCTTTCGTGGCGCCCTCGATAAACACTCCGTCCTTCGTTACCGACGGCGCGACCCGGTTGACCAGACCCCAATCGAGCGCCTGGCGCGCGGGAATCTGGCCGTTGAACATGAGCATCTCGCGGGCCCGGCGGTCGCCGATCATGATCGGCAGCCACTGCGTGGCCCCGCCGGCCGCGACGCTCCCGACGCGCGTGCCCACCTGCCCGATCCACGCGTGCTCGGCCATCACGGCGAGGTCACATGCCATCTGCGACTCGTTTCCGCCCCCCACGGCCATCCCGTTCAGACGCGCGATCACCGGTTTCCCGCAATTCACGATGCTCTCGATATAGGCGCGAAACAGCTGCATGTACTTCCAGTAGTCGCGCGGGCGCTCCGTGTAGAGGGCCTCGTACTCCTTCACGTCTCCGCCGGTGCAAAACGCGCGGTCGCCCGCCCCCGTGTAGACGACCACTCCTACCCGGTCGTCGAAGGCGGCGTCGCGAAACGCGGTGGCCAACTCTTCCAGCGCGGGGGTCGAGTACGCGTTGTAGTTGTGCGGCCGGTTGATCGTGATCGTCGCGACCCAGTCCTCTTTGGAATAGAGGATCTCCTGGAACTCGTATGCGTCTGCGGCCTTCGACTCGAAGTGAGACATTCTTCCTCCGGCTACGCCCTCAGGGGGACACGGTGGTGGCGAGGCTGACCCGTTCGGGGGCCTCGGTCAGGACGGACTCGACGTGCCGGTCGGCCGGGGCCGAGAGCAGGTCGTGAAGGGTCTGAAACAGGTGCGAGGCACACTCTCCAGTCCAGTTTCCGGGGAGCAGGGCCCGCGGGAGATACGGGTCGACCAGCGGGAAGTCTCGATACTCGTGTACGAGCTTGAACCGCAGCACGTAGGACTCGCAGTCGGAGACGCTCTCCGTACCCCTGGCATCCCGGCACCGGTGGAAGTCGGGCACGTGCCGTTCGACAAAGGCTTCGTAGCGCCCGTTGATCTCGGGCAGGTTCCAGCACTTTTCTACCAAACGCGACGGGGCGGCGAACGCGGCGCCAGTGGCGCGGAAACAGGAGATGTACTCACCGACGTCGAGCGAGGTCGCCATCTCTTCCACCTCGGTTTCGACGTCGTAGGGGGATATCCAGAGGCCGTTCCCCAGCGAGCCGAAACCGAGCCAGGACAACCGATCGCGAACCCGAGCCCGCAGATGACGCTCGTCCTCGGGAACCGAATAGGCGAGCAGATACCAGCTGCCGTCCCACGGCTTGTCCCAGTCCGGGTGGTAAATCCGCTCCTTGCCCGCTTCGAGCAGGCGGCGACCCGCCGGCGTGAGATCGTAGAAGCTTCGTCGACCCTCTCGCTCCGATTCGAGCCACCCCTTGGCGGTCATCCGGGAGATAACCGTGCGCACCGCGGACTCGGAGAGCCCGAGCGGCTCGAGGAGCGTAATCAGGCTGCCCACCCACACGGCGCCTTGCCTGTGGAGCAGATAATCACCAAACAGAGTGAAGACGAGATCTTGTGGCCGTTGCATTTCGCCTCAATATATAGCTGGTTGAAAACGACCGTCACAAGAATGTAATATGTTATCGTCTGAACGGCGAGCGGGACCGCGAATCGAGCGGCCGGACCGTTCGGGCCGAACGGAGAAAATGCAGGGAGGCGCGCGTGCGAACGATCATAGAACCGTTCCGGATGAAGATGGTCGAGCCGATCCGACCGACGACCCGTGAGGAGCGCGAGGCGCTGATTCGGAAGGCGGGCTACAACGTCTTCCGACTCGAGGCCGACGACGTACTCATCGACCTCCTTACGGACAGCGGCACGGGTGCGATGAGCGCGAGCCAGTGGTCCGCCATGATGCGCGGGGACGAGTCCTACGCCGGCAGCAAGAGTTTCTTTCGCTTCGAGCGGGCCGTGCGCGACATCTTCGGTTTCGAGCACGTGATCCCGACGCACCAGGGCCGAGCGGCCGAACGCATCCTCTTCAGCACGGTCTGTCGCCCCGGGCATGTCGTCCCCAACAACACCCACTTCGACACGACGCGGGCGAACATCGAGTTCACCGGCGCCCGCGCGGTGGACCTGCCGTGCCGTGAGTCGCTGGAACTGGCCGTTCCGCACCCGTTCAAAGGAAACATGGACCTCGAAGCGCTCGAGCGGACGATCGCCGAGGAAGGCGCCGGCAACATCCCGCTCGCGATGATCACGGTGACCAACAACACCGGGGGCGGCCAACCGGTCTCGATGGCGAACATCCGGGGCGCGGCCGAAATCTGCGGGCGCCACGACATCCCGTTCTACCTGGATGCGTGCCGGTTCGCCGAGAACGCCTACTTCATCCAGCAGGGTGAGGAGGGGTACGCGGAGGTCGAGCTCATCGACATCGCCCGCGAGATGTTCTCATACGCCGACGGGTGCACGATGTCCGCGAAGAAGGACGGAATGGCCAACATCGGCGGATTTCTCGCCACGAACGACGCGGAGCTCGCCCGGCAGGAACGCGACCTGCTCATTCTGACCGAGGGCTTTCCGACGTACGGGGGCCTGGCGGGCCGCGACCTCGAGGCCATCGCGGTGGGGCTGTACGAGGCGCTCGACCCCGCGTACCAGGAGTACCGGATCACGTCTGCCGCCTATCTCGGACGGCACCTCGCCGATGGAGGCGTGCCGATCCTGGAGCCGCCCGGCGGGCACGCCGTCTACCTGGATGCGGCGGGCTTCGCCCCTCACATCCCGCCGGTCGAGCTTCCGGGCATCTCACTCGCCGTCGCGCTGTATGTCGTGGGCGGGATCCGGTCCGTCGAGATCGGCACCGTGATGTTCGGGGGAACGGACGCCGAAACCGGCGAGGTGCGCTGCGCCCCGAACGAGCTGGTCCGGCTGGCGATCCCGCGCAGGGTATACACCCAGAGCCACATCGACTACGTGGTCGAGGCGATTCTCGAGGCGTTCCAGGGGCGGGATGAAATGAAAGGGTACCGCATCATCGAGGAGCCGCCGTTCCTGCGCCACTTCAGCGCCGTGTTCGAACCCATCCCCGGCTAGGAACCGGTTGTGCCCTCCTTCAGGATCCGGGCGGCCCGGTGCGGGTTGAACGCGCCGCAGTTGCAGAAGCGTGCGAGGGTGCGGCTGGCCTCCTCGGGCGTACGGCGCCCGGACTTCACCAGAGCCTTCATCTTCCCGGCCAGGGCGTGGCCGATCATGCCGTGCCCGCACATCGTCGACAACCGCAGCGTGGTCTCGTCGGGCAGCCGGTCCGTTCGACCCATGAAACCGAGCGAGTACTCCACGCTGTGGCGGGGAATGCCGAGCGAGGCGCAGCACTCGGCCGCGCGGCACGCGAGGGAGCTGATGTTTATGGAAAGACCGAGATCCGCCTCTTGAAGAGCTGCGATGAAGTCGCGTAGCGCCTCGTAGTTGTCGAATACGGCGGTCACGGGAGCGGGGCCATCGACGTCTTCGATGACGTCGTCAGGCCGCGGGCGGGACCGACGACGCCAGTGCACCGACGGCCGCATGCCGCGCTCGGGGCGGAACCATGACCCATGGGATGTGTCCCCGATGTTCACCGGATCGTGGCGAAGCGCCAGCCGCAGGAATTCCTTCTGCCGCTCCGACGCCACTCGCGCATCGAGGCCTCGAGCCGGCATGGCCAGGACGAGGAAGTCGTCTTCCAGATCCTCCGCGGTGCCGAATCGATGAAGCGTGTGCGTCATGTGAGTCGTCCGAGTCCGATGTTGGTCTTGGCCCGGAGGGCCGGATAGCCCGCCTCGTCCAGAACGCCCTCGAGACGATTCGCGCCGGTCTCGTCGCAGCGCGTCGCGACGCCAACGGCGATCACCGTATCTACTTGCTCGGCAACGCGTTCCAGTCGATCGAGAACACCGGGAACCTCGTCGAGCCCGACGCGGAATTCGACGATCGCCGACATGACCTTCTCATCCAGAATGTCGGCGCGGATCGCCCCCGACTCCACGTCGTCCAGTAAACCCGTGATCGGGTTGTCGCGCTCGAACGCCACGCCGCTCTCGGCCAGACTTCGGGTTACACGGTCGATATCCCGGAAGCGGGCTCCGATGGCCGGTCGCCCCAGCTCGACGACGAATCCGATATCGTCGGGGCCGATCCGGCCCGTGACATCGTTCGTCTTCACCTCTTCCGTCCCACGTCCCTGCACCCCGGTGTCCTCGTGGGAGGCCCGTACGTCGCTGAACGCCCGACGGACCGTGCGAGGCCAGGTCAGATCATCGGGGACGATCGCCCCGGTCGGACAGATGTCCGGCTCGGGGTCGAAGCGCAGCCTGAAGAGGTGCAGGAAGCCGCGGAGTGCGCGAACCAGACCGGGACTGAGCGTCTCCGTGCTCATCCCCCGATGACAGGCGAAGCATTCCACGCATTCGTCGAGCGAGATGACCGCACGACCCGTGGCCGGGTCGATGGATATGGCCCCCATGGGACACACCGCCACACAGTTCGAACAGCCCACGCAGAGTTGAGGATCGATCCTCAAGACGTGCCCCCCGCCACGAGTCCCTTTTCAGAATGATCGGCGAGCGAACAACATACAGCGTACAGATATGTCTATCCATGAATCCGGTAACGCTGTCGGCGGTCGTGGCTACAGGACCGGAGCGAATCGCCTTCACGCTCCGCCGGCTGCACCCGGCTCCGTAGTGAGGAGTCGGAGCGACCAGACGTAGGCCGCGGCCGCGCGGACTTCCTCGTCGCTGATCGTGCTTCCGCCGCGAGCGGGCATGATCGCCCCCCAGTCGTTGCGCGCGTCGGCCTGGGCGACACCGCTCATGATCGTCCGCATGATGTCCTGGTGAGCCCCCTCGCTGTGCCACCACTCTTCGTCGGTGAGGTTGGCGCCCACACCTCGAACGCCCCTCCCATCCGGTCCGTGGCAGATATAGCAGTTTCCGCTTCCGTGGAAGATCTCGGCCCCGTACTCGACGAGAGCCACGTCCACTCCTTCGGGAAGCGCGGCCCTCGCCAGGATTTTCCGCTGTTCAGACGTGAGCGGCGACTCGGCACCGGGGGCAGCGTCCACAGCCGATGTCTCGGGAGCTTCGGTCGGGTCGTCCGCAGACGCGCCAACCTGACCGGCGCCGGGAGCCCCGCAAGCCGCCAGGATCAGCGCCACGGCCGGGCCCGTCACGCAGACCAAACGAGCCGATCGGGACGCCCGCAGTCGCATCATCGAAGTCTCAGCTGCCGAGTTCGGCGGTAAAGATGTAGTCGTTGTCCTGCTTGGCGAGATGACACCCCTGACACCCGGGAAGCCGGCCCTCCATCGGCATGCCGTTTGGCATCGCGTCGAGTTCGCCGGTGGGCAGGTACTTCGCGAAGAACCAGTCGTTGACGTCGGGGTTGTAGCCGGCCGACTTGTACATGGTCGTCACCCTGGCGAGCATCCCGTCCGGCATGAAGTTCTGCTTCACGATGATCGACCCCGCCGGGAAGACCTCGGCACCCGACATGAGCGCCCGGTAGGCCACGTCGTTCATCATCGTGGTGAGTTGAGCGCCATGAGGCTGTTGACCCGGGTATAAGCGACCCTTG
>JBGMQU010000043.1:0-25330 GCA_048060725.1 Gemmatimonadota bacterium | reverse complement strand
GGGGACCCGCGAAGCGGGTAGCGCGCGGTGCACCCTACTTGTGCAGAGGTTCCCTTACGGGTAGGACAAGTCGCGCTGCTCACGCAGCACGCCTGCCCGCATCACGTGCGTAAGGCTCCGGAACGCGCGGACGTCCTCGGTCGGATCGCCTTCCAGGACCAGCAGGTCAGCGATCTTCCCCACCTCGAGCGTCCCAAAATCGTCCAGGCGGTTCATCGCCGACGCGCCGTTCCTCGTCGACATGACCACGATGTCCGCGGCGTCGATCCCCGCGGCCTGCATGGCTTCCATCTCGTTGTAGATGGACGGTCCGTGAAGCGTGAGCGGGTTCCCGGCGTCGGTGCCGGTCGCGACCGTCCCCCCCGCCCGATGCACCCGGCGCAGGTTGTCGAACATCGTCGCTCGCGTCATGCCGCCGCGCTCGAGCCTGCTGTAGAACGCTTCGGGAGAGCGACCGGCCTCGGGCATGAGGGCCTGCAATTCAGCCGTCTGCCGGAGCTTCGCGCGCGTACCCGGGTCGACGCAGTCGTTGGGATCGTCGATCTCCGGGGGCACGTCGAGGGCGATCGACCCGCGCGCTCGCGTCCAGAATCCGCCGACGACGAGAGTCGGCGCGTAGATCGCCTCGTTCCCCAGGAGCAGCGCGAGGAACTCGTCGTCGACGGGCTGATCTTCGACGCTGTGAACGAGCATCTTCGCGCCCGCTCGAAGGGCCATCTTCGCTTCGCGCAGCGACGTCGCGTGAACGATCAGATCGAGTCCAGCGGCTCGGGCGGCTTCGCCGACCTCCATGAGTCGGGCGTCGAGTTCGTCGCGCCGCGCCGCCTGAGGCCGCAGGTACCAAACCTTTGCGGCGGTCGACCCCATTTCCACCAGCTTCGCCACGCTGGCCGAGACTTCGTCCCTCGTATCCATCGGAAGGAACGTGTACAGCTCGTCGTTCGCCATCAGCGCGGTGCGCGTGGCGTGCGTGATTAGCGGCCCGGCGGCCCGCACGTGCACAGCGTCCGGGTCATTTTCGGACGCTCCCGGGAGACCGGTGGTCCACGGGTGACCCCCGACGTCGAAAACGGCGGTGATCCCGCTGCACAGATACGACCGGTGCCAGCGCTGCGGGTTGTCGCGGTTGTACTCCGAGGTCTCGACGTAGGGGTAGATCTCGGGGGCGCGGAGCCCATCGGGCCGCCCATCGATCCACCCGGTTTGACTGAAATGCACGTGCGCATCGACGAGACCTGGCGTGATGAACCGGTCCGTGACGTCGATGCGGGTGGCGCCGGCCGGAATCGAGCACTGGGCCACGTTCCCGACGCAGGACAGCCGGCCTCCTTCCACGAGCACGACGCCGTTGGCGATCGCCGGGCCGCCCGTGCCGTCGATGACGGTCCCGCCGGTCAGGGCCACACTCTGGGCGAGACCTTGCGCCGGCGGCTGCACGAAGAAGAGGAGCGCCCAGGAAAGGACGATCGAGGAGAGCCGAATCCGGTACATGTTCGCGTTCCTTGATATGGTGAACGGCGCGGGTTCAAGAAGTGTGTTGTGCAGAGGTCCCGGCGCAAGACGCCGGACCGGGTGCAGGCCGGCGGCGGGTCTGTTCCGCGAGCAGCCGGCCGCGCAAATTTAGAACCCTGTGAGTCCGCAGCCAGCCGCTCTCCCGGTCAGGCCCACGCGTCGTCGACTCAAGGCTCACCCAAACGACGGAGGCATACGATGTCGCTCCAGATCGGTGATCAGGTGCCCGACTTTACCGCCGACACCACACACGGCACGATCAGGTTCCACGAATGGATCGGAGATGGGTGGGCGGTCCTCTTTTCGCACCCCAAGGACTTCACTCCCGTCTGCACGACGGAACTCGGCGCGGTGGCGGGTCTCAAGGACGAATTTGCCCGCCGGAACTGCAAGATCATGGGCCTGAGCGTCGACTCCGTAGAGGATCACATGGCGTGGAAGGGCGACATCGCCGCGGCGACGGGGCATGCCGTGAACTACCCGTTGGTGGGTGACACGGAGCTGACCGTCGCCAAGCTCTTCGGAATGCTGTCACGCAATACCACCGGAAGCGCGGGCGACCGAACGGCGGTGGACAACGCCACGGTTCGGTCGCTCTTCATCATCGGCCCCGACAAGGTCATCAAGCTCATGCTCACGTACCCGATGAGCACGGGCCGCAACTTCCTCGAGGTCCTGCGCGCGCTGGACTCGATTCAGCTCACGGCGCACCACGGGGTCGCCACGCCGGCCAACTGGAATCATGGCGACGACGTGATCATCCTGCCGTCGGTCTCGAACGAGGAGGCCGCCGAGAAGTATCCCGAGGGATGGGAGTCGCCCCAGCCGTACCTGCGGGTAGTCGCGCAGCCCGAGTAGCTCGGGGCGACTCAGCGAAAAGGCCGATGCGGGTGTTCCCGAAGACGCCTGACCGGACGATCCGTCCGCCAACAACTCCGCAGGGGGACCACCATGCCTCGCACCACCCGCGCGCGCCGCTTCATCGTCGGCGCTCTTGTCGCTCTTTCGCTCGCGCTGCCGGCGACCGCCTTCGCCCAGGCGGGCTCGAACGGTCAGGCGATCGATGAGGAGTACACCCGGCTAATCGCCGAGTACCTTCAGGACGAGCGCATCTCGACCGAACTCGTCGACCACCTGCCCGCCTCCGAGACGGTTCCGACTCCGCTCGACTTTCATGGGCGAATCATCGGGACGCCGGGCGAGCTGACCTACTCCGCCGACATCAACCGGTACATGCGCGCGATCGCGGAGTCGTCGCCGAGAGCGCAGGTATGGTCGCTGGGGATGTCGGAGGAGGGCCGCGAGATGATTCTCATGGTCATCGCCGACGAGGAAACGCTGGCGAGTCTGGAGGAATACAAAGGCTACATGCACGAGCTCACCGACCCCCGGGTGACCTCTGAAGAGCGGGCACGGCAGCTAATCGAGGGCATGGCGAAGCCGATTTACTGGCTGACCAGCGGGATGCACTCGACGGAAACGGGCGGCCCCGAGATGCTGCAGGAGCTCGCCTACCGTCTGGTGGTCCAGGAGTCCGATTTCATCCGCGACATTCGGGAGAACGTGATCACGTTCATCACCCCGGTCATCGAACCCGACGGGCGGGAGAAGCAGGTCGACCGCTACTACTTCAACAAGGATCGGCCCGAGGACGAGTCGAAGATCGGGCTGATGTACTGGGGCAAGTACGTCGCGCACGACAACAACCGTGACGGCATGGGACAGTTTCTCGCGCTCACGCGGAACGTCACGAAGATCCAGCTCGAATGGAACCCCGTGATCATGCACGATCTTCACGAGGCCCAGAACTACCTGTATTCGTCGACCGGAACGGGGCCCTACAACGAGGCCTTCGACGCGATCACGATCGGGGAGTGGTGGGTCCTTGCCGAAAACGACGTTCTCGAGATGACCAAGCGGGACGTTCCCGGCGTGTGGACCTACAACTTCTACGACGGGTGGACCCCCAACTACATGTTCACGATTGCGCACGCGCACAACGCGGTCGGCCGGTTCTACGAGGTCGCCGGGTATGGGCCCGACAACCGGACGCTGAAGGTGAGTGCGCGCACGACGAGCCGGGAGTGGTACCGTCCCAATCCGCCACTTCCCGAGATCGAGTGGGGCCCCCGAAACAACACGAACATCCAGCAGTCCGCGGTCCTCTTTTCGCTGAAGTACGCGGCCGATCACCGGGACTGGTTTCTCGAGAACTACTGGATCAAGAACAAGCGCTCGATCGCGGAAGGCGTGGAGGGCGACATCAACGGCTGGGTCATTCCGGCTGGCCAGCGGCGGAAGGCCGACGCCGCGGACGCGGTGAACGAACTGCTCCGTCAGGGCCTCGAGATCCACCGCGCCGACCGTGACTTCGAGGTCGGCGGAATCGAGGTGCGCGAGGGCGACTACATCGCGCGCGGCGATCAGCCGTTCCGGACGCTGGCCGAGATGTACTTCTCGCTGCAGCAGTTCTCGCTCGCGAACCCCCGACCGTACGACGACACCGGATGGACGTTCCAACTCATGCGGAACATCGAGCTGCACGAGGTCCGCGACACGACCCTGTTCGCTCAGGACATGTCGCCGGTGACCGAACCCGTCCTGGCGCAGGGGGGCGTGACCGGCCGGGGAGACCACCTGGTCGTCGATCACACCACAGACAACAACCTGATGGCGTTCCGCTTCACGCATGCCGACGTCTTCATGCTCGCCGCCGAGGCGGACTTCGAGATGGACGGGCACGACTTCCGTGCGGGCGCGTTCATCATCCCCAACGCCGATCGTGCGATCATCGAGCCGACGCTCGAGGAACTCGGCCTCAGTGCATGGGCGACGAACGACCAACCCGACGTGATGACGCACGAGCTCGACGTGCCACGGATCGGTTATCTGCACTCCTGGCGACGAACGCAGGACGAGGGCTGGGTGCGCGCGGCGCTCGATACCTACGGTGTCCCCTACGACTACTTCGCCGACAAGCTCGTGGCGGAGGGGGGTCTACGGGACAGGTACGACGTCATCATCTACCCGCACGTCGGGGGCAGCGCACAGTCGCAGGTCGACGGGGTCGCCATGAAGGGCGACCTCCCGCTGCCGTACAGGAAGTCCGAGCAGACGCCCAACTTCGGGTACATGGACGAGGCCGACGACATCCGCGGCGGCATGGGCCTCGAGGGCCTCGTCGAGCTTCAGAAGTTCGTGCGTGACGGAGGAACGCTGATCGTCGAAGGGTCGACCTCGAAGATCTTCCCCGAGTTCGGTCTCGCCCCCGGCGTGTCGGTTCAGAGCCCCGCGAACCTGGTGGCCCCCGGATCGATCCACCGCGGCGTGATCGCCGATCCGACGAGCCCGATCGCATACGGCTACACTGGCGAGCAACTGCCCGTCTACTTCAAGAACGACGTCGTTCTCCAGGCCGGCGGGGGGGGAGGCCTTGGCGCGTTCGCGCGCTTCTTCCGCGGGGGCGGACCGTGGCAGAACACGGCGCCGATGGCCAAGCGGCCGGAGCTTTCCGAGTACGAGCCGAGCGCGTCGGACGATGGGGACGCAGAAGACGGCCAGATCGACGAAGCGACGGAAATGCGGCAGATGGCCCGGTCCTTCGGAATCGACACGGGGGACGATGACGGCGCGCGAGTCGTGATGAGCTTCCCGGCAAAGGCCGACGAGATCCTGCTGTCGGGGACGCTTTCCGGCGGTCAGGCGCTCGCCGGAAAGGCGCAGGTAGTGGACTCGCCGATCGGTGATGGGCACCTGGTGTCCTTCGCGATTCGTCCGTTCTGGCGCTGGCAGACGCAGGGGACGTTCTTCCTCGGCTTCAACGCGATCCTGAACTGGAACGACCTCGATGCGACGGGGGTGCTTCCCGAAGAGGTCACGACCGACGAGGACGCTGAGAAATCGTGACACCGTCGATGAGAGCGCGCTTTTCCTCGAATCCGCGGGCGAGATCGGCGACGGTAGTCTGCTCGAGGTAGCTCCTGATCGCCGCCCTCAGCGGCTTGTACAGTTCGTGGAGGGGGCATGGCGTGACGTCCGAACACGGCTCCAGTCCGACCGCGCAGCGCTCGAGATCCCCCACGCCATCGAGCACTTCCCGTATTTGCAGAAGGCTGATCTCGCCCGCCGGCGTTGCCAGCCCGTAACCGCCCGAGCGACCTCTCGCCGACCGCAACATGCGCGCACGCACGAGATCCTTGAGAATCTTGGAAAGAAACGGCGGCGGCAGTTCTTGTGCTTCGGCGATATCGGCCAGGAGCGTCAGCGACCCCGGGGGCTGGCGCGCGAGGTGCGACAGGGCACGAATCGCATACTCGCAGGTGCTTGAATAGAGCATGTCGTCAACGTAGAGCCCCGCCCGCCCCCGGGGTAGCGGGTCTTGTCTTTACCTACCGTTGGTGTTCGCGGACCGCTGCGTGCCCGGCGAGGCTCGGCGACTCCATCGTATTCTTGAGATCGGCCCTGTAGTCCTCGTCATCGGGATCGAGCGGGGGGAAGACGATCCCCGATTCGGCCAGGACGATCCCGCCGATCGCGCCCATGCCGGCCTCCGGAGCGGCCTCGCTCAAAGGATTCTCATACTCGACGACGATCCGGTACGTGTGCGACGTGACCAGTTTGATGCCGCCGGAGCCGATGAGGACATCGGTACCCATGGTCGTGAGATGGCCATCGGCGGTCGCCTCGGGCCGCTTGCTCCAGAGTACGCTGCCCTCGGTGACGTCCTCCAGGCGAATCTCCTCCCCGTAGTCGTGCAGGTGCCCCCCGAGCGCCATGATCGTGGCGTCGATCGCAGGGCTCCCCTCCCACGCGACCACGGTCCGGCCGGGAGGCAGCGGGAAGTCCTTCGCGCCTACCGGCCCCGTCACGTCCACCCAGAACGGATACATCGTGCGCGGTTCTCCGGCGGCGAGATCGAGATCGGTGTAGCTGAGCCGAACGTTGAGATACACTTCGTCGAGGTCTTCTTCCGGCGTCGCAAGCATGACGAGCACGAGCAACCGGGTGCCGCTCTCCAGCGGATACCCGATCATCTTCGGGAGCTGTTGCCCGGGCGTTTCGCGGCCCGCCGCCATGATCCGCCGCGCCACAGGTGTAAAGAGTTCGCGCCGGTCAGGGTCGATCAGATTGACGTGGTGAAGCAGGTCGGCCGGTAGCGGACGACCGTCACCGTCCTCGAGGTTCCAGTCGAACCCGTGCAGCCAGCCGGCCACAGGGATCTCTACAGTCTCGATGGGAAGCCGTACGTGACCCGCCGAGGCGTCGAGGGCCACCGGGCCCACCCGGATAACGATCGAACCCTCGTCCGGATTCGCGGTGACCTGGAACAACTCGCTGGCCTGCATCTGGTCGGCGGGGGCGTCATGCTCGGGCTCCTGGGCCACCGCGACCATCGGGCCGACTAGCAGAAAGGGCGCGACCGTGAGCATCACGGCCCGGCAGGTTCGGATCATTTGAGGTTCCTCCGAGAGCGGTATGAAGAATTGTAGACCCTGTTATCTGTTCAAGTTATGCGAGGTCTGACGGCCGAGCGAGCGGTGCACGGTCGTGAACGGTTTCTCTACGTCGATTCGCGGATTGCGTGTGCGGGGACCCACCTGTCGGGAACCGACGTCGGGCGCCCACCGTTTTGCGCGTGGACCCGGGGATTTCAGCGACCAGGAGAATGAAATGCGAGCGGTGGTTACGAAGGTCCTGATATCGATGGCTCTGCTCGTTTCCCCCGCCTGTGGTCAGGTTCCTGGCTCGGACCGCGGTCAGACCGACTCACTTCGAGTGGCGAGGGCCCTGGGCGGCGGAGAACGGTGGCTCACGGATTTCTCGAAGATCTCGGTACCGCTCGAGGAGATCGTGTCGGGCGGACCGCCGAAGGACGGGATTCCGTCGATCGACAACCCGAATTTCGAGGATGGCGCGGCGGGGGACGCCTGGCTCGAACCTCGCGAACCGGTGATCGTCCTCGAAATGGGGGGCGAGACGCGAGCCTATCCCCTGCGGATTCTGATCCGACACGAGATCGTCAACGACGAGATCGGCGGCCACCCGGTGGTGGTCACATACTGCCCCCTGTGCAACACGTCGCTCGTTTTCGACGGGCTGCTCGACGGCCGTCGCCTCGACTTCGGCACGACCGGTCGACTGCGCCACTCCGACCTCGTGATGTATGACCGGCAGACTGAAACATGGTGGCAGCAGGCAAGCGGCGAGGCCATCGTCGGCAGTCTTCTCGGCACCGTCCTCGATTTTCTTCCGGCGAATACGATCTCATGGGAGATGGCGCGGCGGCTCCACCCCGACCTTCGAGTGCTCTCGAGAGACACCGGATTCGGACGCGCGACCTACGGCGCCAACCCCTATGTCGGATACGACACGCAGCGCGGGCCGTACGCGCCGTTCTTCAGCCTGGAGATCGACGACCGGTTCGCCGCGCTCGACCGCGTGGCGGCGATCGATCTCGGACGCGGATGGGCGGCCCCGTTCTCGGAGTTGAGCCAGACGGGTCTCGCCCACGGGAGCGTCGGCGAGACCGAATTCGTCGTCTTCTGGAGTGCGGGCGTGTCCAGTGCCGTCGACGCCCAGAGCGTCGCCACCGGACGCGACGTCGGCGCGACGGCCGCATTCGATCGTCGTCTCGGCGACATCCAGCTCACGTTCCTGTTGTCCGATGGCGCCTACCGCGACGAACAGACGAGTTCGACCTGGGACTTCGCGGGACGTGCCACGGCCGGCCCGCTCGCCGGCCAGCGCCTCACGCCCATCCCGCACGGCAACCACTTCTGGTTTGCCTGGGCCGCGTTCCGTCCCGAGACAGAGGTGTGGCGCGCCCCCTGACCCGATCCGGGCGCTCCGGGAGCTGGGCGTCGACCCCTGGACCGGTCCCAACGTCGGTTGCCCGTTGTCGCCCCCTCTGCGAGGTTCGTGGAGACAAAAGCCACGTCTCGCCCGACGAAAGATGGCCGTTGACGCGCCTGACCCACCACCGCCGCCGCATCGCTGGCGGGCTGTTCCTGCTCGCTGCAGGGCTCGTCGTAACCGCTGGCCGGCCGACCCACCTTCGGGCGCAGATCGCGAAGTTCCCGCCACCCGAAGGAGCCACGACGCACACGGTGGTGCCCGGTGCGCGCTATCGGAACGCCGGGTTTGCCCGCTGGTTTCTGGGTGGCGGGTATCGAGACATCTGGGTGATGCCGGTCGATGTGCCCGTTCTCGATCTCGACACGATGCGCGGAGGACTCACCGTCGTCGAGACCGGTGGTTTCGGGCAGTCGTTCACGCTCGAGTTTCTGGGCGCTGACGGACTTCAGTACGCGGTTCGCTCGCTCGACAAGGATCCCACGCGCAGACTCGCGCCGGAATTACAGGGAACCGTCGTGTCCGCGATCCTTCAGGACCAGATCGCGGGGTTCCTGCCCACGGCCGGGCTGGTGACCGACGGGTTGTTCGAGGTCACAGGGCTCCTCTACGCGAGTCACGAGCTGGTGGTCGTCCCCGACGACCCCCGTCTCGGCGAGTTCCGCGAGGACTACGCCGGGCTCGTCGGACTGTTCGTGGATCGGCCTCAGGAGGGTCCCGACAACACGCCAGGATTCGCCGGATCGAGACAGGTGTCCAATACGCGCAACTTCCTGAGGCGTCTCGAGGAGGGCGCGTGCAATCGGGTCGACGCGCGCGAATACCTGAAGGCGCGCCTCATGGACATGCTGGTCGGCGACCGCGACCGACACCCCGGACAATGGACCTGGGCCCGGTTCCCCGAGGCGGACGATTGCTTTCTGTGGCGGCCGATCCCCGAAGACCGCGACCAGGCCTTCATCCGCAACGATGGGTTCCTGATGTCGCTCTACCGGCTGGCGATCCCGCAGCAGGTGAAATTCGGGCCCAACTATCCGAGCCTGCTGGGCCTTACCTGGAACGGGTGGGAACTCGATCGTCAACTGCTCGTCGAGTTGGACGAACCCCTGTGGGCCGAGGTCGCCGAAGAGATCCGGCTCGAGCTGACCGACGACGTCATCGAGCGCGCGGTCCGCCGGCTGCCACAGGGCCACTACGATCTGATCGGCGAGTTTCTCATAGCCTCCCTCGAGTCGCGGCGCGACCAGCTGCTACCCGAGGCGCTGGCGTATTTTCGCATGATCTCCAGGAGCGCCGAGATCAAGGCCACGGACCGCGACGAACTCCTCGTATTCGAGCACCACGAGAACGGCAACCTCACGGTCACGATCCAGTATCTGGAGGGCCCACGCAGCGACCGGCCCTACTTCGAGCGCACGTTCCGCCCTTCGGTGACCGATGAGGTTCGCGTCTTTCTCCAGGGCGGAGACGACCAGACCCGCGTCATCGGCACCTCCGCGGCGATCCGGGTCCGTTCGATCGGAGGCGGGGGGGACGACCGGTTCGAGAATGCCTCTGCCGCCGGGACCGGGCGCACGCGGTTCTACGACGATCGCGGCGACAACACGTTCGACGGGCCCGCCAGCGTCGACGAGCGACCGTTCGACCGCCCTCCGTCAACGAACCTCGTCCATCGGTACGCGCTCGACTGGGGGACCTTCCGGCGGATTTTCCCCGAACTCGGATACTCCCCCGATCTCGGGCTTCAGATCGGGTTTCTCGGGCAGATCGACACGCACGGATTCCGCAAAGTCCCCTGGGCTTCGAGACACGAACTGTTCGCCCGTATCTCGACGATCGGCCCGGAAATCGACGCGAACTGGACGTCTCGTTTCCGTGAGTCCGTGGGCCCCGCAGATCTGCTTCTCCGGGCCTCGACTTCCGGCGGGAACAGCCAGCGTTTTTACGGTTTCGGTAACGATACGCAGCTCGATGACCAGGACATCGTTGGGGGCGACTTCTACAAGGTTCAGCAGAGGAGAATCGTCCTCGCACCCGCGCTCGAGTGGTCGTGGGGGCGCTGGGGGACGCGGACACGCGACGACGAGTTGGAGGAGGAGGAGCGTCGCCCCGAGTTCCGGCCGGAGGTCCGCGCGGGCGTCGGCCCGGTCCTGAAGTTTGCCGACGCGCCGCTCGATAAGAACGAAGACCGGTTCATCGGGACGCTGGACCCGGCGCCGCTCGGCGTGGGCGCCTTCGGGCAGCTCGGCGCGGAGGCGTGGTTCGAGGTGGACACCCGGGACAAGGTCGGCTACCCGGCGCGGGGGTTCCGTTTCCAATCGACCGTTAACCTGTGGGCCCCCGTGTGGGACGCCGAAGAATCGTTCGGGAAGGTCCAGGCCGCGGTCTCTGGCTTCCTGACCCCGGGGAACTCGCCGCGTGCTCCGACGCTCGCGCTGCGTATCGGTGGGGAGAACCTGTGGGGCGCATTCCCTTTCTATGAATCGGCGTTTATCGGCGGAGCGCACAACGTGCGAGGCATCAAGCGGCAGCGGTACGCGGGGGACGCCTCTCTCTACGGAAACGCCGAGATTCGGCTGCCGATCTCCCGGTTCATGCTTCTGTTCCCCACCGAGTTCGGGGTGCACGGGGTCGCGGACGTGGGGCGCGTGTTCTTCGAGGGAGACCCCGATAGCGCGAATTCGTGGCACACCGGGTTCGGCGGCGGCGTCTGGCTAGCGATCTTCAACCGCACCCGGACGATCAGCGCGACGCTCGTACGGGGTGACGACAAGCTCGGCTTCTATCTTCAGACCGGATTCGCCTTCTAAACCACGTCTGACAGGATAGATCGTAATCCGCGCGCGCCCGTCCCGGCCCTCGTCGGCGATCAGCAAGCTCCCGTCGCGCCCGAACGCGATGCCCTCCGCCTGAGGATGGCGGTCTCGGTCCAGCCTGCCGCCGCCGAGCACCCGACCCTCCGGCGTGACGGCCACGATGGCCCGGTCCGACGCGGCGATGAGGACGTAGTTCCCGGTCACGGGGTCGCGCGCGATGCCCGATGCGGCGAACCCGCGTTGTCCCGTCGCCCGCTCGATGTCGCCGAGCGGAATGCGAATCGGCGGGTCTGCGACCTCCCGGGTCGCGGGAGACCAGCGAAAGATCGTCACGAACTCCATCAGCTCCTCGACCAGGGCGGTCTTGCAGAGGAGAAGCAGCACGTTGTGGCCGGGGTCGAGGGCCAGACCCTCGATCTCGCAGGACCGACCGGCGCCCGTACCGTAGGTGTTGAACAGTAGCCGTTCGTCATCCTCACCCTCACGGCTCTCGTACAGCCGGCCGGTGCTCGAGACCAGATAGAAGCGCCCGTCGGCGACTTCGATGCCCTCGAAGTCGTCTTGCGCGATGCGGTCTCCCATGGCGAAGCCCTTCACGAGTTCGCCATTCGCGGGATCGACCTCGTACAGGACGGCTCGCTCGTCATCGTGCGCGAACAGACGACCGTCGGGGGTGAACGCGAGCCCCGAGATCTCCCGCAGGCGGCCGGGGAGCCGAGCGACCTGCGCGGGTTCGTCGAACGCATACCGATCGAGAGGGTTTTGCGGCGCCTGGGCGACCGTGCCGGCGGCCGACAGGACGGTCCCGACGACCGTCACGATCCCGAGGCGCAAAATCACGTCGTGGGCAGCGTCCAGTACGTCGATCCCGCGTCCTTGGCTTTCGAGATCTTCAGGTTGCGGAACTGAGCGGCCAGCACACACCGCCCGGTCAGACGGCGAAGCGTATCGATGAGCGCGGTGCCATCTTCATCCCGCTCCAGCCCCACGAGATACTCGAGCGTCGCGGTCCCATCAGCCTCACGCGTGGAGTCGGCCAGCGCCGATTTCACCGTGTTCTCCTCGATCACGCCGGAGATGACGCTGACGCATTCGTCCGGCGTGTCCGTCACCACCACGAGGAGGCCCGAATAGCTCTTGGCGCCCTTCCCCGCGTCTTCGATCTGCTGTCTCAATCGATCGCGGCGCTCCGCGATCTCATCGAGATTTTGCGGGGTGAGCGAGGACAATACCTCGGGACCGATCGTCAAATCTCCCTGTCCGGCCCCCGGTGTGTGCCCCACGCCCGCCAGGACGTCGCCGAGGGCCATCCGGGGGGTCCTCGTCCCCTGATCGGCATAGATGTTCCCGATCTGAAACCGCCACATGACCAGAACGAGATAGTTGAAGAAGATCGTCGACACCGTGGCGATCCCGAGCGCCTGGACGCCGGCCGCGAGGGCCGTTCCGATGGCGACGAAGATGTACACGGCGTCCTTCGTGTCCTTGAGCGTGTTCCGGAAACGTACCGCGGCAACGATCCCCGCCAGACTGAAGGCGAGCGCGATGCTGTCCTGCACGACGATCACCAGCGCGGTGACCGCAATCGGCAGGATGACGACCGTGTGCACAACCGACTCGTCGTAACCCTGGCGTTGCCGGGTGATCATGTAGATCCACACGATGGGGATCAGGAGGATGAGACTGCCGCTCACGGCGAGGAGCGTGAACACCATCGATTCGACGGGCCCACGCATCGTGGTGTCCGCCACTCCCACGGCCGGGGCGCCGCCAAAACCGCGATTCGCCAGCTCGCTGAGGCGACCACCGGAAAACGCGTCGAGGATGGGGGGATAGAGTGCCGCGGCTCCCCATAACAGAAGACCGGCCGCCACGTAGTAGAGCGTCAGTTTCAGAACCGCTTTCCAGAACCCCTGTGCCTTACCCATTCGATGTCTCCGCGCAGTCTAGAAGGGTATTCTTCAACATCCTTCTAGGGACTCGGGTCTTCACCAAGCAACTCGGCGAGAAGCTCGGTCGCACGGTAAACGCTGCGGAGCGCCTCGGTGATCCCCGCGGTGTGGACCCCGACCGTCCGGCCCGACGCCGTCCGGAACAGGAACTCGTTCGGGAGTTGCTCGATATTGCCGTCGAACGCGAGCCCGACCACCCGGGCCTCGCGGTCGATCATCGGACTGCCGCTGTTTCCGCCTGTGATGTCGTTCGTCGTGACGAAATCCAGCGGCGTGTTCATGTCGACATCCGCCCGGCGTTCGGCGAACGCAGTCGGCAGCGTCCAGGGATCCTCGTTCCCGAAGCTGGAAGACCTCTCGTACATCCCCCCGATCGTCGTCACTGGCGGGGCGAACGTGCCGTTGTACGGATAGCGCTTCACGACGCCATCGCTGATCCGCAGCGTGAACGTCGCGTCGGGGGGGAGGTCGGTTCCGAACGCGGCGAACTGGGCCCGCGCGAGCCGCTCATGCTCGACCGTCTCGGCGGCCTGGACCTCGTCCCACGCCGTCTGCAGCTCAGCGTGCGCGTCGACCATGTAGGCCGCCAGACGCACGATGGGGTCGTCGGATGTGGCGATCCCGGCCGAACCTTCGGCCAGCAGGGCGGCGCGAAACGCCGGGTCCTGGAACCGGGTCGCGGCAGTCAGCCTGGCGGCGGCGGCGGCCGGCGTCTCGCCGTCCTCGAACACCAGGGCCCGGAACGGGTCGTCCGGCTCGAGCCAACGGTCCGCGGCTTCGAGCCGGATTCGCATCAGCATCGTCGCGAATTCCTGGGGTACGCCGAGCTGGCCGCGAAGAGTCGCCTCCGCCTCAGCGAGCGCCTCGCCCTGGAAGTCCTCCGACCGATCGGCCTCCGGTAGATCCATCTCGCGCACGTACATAACCAGCATCGCCGCGGTCATGACGACGGGGTCCCCACCGCCGAAGGCCGGGTCGTTCACGTTGAGCGCCGGGCTGATCCGCATCTTGTCATACTGCAGGTCGGTAAGACGGCCCCACACATCGCCGAACTCCGCCGCGTCGTCGGCGTCACCGCTGATCCTGGTCCGAAAATCGGCTTCCCAGTGGATCTTCTGACCCATCAGCAGCGTGTCGCGCAGCCCGCCCAGCTCCCCTCGAAACGCCTTGAGCGTGTTCTCGATGCTGAAGAGCTGCTCTCGAACGCTCCGTTCGGCCTCCGTCCCGAACGAGGCGATACGTTCGAGCACGCCCTGCTGACCCTCGAGCATCTGGATCAGGAACGGGTGCCGGAACGCCTGCTCATAGAGAAGCTCGGAGACGGTCGCCTGCCGGTTCGTCGAACCCGGATTCCCCGTTACGAAGACCACTTCTCCCTCGTCGGCCCCCTGAGCGTCCCACTCGAAGTGGTGCGGCGTCGAACTCGGCGTGGCGCCATCCGCTTCGTAGGCGCGCACGAACGCGACGTCCAGCGCATACCGCGGATACGTGAAGTTATCGGGGTCGCCACCGAAGAACCCGGCCTGCAACTCCGGCGCGAACACGAGCTTCACGGGGCTGTAACGCCGATACTCGTAGAGTTGGTACTGCCCACCGTTGTAGAGCGACACGACCTGGCATTCGTTATCGCCGGCCGCCTCGCATTCCTCCTCGATCGCGTCCCGCGCGGTCTCCTGCGCCTCCGCGACTTCCACGTTGGACCCTCCGGCCGGCGCCGCGGCGCGAACGCGATCGGTCACACTCGAGATGCCGATCAGTTGGTCGAGGAACAGATCCGGACACAGGAGTTCGTCCTCCCGGCCGGCGGCATAGAAGCCCGTCTCCAGATAGTCGACCTGAGCCGTGGACACCGCTTCGACGCATGCCCGCGCGCAGTGGTGGTTCGTCATCACCAGACCCTCCGGCGAGACGAACGAGGCCGAGCAGCTCTCGCCATACCGTACGGAGGAAAGGCGGACATGCTCGAGCCATTCCTCCGTCGGGCGGAAGCCGTACGTCGATTCCCAGTAGTCGAGTGGAGCGTTCTCGAACGTCCACATTGTCCCCGTCTCGATCCCGGTGACCTCCGCCCGCTCTGCGGCGCGTTCGGCGGGTGCGGTCGGCGCGGCCGCCTCCTGCGTGGTCGCGTCCGCGCGAACCGTGGGGGGACCGGCGATCGCGAGCACGATGCTCCCGGCGATCGCTACGCCGAGACCCGAGGTCCGGAAGGGGCGGAATTTAGGGGATAACGCTCGACGCATGTGAATCTCCTTCTGGACAGATAGATCCGTTCCGGGCCGTGAAGTCTGGCAGGAAGTGATGGCGCGGGCCAGACACGCTCGACTGACCCGCTGCCCCTCGGGCGATCAGTCGCGCGAGTCAGCCGCTTCGGCCGTATAGCGCTCCCGCTGTCCCGAGATGAGGTAGTGCCGAAGCGCGGTCACGTCATCCGCGCTCAGGAGATCGCTGAAGGCCGACATCCCGTTGGCGGCGAGCGCCCCACCTAACACGACGGCCTCGAACCGCTCCCACTGGGAGCCGTCGAGTTTGCGCAAATCGGGATAGGCGGAGAGGCGTTCCGCCGTCGCGCCATGACAGATTCGACAGTGCCGACCGAAGATCTCTGCCCCGCGCACGAGGAGCTCAGGCTCGAGAGCAAGCGGAGGCGGCTCCGGGACGGGCTGGATCACGCGCTCGGGCGGCAGCGGTACAGCCGCCCCATCGAGCTTGAAGACGAGAAGACGGGCCGTGCTCTCGTGACGATACGGCGCCGATCCAGGCGGATACGCGGCGCCTCGCGGCCCGCCGTAGCCGGCCATGACGGCGACAAACTGGGTCCCTGCGACTTCGTAGGTCATGGGGCCGGCCATGACACCGCTCCCGAGATCCAGGCTGACCAACCGGTCTCCGGTATCTGCCCGGTGCACGTCGAGCGTTCCGATCGCCGTGCCCTGGATCACGAGGTTCCCGCCCGTGACGAGCGTGCCCCCGTTCCACATGCTCTCGCGCGGATAGCGCCAGATCTCGCGCCCCTCCACTGGATCCCAGGCGAGAAGAAACTCCTCGGGCCCGATGTCGGGGAGACCCTCCGTCAGATACTCGAACTCGGCCGGGAACGGAGGCCAACTCGCCGCGAACCCCTGATACGCGACCTCGGGTCGATGATCGAAGGAATCCTCGGAGCGCCACAGCATCGCCTGCTCGCGCGCGGGGATGTAGGCTATGCCGGTCTCCGGGTTGAAGGACATCGGCTGCCAGTTATGCCCCCCGGCGGAAGACGGGAAGACGACCCTGGGCTCGTTCCGATAGTACCCCGCTGAGGAGAAGACCGGCCGACCCGACTCGAGGTCGATGCGCTCCGCCCAGTTCACGGTCACGAAGTTCTCAGCCACGAGCAGCTCGCCCGTGGCGCGGTCCAGGACATAGAAGAACCCGTTTTTGGGAGCCTGGAGGAGCACATCGCGGGGCGCGCCGTCGATCTCGACCGTGCTCAAAACGAGGTTCTGGGTGGCCGTGTAGTCCCAGATCTCGCCCGGGACGGTCTGGTAGTGCCACACGAGTCGGCCATCCTTCGGGTCGAGGGCCAGAATGGACGCGAGATACAGGTTGTCGCCACCCGACGGGCTTCGATACCAAATGGGGTACGGGTACGAGTTGCCGGTCCCGACGTAGAGAAGATCCAGCTCCGGGTCGTAGGCCATCTCGCCCCAGACGGTGCCGCCAAGCCCCCCCTCCCATGCGGACTCGGGATCCCACGTGGCAGCGGCGGCCTCGAGCTCGGCGTGCTCGAATCCGAGCTTCGGGTCTCCGGGAACGGTGAAGAAACGCCAGACCTGCGCGCCAGTCTCGAGATCGTACGCCGTTATGTACCCCCGCACGCCGAAATCGCCGCCTGCGTTACCGAGCACGACCACGTCGCCCGCTACCTGAGGCGATCCGGTGCTCGTATACGAGAGCGAGCGGTCGATGAACGTGTCCGCGCGCCAGATCTCCCGACCCGTCTCGGCGTCGAGGGCGACAAGCCAGCCGTCGAACGTGCCGACGTACACGCGCCCCTCCCATACCTCGAGCCCGCGATTCACAGGGCCGCAGCAGCCTTTCCGACTATAGCTGGCGTCGACGTCGGGATCGTACCGCCACAGGAGCCCACCGGTGACGGCGTCGAGCGCCACCACGCTTCCCCACGGACCCGGCGAATACATCACACGGTCGACAACGACCGGGGTCGCTTCCAAGCCCCATATCACCGTACCCACGTGTGAGCGCCACTCGTACTCCCAGGCGAGCCCGAGGCCGGGCGCGTTCGTGACGTTCATGCCAGCGAGCGGCGAGTACCGGGTCTCGCCATAGTCTCGTCCGGACGTGAGCCATTCGTCGGGCACGGTGTCCGTCGCGACGAGCCGCGACGTGTCCAGCCGACCCGCCCGCACGCCAGCCGACGCGTCGGAGGTCGACGGCCGGTCAGCCTGGTCACAGGCGAGCACCACGAGAAGCGCGCTCAGGGGCAGAAGCCGCCCGCGCACCTACAGCCTCGCCGGTAACTCGATCGGCTCACCAGCGCTCGGTCGAACCGCCTCAGTGTACAGCCGGTCGTTCAGGGCGGGGACTCGCGTCTGGATGAGCTCGTTCAGGCGCTCGAGCACCTCGGGTATGACCTCCCAGGCATGATCGACCTGCCAGAGATGGTCGTCGGTCGGCAACGTCGACGAGCCCTGGATCGCGTTCGCCACGCGCGCGTTTCGACGCGCTTCGCCAAGATCGTCGCGGATGGCCTCCAGCTCCTCGCGGATCGCTTCGATCTCGTCCGACAGCCCCTCCGGGGCCTCGTCCGCCGCCCCCACGAGATCGTCTGCCCCGTCGAGTTGCTCCTCCAGGTCGTTCGCCGCCTGGCCCGCATCGTAGATCGGCTTCGCGAGCGCATGGAGGCTCATCAACGCCTCCTGTCGTACCAGGCGGTCTGACCGGGTCATGGGGCGGCGCGGATCGGCAATCACCTCGATCTGGGCCGATCGCGTCTCCCCGCCGGTCTCCACCTCCACCGTGTAGGTCCCGGGCAGGACGATCGGACCCCGGGGAGGGCCGCCGCCGAACCGGCCGCCTCCTCTGCCACCCCCGCCCTCACCTCCGCGGTCACCGGGCGGCTCGTAGGGGGCGTCGTACCGCCAGTCCCAAATCAACTCGTGGATCCCCGCATCGTCAGGCCCCTCGAGGGTCCGTACGTGTTCGCCGTTCGAGTCGGTGATCGTCAACGCGAACTTCGGGTCAGCGCCGTCAGCGTGGCCGGCCTCGTCATCATCGCCGTCCTCGCCATGTCCCTCGCCCTCGTCACGCTCGCCCTCGCGGTTCCCGTCGCTGTCGGCTGCCACCTCTTCACTCGGCGGATCGCGCAGATAGTAGCGGATTCGGGCGCCCCGGGGCGGGTTGGGCGCGCTGTACGTCGCGCCATGGAACGGCCAATCGCCGCGCTCGTTCCACATGATCGAGCGGGCGGGCATGACGGCGCCGGCCTCCGCCAGCATCCCGGTCGCGATGCGCTCGAGCGGTGTGACGTCGGCCATGATGTAGACGCTCCGCCCGTGGGTCCCGACGATCAGGTCGTTTTCGCGCGGGTGAACGAGGATGTCATCGACCGGAACGACAGGCAGATTGTTCTTCATCCGTGTCCAGCTGCTCCCCCGATCCGTCGATACGTACACGCCCACTTCGTTGCCGAGAAAGAGAAGTTCGGGGGTGCGATGGTGCTCGACGATCACGTTGACGGACCATCCGTCCGGCAGCCCGTTCGCGATGGCGCGCCACGTCTGCCCGTAGTCCTCGCTCACGTACGCGTAGGGCGAGAAATCGCCGTTTCGGTGCCCGTCGAACGTCGCGTAGACACGGCCCTCGACGTGAGCCGACGGCTCGACCCGGCTCACGTAGGTGCGCTCCGGAAGTCCGGAGATCCGGGCGACGACATTCTCCCACGTCGCACCGTCATCGAGCGACACCTGCACGTTCCCGTCATCCGTCCCGACGTAAAGCAAACCCGGCCTGATCGGAGACTCCGCGAACGTGGTGAGGTTGCCATAGGTCGACGTCCCATCGTTGATCGACATCTGGGCTTCCGACCCCGTCACGCCCATGATCTCGAGCGTCTCCCGATCGATCTGTTTCGTCAGGTCGACGCCACCAACCTCTTCCCACGACATCCCGCGGTCGCGCGACCGCATGAGGTAGTTCCCCCCGAGATAGATCGTGGCCGGATCGTGGGGGGAAAACTGCAGCGGGGCAGCCCAGTTGAACCGATAGGCCTTCGTCGTATCGCCATCCGCCCGCGGCCCCGTGATCGGACGCATCGGCGTCTTTTCGCCGGTCGTCAGGTCGTAGCGGTTCATGTTCCCGCCCTGCGCCTCCGAGAACACGATGGTCGAATCGGTCGGATCGACGATCGTGAAGAACCCGTCGCCGAACGCCGTCTCGTACCAGTCCTGATTGCGGATGCCGTGGAAGGACCGCGTGTTCGACGGGCCGCACCATGGGTTGTTGTCCTGGAGCCCTCCGCACACGTAGTACGGGTCGCGCATGTCGTACCCGACGGCGTAGAACTGGCCTAGCGCGATATTGTCGAACATCCGCCAGTGAGCGCTGCCGTCCCACGAGGCGGAAACTCCGCCATCGCTTCCCAGAATCAGGTGGTCGGGATCGTCGGGATCGATCCAGAGCGCGTGATGGTCGACGTGGATCTGCACCGATCCGTCGCTGCGGAACGTCCGTCCGCCATCGTCCGAAATCGAGAGCTGCGTGCCGAGTACGTAGATCCGGTCCGGGTTGCTCGGGTCGATCCGGACCTGCGAGTAGTACATCGGCCGGGGGTTGGTGTCCGACATCTTTTCCCATGTCGAACCACGATCCAACGATCGGAAGATGCCGCTCTTACGTGGCCCATCGCCCCCACCAAAGCGGAAGCCGGCGGACGGTTCACGGGGATCGGCCTCGATGAGCGCATACACGGTGTTCCCATCCTGACGATACACATCGATGCCGATTCGACCCTTGTCGCCTTCCGGGAGGCCGTCGGTCAACTCGATCCAGCTCTCGCCGCCGTCGACCGTCCGATAGAGTCCGCTCCCCGGCCCGCCGCCGTTGAACCCCCACCCCGTCCTCCGCCGCTGATACATGGCCGCGAACACCGTGTTGGGGTCGGCCGGGTCCATTGCCAGATCGATCGCGCCCGTGTCTTCATCGATGAAGAGGACGTTCTCCCACGTTTCCCCGCCGTCCGTCGTCTTGAAGACGCCGCGCTCCGGGTTCGGCCCCCACAGGTCTCCCACGGCCGCGACGTACACGATATCGGGGTTGCGGGGGTGGATGAGGATGCGACCGATGTGCTTCGTCTCGTCCAGACCCATGTGCACCCATGTGTTCCCTCCGTCGGTCGACTTGTATACGCCGTTGCCCCACGGCGACGACTGACGGTTCTGCGGCTCGCCCGTTCCCACCCAGACCAGATTGGGGTTGGCCTGGTAGACCGTGACATCTCCGATCGAGCTCGTCGGCTGATCGTCGAAAAGCGGCGTCCACGACGTCCCGTGGTTCTCCGTCTTCCACAGCCCGCCACTCGCGGTACCGAGATAGAACACGTGCGGTTTGGCCTCGACGACGGCGAGGTCGGAGATTCGGCCGCCCATGAGCGCCGGGCCGATCTCGCGATACTCCAGGTTCGCGATCGCGTCTTCGATCGAGGTCTGAGCACGGGCGTCAGCCGCCGCCCCCATGAGTACGGCGGCGAGGGCGAGCGGAAGGAAGCGGGCGGCCTGCATTATGATGCCTTTGATGCGTGGTGAGCGGGAGCAGTATTCTACGAGCCCGCGGTGTCGGGCACGACGGCCGTCGCGACGCTGACTTCCGCTGCCTCGAAGTACCCCAACGCGAGCCGTCCGGGCGTCGTCGTATTGCTCACGTTCCCACGGAGGTTGGCCGGGGGAATCGAGAACGGGTCGCCCGACCCGAGCGAGTTCTGCTCGAAGAGCGCCAGGTAGTAGTCATAGACCGCCCGCGAGAGGGCGATCTGACGGATCTGGCCCGTTTGCCCGGCCTGCAGTGCAACCTCGTGGTTGGGCTGATAGGCGATGACGGCCTGACCGTCGTAGAAGGTGTCCTCGCTGAGGAGGTTGAAGGCGTTGCCGGGGTCGGGTAGGAGGACCAGTTCGCCGTCCACAAACTGCTCCCACAGGTAGAAGTTGGCGACGCCGGCAGGGTCGACGAAATCGATGTTCGCGCGATAGCCCTCGCGGTCGTTGATGATCGTTTCCTCCACGAACTCGAAATAGAGGCGGTCGATCGGCGCGACGGGTAGCGCGGTTGCGGTCGCGGTGTAGGTATCGCCTTCCCAGCCGATCGTCAGCGTGTAGGCGGTCCCGATCTCGGCCGCCAGGCTGCTCGTCGTATACACGCCCGGAGCCGTCTCCGTGAACGGAAACACGTCGCCCGCTCCGGAGCGGACGCTCACGGCCGCGCCCGTTGCCGGCGGGGGCGGTGCGTTGCTGAAAAACGCGTCGGTCGTGGTGAGCCGAATCGTCTGGTTCGAGCCGGGCGACTCCTTCACGATCTCGATCCGGCCCTCGACGACGAGCCGTGTAGGGCCGTCCTCCAGGCCGATGTCGACGATTCGTTCGCACCCGGTGAAGATCACGGCGACGATGAGCGCGCAGAGGGCTCCCCGTCCACCCGTCCTTTGGATTCCCATTAGAACGTGATTCCCGTTTACCATTTAGAAGAAGAACCTGTAGCTGATGCTCGGGACGATGCCGAACACGGAGGTTTGCGCCGCCTCGGTGACGTACCGCTCGGTCTGGCTCTGACGAAACGCCAGCGCCTGCGCGTTGAACCGGTTGTAGAGGTTGAAGAACCCGAAGTGCAGCTCGTTTTTCTTGAACTTCTTCGTGAACGAGACGTCGAGCCGGTGGTAGGCCGGAAGGCGCTCCGCGTTCCGCGCGCCGAACTCTCCCAGAATCACCCCCCCGAACTCGTACCGGGACACGGGGAACGTCGTCGGGAGTCCGCTGGCGTAGACGAAGTTCGCGCCCAACGTCCAGCTGTCGCTGAGCGCGTAGATCCCGACGAACGTCAGGTCGTGCGTCCGGTCGTAAGGTGACGGATACCACTCCCCCCCGTTGATCCCGGGGTCCTCCGCCGTGATCCCGGGCGTGCGCTGCCGCGCGCGGGCGAACGTGTAACTCGTCCACCCCTGAAGCTTCCCCCGGTTTTTGCGAAGAAGCAGTTCGAACCCGTATCCCCGACCGTCGCCCTGCAGGATCGTCGTTTCCAGACGGTCGTTCAGCAGCAGTTGGGCCCCATCGACGTAGTCGACAAGGTCGTACAGCTGCTTGTAGTAGACCTCTGTCGACAGCGAGAAGAGACCTCGCGAGAACGTACGGACGAACCCGACCGCGTACTGGTTCGCGGAGGACGGTCCGACGTAGGGGCCGACCGGCTCCCAGATGTCGAGCGGGCTGGTCGAGTTGGTGTTCGTAATGAGCCGGAGGTACTGGCGCGTGCGGGAGTAGCTCGCCTTGATCGACGACGTCTCATCGAGACCCAGCCGCACGGAAGCTCGCGGCTCCAGCGACCAGTCGGAGCGGATCGTTTCCCCGTTCGCGAACCGCGTGCTGTCCACCACCAGTCCCGGCTCGTAGCGCTCCAGGACGGGGTCGTAGATCAGCGGCGCGTCGTTCTCGTAGAGCCGAACCGTCCCGGCTCCCTTCCTCAGGAAGCCGGTTCCCCGCACGCCGTATCGCACAGTCACGCGACCGAAATCCAGTTCATGCTCGACGTATGCTTCGGGTGACAGGCCCTTCTGGCGTTCGAACGTCCGCTCGACGACGCTCGAACCGTCGATGGCGGTGATGTTCGCCGGGTCGATCCTGTAGTCCGTGAGGCTCACGCCGAACTCGAGCTGACTGCGCGGGCCGATCGTCCACGACTCGTCGATCTTCGCCTGGAGGCTGCGGATTCTCGAGTCCCATGAAACGCCCAGCGAGGTAAATCCGTTGATCAACTCGTAATCGTAGTCGCTGTAGGCGAGCGCGACGTGCGAGAACAGCGCGCCAAACCCCTGATTCCAGCGGAGTGTTCCCGCCGCGTTTCCCCACCCGACCGAGAACACGTCGGCTCCCTTGAATCGATCACGTCCGAAGTACCCCGACACCATGACCTGCCCGGTCGAGCCGTATCGGTAATTGGCCTTCGCGTTGAGGTCGTAGAAGTAGGCCGTGCTCTCCTTGAGGTCGGGGTCGGAAGACAGCTTCAGGAAGAGGTCGGCGTACGTCCGGCGCGCCGCGAGCAGATACGATCCGGATCCGCCGAACACGGGGCCCTGAACCGCGAGCCGGCTCGACAGCAGCCCCACGGTGCCAGAGCCCTCGAACTCACGTGAGTTCCCTTCCCGCTGCTGGATTTCGAGAACCGATGAGAGCCGTCCGCCGTACCGCGCCGGAATCGCCCCTTTGTACAGGGTCACGTAGTCGACCGCGTCGGGGTTGAACGTCGAGAACAGACCGATCGCGTGCGCCGGATTGAACACCTGGGAATCGTCGAGAAAGATCTGGTTTTCGTCCGCCGCGCCACCCCTGACGTTTAGTGCAGTCGTGGCATCGTTCGCCGTGCTGACGCCCGGGAAGAGGGTGAGCGCCCGCACGGGGTCCGCCTCGCCGAGGATGACAGGCATGCGCGAGAGCGCCGGCACGTCGAGTCGCGCGATGCTCATCTCCACGCTTCCAGGGTCGATGTCCGGCGGCTCGCGTTCGGCAGTCACCGTCAGGTTTTCCACGGCCAGGGGTCGAAGGCCGATCGTGAAGTCACGCGTCAGGCTTCTCGCGAGCACGACCGACTCGGTGACGGTCTCGTAGCCGAGGGACGAGACCGTGATCGAATACGTGCCGGGTTCGAGCAGCAGCGAGTAGAACCCGAACCGGTTGGACTCGGCCTGTTGACCCGTTTCCTCCACCCCGAGACGTGCGTTCCGGATCACCTCGAACGATTCCGCCGCCCGTACATATCCGGAAAGCGATACGCGATCGACCTCCTGGGCGAGCGCCGGAACGGCGGCTCCGAGCATCAGGAGGCACCCCGCGTACACACGTTCGTGTCGTTTCACCCGGTCACCACGGCGGCTTGGCATTCAGGAAGGCGATTCCGAAGGCTCAGGGTGCCGGCCCGGGGTGTGACGGGCAAGGACGCATCCCGAGCGTTGCGGACCGGAGTGATATGTGATTCCGTGTACGTGACGCCTCGAGCGGAGTGGCGCATCCGATTTCAGGCAACGAATCGATACCGGTCGAGCCGCGGCCTTCCGGGAGGCGGGAGTGCGGCGAACGACACTGGGACAGGAGGCGGCGGCATGAACGGGAAGCGGCTCGTGATCGGGACACTCGTCGGCGGCGTCGTGCTCTTCGCGCTGGGGTACGTCATCTTCGTTCTTCTCATGGGGGACTACTACTCCAAGCAGATCACGATGCCCGGCCTCGAGCGTGCGGCTCCCATCATCTGGCCGCAACTCCTCGGCACCGCCTCTCTCGCCGCACTCGTGACCCTCTGTCTGGAATGGTCCGGAGCGTCCTCCGCCGCGCAGGCGTTCAAGATCGGGGCGATCGTCGGGCTGCTGGCGTGGCTGGGCGTCGATCTCATCTTTTATGGAGTCACGAACATGATCACGCTGACACAGGCCCTCGTGGATCCGCTGCTCGAAGCCGTGAGAACGGGACTGGGCGCGGTCGTCATCGCCGGGACGCTGTCGAAGATACCGGGCGAGTAGCCCTACGGAGCTGCCGGACCCGCCAGCCCGCCTTCTGGGGATGACCACCGATTGGGGGGCGCGAGCCATCCTGCGCGACCTCGCGCGAGATCTTTCACGCGTGTGGGGGCGTCTGGCCCTTACCGACCTGGTCGTCAGGGCGGTCTCGGTCGTCGTCCTGACCCCCGTGGCCGCGTTCCTCCTGCGCTGGTTCTTGCGAACCGGCGATTCCACCGGCGTTGTCGCCGATCAAGCCATCCTCTTTTTCTTCCTGAGCCCGGTCGGACTGCTGACGCTGCTCGGGATCGGCTCCATTACCGCGGCCACATACTTTCTGGAGGTCGGCGCCCTGCTGGTGATCACCGGCGGCGACGCCCGGGGGGCGCGGATCTGGCCGCGAGGGGCACTGCGGTTTCTGGTTCCTCACGCCTACGGCCTCTTTGCGCTGG
>JBGMQU010000042.1:14771-25599 GCA_048060725.1 Gemmatimonadota bacterium | reverse complement strand
CAGATTCCACGCACCCGCCCTGATCCACGGCAACATCGACGATGACCGACCCGTCCTTCATCAGCTTGAGATCGTCCTCGCGGACGAGCTTCGGCGCTTTTCCACCGGTCACCAGGACGGCCCCGACGAGGACATCGGCACGGGCGATCTGTTCGAGAATCGTGTGCCGATTCGAATACAGGGTGTCTACGTTGGCCGGCATGACCTCCGCGAGATAGCGCAGCCGAGGCAGGCTGACGTCGAGGATGGTCACATGTGCCCCGAACCCTGCCGCGATCGTGGCCGCCTGGGTACCTACGACCCCGCCACCGAGGATTACGACCTCGGCCGGGAGCACGCCCGGCACGCCGCCCAGAAGAATCCCATACCCTCCGGCGTTACGCTCCAGGTACTTGGCACCCTCCTGCACGGCCATCCGGCCGGCAACCTCGGACATGGGCGTCAGGAGCGGCAGCTCGCCGCTGGGCAGCTCGACCGTCTCGTATGCGATCGCGACCAACCGCTTCTCGAGGACCTCCCTGGTGAGCCGTTCGTCGGCCGCAAAGTGGAAGTACGTGAAGAGGACCTGGTCCTCCCGCATCCGCTCGTATTCGGCCTCCACCGGCTCTTTCACCTTCACGATCACGTCCGCACGCCCCCACACGTCGTCGACGGATGCGATGATGGTGGCCCCGACCGCCTCGTACGCTTCGTTGGCGAAGCCGCTGCCCACGCCGGCGCCGGTTTCGATCAGCACGTCGTGACCGCCGGCCACCAGCGCCTCCGCGCCGGCCGGGACAAGCGCGACCCGATTCTCGTCCGCCTTGATCTCTTTCGGAACCCCGACGATCATCCGACAGCTCCTCGGTGAGTGTGCCCTCTGCTGCTTCGCGGGCGGAATCATCCAGTGCTCGCCCCGGACATAGTCTCTGCTGTTTCGGCTTCCGGGGACAGCACGACCACTGCCGACCGTTCGGGGTCGAAGAGTCGTGCAGCCGTCGCGCACTGCTCGGCGTCTACAGCGTCGATTCGAGCGGCCACCTCTTCCACAGTGCGGAACGGCTGGTCGAACAGCGCCACCCCCGCCAGGCGATTCAACCTGGTGGACGGCGACTCCAATGAAATGCCGATCTGCCCCTTCAACTGTGTGCGCGTGTCCTCGAGCTCGCTCGGGCGAAGTCCATCTCGCGCCAGGGCGTCGAGTTCGGATATCAACACTTCGCGTGCCCGGTCGGCCACCTCGGGTCGCGTGCCCACGTACGCTCCGACGTGTCCGGCGGACGCGAAGAAACAGTGAAAGCTGAACACGCTGTACGCGAGACCCAGGTCTTCCCGTATCCGCTGGAAGAGACGAGAGCTCATCCCACCCCCTAGCGCCGTGGACGTGATGACCACGGCGTACCGGAGCGGATCGCGATACGTGATTCCGAGGGCCCCGGCCACGACGTGGGTCTGCCGTCCGCCAGGCCGCCGGATGCGGCGAACTCCCGTCCCGCCGATTACCGTTGCCTCGGGCTCGATGGACGGCTCCCCTCCCGAATCCGGCATGTGTCCGCTCACGAGCTCCAGCAACTCGTCGTGGTCCACGGCGCCGACCGCGGCGATCACGAGATTCGAGGGTCGATAGGCCGCACGGTGGACCCGAACGAGGTCCTCCCGGGTCATCTCCGAAACGCTCTCGAGCGTGCCGATAATCGGCTCGCCGTATGCATGCCCGCCATACAGGAGCGAAGCGTGGGCTTCGAAGGCCACATCCTCCGGCGCGTCTTCGATTGCGGCGATTTCCTCGAGAACCACGTCCCGTTCGAGGACCAGGTCCGACTCGCGTAGCGCCGCGTGGAACGTCAGATCGCTGAGGACGTCCACGGCGAGCGGCAAATACTCTGCCGGAACACGAATCTGAAATCCCGTCGACTCATGCGTCGTGTACGCGTCGAGCATCCCTCCAACCCGCTCGATCTCCCAGGCGATCTCTCGGGCCGTCCGGCGATCCGTGCCCTTGAACACCATGTGCTCGAGCAGGTGCGATGCCCCGAATTCTCCGGGAGCCTCGTGGATGCGGCCCTGGCGAAACCAGAACCCGATGGAGACCGACTGAATGGAATCCATGCGTTCGGAGAGCACGGTGGGGCCTCCGTCCATGACCGTCCGAAACGCCCGGTCGTCCAGACGCTCGGTGGGGGCGGCCGCGCCGCCGCGACCGCCCTCCTCCGACCTTCTCACGCCAATCTCTCGATCAGACGGACGCTACTCGTTGGCCGCCGCCGCTTCCATCGCAGCGCGACGGGACAACTTCATGCGACCGCGCTCGTCGACGGCGAGGAGCTTGACGTCGACCTCGTCGCCCGGCTTGACCACGTCCTCGGTGTTCTCGGTGCGGCCTTCTTCCAGCTCCGAGATGTGGCAGAGTCCCTCGACCCCGGGAATGATCTCGACGAACGCACCGAAGGTCGTGGTGTTCTTCACGACGCCGTGGTAGATCCGGCCGACCTCGGGTTCCTCGACGATCGCCTCGATCATCTCCCGAGCGCGTTCGCCAGCTTCGCCGGAAACCGCCGACACCGTGACGGTGCCGTCGTCCTCGACGTTGATGCTGGCTCCGCTTTCCTCCTGAATCATGCGGATCGTCTTCCCCTTGGGCCCGATGATCTCCCCGATCTTCTCCGGATTGATCTTCACCGTGATGATTCGCGGCGCCCACTCCGAGAGCTCGTCACGAGCCTCGGCGAGCGTCTCGTTCATGACCTCGAGGATCTTGAGTCGAGCCTCACGCGCCCTCTCCAGAGCGGTGCGCATCGTGTCGGCGGACAGCCCGTCGGCCTTGATGTCCATCTGGACCGCGGTGATCCCCCGGGCCGTCCCGGCGATCTTGAAGTCCATGTCACCGAGGGCATCCTCCACGCCGAGAATGTCCGTCAGGATTGCGACGTCGTCGCCTTCCTTGATCAGACCCATGGCGATCCCGGCGCACGGCGCGCGCATGGGAACACCCGCATCCATCAGCGCCAGCGAACCTCCGCACACCGATGCCATCGAGCTCGATCCGTTCGACTCCAGCACCTCGGAGACGACACGAATGGTGTAGGGAAAGTCCTCGTATTCGGGCAGCAACGGCTGGAGCGCCCGTTCGGCCAGCTGTCCATGTCCGACCTCGCGACGGCTCGTCCCCATGAATCTCCGCACCTCGCCGGTAGCGAACCCGGGGAAGTTGTAGTGAAGCATGAACGACTTGGTCGTCTCCGCCGGAGTGTCGAGCGAGTCCATCCTCTGCTCGTCCCTGACCGTCCCGAGGGTGGTCACCGCGAGGGCCTGGGTCTCACCGCGGGTGAACAGGGCCGATCCGTGGGTCCGCGGCAGCAACGACACGTCGCAGTCGATGCCCCGAATGTCGTCGGGGCCGCGACCGTCGATCCGGACGCCGTCCTGGAGAACGCGCGACCGCATGATCTGCTTTTCGATCTTGCGGAAGACGTTCCCGATGTCCTTGTGAGAGTCCGGGAAGTCCTCGGCCAACTTGTCGGTGACCTCCTCACGGAGCGCCGACAGCGTGCGACCCCGCTCTTCCTTGTCCGCGATGCGCAGGGCATCGCCGATGCCCTCGGTGGCCTCCGCCTCCACACGCTCGACGATGTCGTCGGCCGGGCCCATCGATACGTACTCGAACTTCGTCGGCGCGCCGACCAGCTCGATCAATTCGTTCTGGAGATCGATCAGCTCGCGAATCGCCTCCTGGCCCGCGGCCATTCCCTCGAGGAACTCGTCCTCGGAAATCTCGAGGCAGGCACCCTCCACCATCACGATCGCGTCTGCCGAGCCGACGACCACGAGTTCGAGATCGCACATCTCGAGGTCGGCGAACGTCGGGTTGATCAGCCACTCGCCATCCATCCGGCCGACGCGGACTCCGGCAACCGGTCCTCCCCATGGGATGGGGGAAATGCTGAGCGCAGCCGAGGCGCCGAGCAGCGCGATGACGTCCGCGTCGTTCTCCTGATCGGCCGAAACGATGAAGCAAGCGACCTGCGTCTCGTTTCGGTAGTCCTCGGGGAACAGCGGCCGCAACGGCCGATCGATCTGCCGCGCCGACACCGTTTCCTTCTCGCCGGGCCGGGTCTCTCTCTTGATGAAGCCTCCGGGGAACTTCCCGGCGGCGTAGGTCTTCTCGCGGTACTCCACGGTCAGCGGGAAGAACGGCAGGTGCGTCGGCTTCCGCTCCGCGGTGGCGGCGATCAGCACTCCGGTCTCCCCATACTGGATATAGACCGAAGCATCGGCCTGCTTCGCCATCCGGCCCGTCTCGATGATGAGCGGGCGTCCGTGGAATTCGCGTTCGATTCTGTGGATCATTCTTTCGTCTTCTTTCGTCGGTACTTCGACATTCGGGTCACTTCCTACATCATTCGTCTGCGCGCGCCTCGTGCGGGCGCAGCGGGTCTCGTTGCAGTCGCAACGGATCCCGAACTTCCCGGTCTCTTACCGACGGATCGAACGTACGCCCACATGGGGGCCACGACGTCGAATCATCGACGACGCGATGGCCCCTCTGGAATACGGCGAAACCGTCACGAAATCGACGCGCACAGTATGGCGCGATCGAAATGGGGAGGCGGGCAAGTACCGGGTCGGCACGGAGTGCCGGGGTGGCAGGTTCACGAGACTCAGCGCCTAGTGGCGCAGTCCGAGCTCCTCGATCACCGACCGGTATCGGTCCAGGTCGGTCCGCCGCAAATAGTTCAGCAGTCGACGCCGACGACCAACCATTTTCAGGAGTCCCTGGCGGCTGTGATGGTCCTTCGGATGGCTCTGGAAATGGCCGTTGAGCTCCTCGATACGGGCGGTGAGCAATGCAACCTGCACCGACGGGGCTCCCTGGTCGTTCTCGTGTCGCGAGAACTTTTCTATGATTCCCTGCTTCGTTGCCTTATCCAATTCTTCCATTCCTCGAGCATCGGCCTACGTATCGGCGACCGTCTCGCCGGGCCGACGCGTGCATGCGATTTACGTGCAAGTCGGAAAGTATAGAATTCCGGCTGCTTTCTGTAAAGGTCGAGCGCCGGTCACCCGGTCATCCCCCATCGAAGCCGATCTCGGCAAAATAACGAATCGCGATTTCGCGATCTTCCTTCATCTGGTCCACCAGTTCCGCGGCGGTGGAGAACGGACGAATGTCGCGAAGCTTCTTCAGGAACTCGACGACCACCCGCTCTCCGTAGATGTCCCGCTCGAAATCGAGCACGTACAGCTCGATCGTGGGTGGTGAGCCGGCGAAGGTCGGCCTCGGGCCGAGGTGCACAAGGCCGGCTCGCAACTCGGCTCCGATGCTCGCACGGACGGCGTAGATGCCCTCGGCGGGGAGGAGTTTTTCCGGCGGCGGCGCCGACAGGTTCGCGGTCGGAAAGCCGAGCGTTCTCCCCCGCCCCAGGCCGTGGACCACCGTGCCCCGCAAAGAGTAGGGGCGGCCGAGCGCCTCCAGCGCGTCGCCCATCCGTCCGTCGGCCACCGCGGCCCGGATGCGAGTCGAGGAGACGAGGCCGCCCGCGGCTTCGATACCGGGAACCACGTCCACGTCGAAACCGTACTCGCTCCCGAGACTCTCCAGAACCGACACGTCGCCGCTGCGACCTCTCCCGAATCCGTGATCGTATCCGATCACCAGTTCGCGTGCACGCAGCCGGCCCACAAGCACTTCCTTGACGAACTCTTCGGGAGTGTAGCGTGAGAAGGCCAGGGTAAAGGATACGAACGCCACATAGTCGAGCCCGTACTGCGCCAGGATCTCCTTCTTTTCGTTCGGCATGGTCAACAACTGCGGAGCGTCGTCCGGCCGAACCACTCGAAGCGGATGACGATCGAACGTCAGCAACACCGACCGAAGGTCGCGAGAGCGCGCCCGGCGTCCGATCTCTTCGAGAATCGCGCGATGGCCCAGGTGCACTCCGTCGAACGTCCCCACGGTGACCACGGTCCCCGTGACGGTCGGTGGGAGGCCGCTCTTCACGAGGGGAACACCTTCCGCGGACGAATCAGGTCGCCGTCGACCTCGCCGATGCCGACCAACCGACGATCCGTGACCAACGCGACGGTTCCGGCCGCCGTTTCGGTCGCGGGGATCGCGCGGCCGTGCTCGATCTCGACGACCTCCGAGCTCGTCAACGCCCGTCGCTCCAGCCAGGGCAGCGCGGTCGCCGCCCCGCGCCACCCGGGTCCGTCCTCCCGGCCAGCGGTGGGAAGATCCGACAGCGCGTACGCATCCGTCACGTCGAACGGCCCGACCCGCGTACGCCGAAGTGCAACCAGGTGAGCTCCGCACCCGAGTTCACGACCGAGATCGCGCGCCAGGGCTCTCACGTAGGTGCCTGTGGAGACGGTCACCTCGAATTCGACCTCCGGAAGACGGCACGCCGTGATCCCCGCCTCGTGTACGACGATCGGCACCGGCTCCAACTCGACGTGTGAGCCCGCACGCGCGCGGCTGTACGAGCGCACTCCCGCGACTCGCTTCGCGGAGAACGCGGGGGGCACCTGTTCACTCTCCCCGACCCGAGCCTCGATCGCGGCCACCACGTCATGCTCATCGAGGTCGCGCCAGGCGTCGCTCGCGAACTCGACCGTCCCGGTGAGGTCATCGGTGTCGGTTTCCTGTCCGAGGCGCAACGCGGCAGAGTAGGTCTTCTCGAGCGCGTGGAAGTACTCCGCGGCACGGGTGAAGGAACCGACACAGAGAAGCAGTAGGCCGGTGGCAAATGGATCGAGCGTCCCGGTATGTCCGATCCGGCGTTCGGCCAACGCCCCCCGGGCGGCCCGCACGACGTCGTGCGAGGTGACATCGGGGGGCTTGTCGACCAACAGGAGGCCCGGGTCAGTCTTCACCGCGAGCATCGACTTCCTCACCCGCCGCCGCGTCCGCCTCCCGTACCTGCCGCAGCAACTCGTCGATGCGACTCACGTGATCCCGGATCGTGTCGTTCTCGAAACGGAACTCGGGAATCTTTCGGAGGTGTGAGCCCTTCGCCAGTTCGCGCCGGATGAATCCGGCCGCGCCTTGCAACCCTTCCATCGCCGCCCCGGCATCCTCGGAGGCATCGACGGTCACGTAGGCGGTTGCGTACGACAGGTCGTTGGTTACACGCACCTCGTTCACCGTCACGCCCGACACGCGCGGATCCTTGATCTCGGTCAGCAGCAGACGCGACAACTCGCGTCTGAAGAGCTCGTTCAATCGTTCGCTTCGGTGTCGTCCAGCCATGGCGCCCGGCTCACGCTCCTGAAGGCACGAGGGTTGTGTCTTAGCCCGCTGCGCGTGTCCCAACAGCGACCCGCCAGGGTTTTTCAGCAGTCTCCTAGAAGAAAGCGATCTCTGATTCGATCACCTGGGCGCGCGGGTCTGAACGGACGAAGGCGTCGAGCCTGTCGATGACGCGCTCTGCATGTCGCCGGTCTGGCGCTGCAACGGCGGCGGTGAGCTCGGCCATCGCGTGTCGCTCCTGGTGGCCTGTCTCGGCGGCCGAAACACGAAAACGGGCCACCAGACGATCGCGTAACCCCCGCACGATCGATCGTTTCTCCTTCAGCGAACGACACCCGGGCAGGTGAAGAACCCAGCGCGCTACGCCGACCGCGGCCATGCGCCGGCGTCGAGATCGCCCGGGAGCAAACTCAGCTCAACGGCTCGCTGGAAAGGGTCCGGGCGATCTCCTCGACGTCGTAGCACTCGATAATGTCCCCGACCTTCACGTCGTTATAGTTCTCGATGGAGATCCCGCACTCGTAGCTATCTCGCACCTCTCGGACATCCTCCTTGAAGCGCTTCAGGCTGTCGATTCGACCCTCATAGATCTGGACCTGATCGCGGAGCAGTCGAATCGGCAGGTTGCGGCGCATCACGCCGTTCGTCACGTAGCACCCGGCAATGGTCCCAGCCTTCGGAACGCGGAACAACTCCCGCACCTCGGCCATTCCCACCGAAATTTCCCGCTGCTCCGGCGCGAGGAGCCCCTCGAGCGCATTCCGAATCTCGTCCACGGCCTCGTAAATCACGCTATAGATCCGGATCTCGATTCCGTCGCGCTCCGCCGTAGACACGGCGCCTCCATCCGGTCGCACGTGGAAGCCGACGATGAGGGCCCGCGACGTGGAGGCGAGCAACACGTCCGATTCGTTGATGCCACCCACTGCCCGGTGGACGACCTCGACCGCGACTTCCTCCGTACTCAACCGTTCGAGGCTATCGGACAGGGCCTGTACGGAGCCGTCGGTGTCGCCCTTGATCACCACGTTGAGTCGCGCCTGCTGACCCGCCCTGACCGCCTCGAACACGTCTTCGAGTCGAGTCCCGCTGGCTCGTCGGCGAAAGTCTTTCTCGCGCTCGAGCTGCTGGCGTCGCATGACGATGTCGCGGACACGCTCCTGCTCCAGCACGACGAGCGAGTCACCCGCCTGCGGGACGCCTTCCAGCCCCAGGACACGTACGGGGATCCCCGGTCCGGCGTCCGTAACGGTGCGTCCGCGCTCGTCGAGAAGGGCCCGCACGCGTCCCCCATACAGACCGCAAACGAAGTCTTCCCCTACCCTGAGAGTTCCGGCCTGAATCAGAACGGTCGCGACCGGGCCCATGCCCTTGTCCAGTTGGGCCTCGACGACCGTTCCTTTCGCGGCTCGGTCGGGGTTCGCCGTGACCTCCAGCAACTCGGCCTGAAGAAGCACCTTTTCCAGGAGTTCGTCGATGCCGGCCCCCGTCTTGGCAGATACATCGGCCGAGAGGACGTCTCCACCGAACTCCTCGAGAACGACCTCGTGGGTGAGAAGCTCCTGCTTCACCCTGTCGACGTTCGCAGTCGGCAGATCGACTTTGTTCACGGCAACGACGATCGGGACGGAGGCGTTCTTGGCATGGCTAATCGCCTCGACGGTCTGCGGCATCACGGAATCGTCTGCGGCGACCACCAGAATGACGATGTCCGTCACGTCGGCACCGCGCGCCCTCATCGCGGTGAAGGCCTCGTGGCCGGGCGTATCGAGGAACGTGATCATGTTCCCGTCGTCGAGGTCGACGTGGTAGGCACCGATGTGCTGAGTGATCCCACCCGCCTCGCCCGCGATGACGTTGGCTTTTCGGACGTAGTCGAGCAACGAAGTTTTTCCGTGATCGACGTGCCCCATGACCGTGACGATCGCCGGACGGGGCTGTCGTAGCCCCTCGTCCTCGCCGTCTTCTTCGTCCACATCGGCGAGATCGGCCTCGAAGGCTTCCTCGCGGACGGCCGTGAAGCCGGCCTCTTCGCAGATCAATTCGATCTGGTCGAAATCGAGGCGCTGGTTGATCGTCACCATCAGCCCGAGATTCTTGAACGCCGACGTGATGATGGCCGGGGCCGTCGTCCCGATCAGGTCCGCCAACTCCGCGACCGTCAGGAACTCGTTGACGCGAACCTGCGTCTTTACGATTTCCTCTTCGATTTCGCGTTGTTCCTGCTCCGATTCGCGCTGCTGTGCAGGACTCTCGCGACGCCGTTTCCGCGGCGCAGGGCCGCCCATGGCGGCGAGCGTTTTCTTGACGTTTTCCTGAACGGCATCGCTGTCGACCCGGCGACGCTTCTTCCGCTCTCCACGAGGCGACTTACGCCGGCCATCCACCGTGTATCCCTCGGCGGAAATACGGACCGTTCCGCCGGGCGCAGCGGACGCCGTCGGCGCGGCGGGAGCCGGCATGTCGCGCCGGACCGGTTTCGGACGTCGTTTCTTGCGATCTCTGTCATCCGAAGAGGCGGCCGTCGGTACCGTCGGCTCCGTGGCCTTCGTGACGACGCCCTCGATCGGCGCCTCGCCGACCGGGTCGACGGCCGTCGGTTCCGGCTCATCGGTCGGAACCGCGTCCTGTATCTCCTCGGCAGGCTCTTCCGCCGAGTCCTCGGGCTCTACCGGCGGGATCTCCTCTACCGGTGCAATCTCCTCCACAGGCTCGACCCCGATCGTCTCGGAGTCTTCATCATCGGCACCCGCGACTGCGGCGGCGACATCGACCAGAGCATCGATGTCGTCATCGATGTCGACTTCGGGACCGACGTCGGCCTCAACCTCGATCTCGATGACCTCCTCCACAGTGGGCTCGATCTGGGGTGGGGCGACTCGACGTCGGCGTCTCCTGCGCGCCGTCTTCGTGGCGGTCGACGTGCTCGGGGCATCGCTCCTGCGTTCGCGCTCGAGCCGGGCATGCAACCGGGCCACGGATGACGAATCGACCGAAGACATGTGGCTTCGCACGAGGACATCCATCTCCCGCAGCATCTGAATGAGCTGGCCGGTCTCTACACCCAGCTCTTCAGCGACTTCGTAAACGCGCAGCTTCGTCAAAGATCCAACCTCCCCGGATTATCCCGAGCGTCGTTCTCCGTCCGTCCGATTCCGGTCTCCCCGGAACCGCCGAGAGCCACGACGCGTGTCGCGAGCTCCCGATCCGTCAGTCCAACCAGCGCGGCGACGCCTCGGCCGACCGCCCTGCCCAGCTCTTCCTTCGATCCGATCCGCACCAACGGCGCCTCGTCTTTCAACCCGCCCAGGCGCGCCAGGGCGTTGTCTGCCGCGTCGCGCGCCGCAACGATCGCGAACACGGGCCGTTTCCGTGCCGCCGATCGAATCGCGGTGGCACCGACCACCGCGCGTCCAGCTCGCCGTGCAATCCCGATGAGACCCAGGGCCTCGCCGTCCGCGCGGGCCGGCTCTCTCAGGTCGTCTCCGCTTCGGGCTCTGCATTGACCTTGGCCAGCACTACCTCCTGGTCCGGCGCCTCCGGTGCATCCGGGACCTCTGCCACGGCGGGGTCGTCGGGAGCCGCGTCTTCGGCTTCGTCTGC
>JBGMQU010000042.1:0-14671 GCA_048060725.1 Gemmatimonadota bacterium | reverse complement strand
CGCGTCTTCGGCTTCGTCTGCGGCAGACGCGTCCACCTCGGCCGTCGACACCTCTTCGACCACCGTCAACTCATCGATCAGCGTCTCCAGCTGCTCAGCCTCTTCCTCTCCGACCCCCGGAATCTTCAGAAAATCATCCCGGTCCATGTCGAGAACCCCATAGAACATGCTGATTCCGGCCGCTTCGAGAGCGGTCAGCGTCGCCGCCGGAATCCCCTTGAGCTCCGACAACGGGAAGTCGGCCATCTCGTACTCCTCGTCACCGCCGAAGAGGCCGCCCTGGTTGCTGCGCTCGGTCCAGTCACGGCTCGAGTACAGGTCGAGTTGCCACCCGATCAACTGCGACGCGAGCCGCACGTTCTGACCGTTGCGTCCGATCGCGAGCGACAGCTGGTCATCGTCCACGATCGCCGTGATGACGTGCGGCGATTGGTCCGTGATGACCTTCGCGACCCGGGCCGGAGCCAGCGCGCGACGAGCGAACACTTCCGGGTCCGGGTGCCAGGGCACGATATCGATTCGCTCACCGCTCAACTCGGAAACGACCGCCTGAACGCGAGAACCTTTGAGACCCACGCACGCCCCGACCGGATCTACGGATTCGTCACGGGATGACACGGCGATCTTCGTCCGCCCGCCCGCCTCCCGAACGATTTCCTTGATCTCGACGATCCCCTGATAGATCTCCGGCACCTCGAGCGCGAACAGGGACGCTACGAACTGCGGGTCCGCCCGAGAGAGGATGAGCCGCGGTCCGCGGGGCGTCTCCTCGAGCTGCTTGAGCACCGCACGGATGGGATCGCCCTGTCGGAAGCGCTCCCGCGGGTTCTGCTCGCGCCACGGGATAATGGCCTCCGCCTCTCGTGAACGATTGAGCATGACGACGAGTTTGCCGCGTTCGATCGCCTGGATCTCGCCGGAAACGAGATCGCCGACGCGGTCGTTGAACTCCTCGCGGATCCGTTCGCGTTCTCCTTCACGCACCCGCTGGATGATCCGCTGCTTCGCCGCCATGACCGCCGATCGACCGAAGTCGCGGAACGAGACGGGGATCTCCATGAGATCGCCGACCTGAAAGTCCGGATCATCCCATCGCGCCTGCTCCAGCGTAACCTGGCGGGCCGAGTCCTCGACCTCTTCCACGACCTCCTTGAGGACCGTGATCCCGATGTCGCCTTCGGCATCGAACTCGATCTCCGCCTCGACAGGCCCCCCGAAATGCCGCGCAAGCGCGGCATGAATCCCCTCGCGGATTAGATCGTGTAACTCGCTTTCCGTCAACGACTTATTCGCCGCCATCATACGAAAAGCTTCAACGATCGGAATCTGATCGCTCATGTCTCTCGCCTGCCGTGGGGACGCGAATCCCAGGAATACACAAGACGGGCGCCCGCGACGGCATTCAGCGCGATTTCGACGCGCTCTCCGCCGACGTCCAGGGCGAACGTCTCCGACTTGTCATCGACCAATCCCAATAGCGTGCCCTCGAGTTGCTTCGCTCCACCTGCCAGCGGCTGGTATCCGCGAACCATTACGCGTTCACCGCGGAACCGGGCAAAGTCTTCCGCTTTCGTCAGGGGCCGCTCGACCCCCGGCGAAGACACCTCGAGAACCCAATCGCGTTCGGCGCCTCCCTCTTCTTCGAGGACGTCGCGCAGGGCTCTTGCCACCGCCGCGCAATCCTGCACACTAACGTTCGACCTTCCCGGCTCGGAGCCCGGTCCGTCGATCCGAATTCGAAGGAGTGGGCGATTGCGCCCACCCCCGCGCTCTAACGTCACGATCTCGAACCCGAGGCCCTCGATCGTGTCTTCGATTTTCGACGTGTCCAACTCGTCTCCATCTCGTCCGGGACGAGCACTAACCGCAACAAAAAAGTGGGGTCAGATACTGCTTCCCCACTCCAGGTACGCGACTTCGCCCGCCAGACCCGTGGCGGACGTCTGTAACCAAGGCCTTCGACTATACCATTCCGGGATTCGCGAAGCAACCGATCCGGCAGCCGTCAAACACCTGTGTTGGGCCCCCTGAACCCCATAAATGCCGCCATTCGCCCGGCTTCGCCCGCGCTCGCTCGATGCGAGTGCAGGTTCGCCGGCCCGCAGCTCGTACAATGTGTGGAAACGGTCACGTTCGCGTCGTTGAGCCCTGCATCAAGAGCCTGCGCGATCAGTGCGCCGCGCAGGTCGAGCAGTGCGCGCTCCGCCGGACTCCCGAATCGCCCGAGCACGGGGGCATCGACTTCGTAGCAGCGACCGCAGATGGCCGGCCCGAGGTGGATCCGTACGCGTCCGCGCGCGGCGCCGAGCCGTTGGAGCGCCTCGATCCCCCGATCGAGGATATTTCCCGCGACGCCGCGCCATCCCGCGTGCAGGAGGCCGAGGAGCCTCGCTTCCGAATCGAGAAGGTAGATCGGTACGCAGTCCGCAGCCGTAGATGCCAGGAGAACGCCGGCATCGGCCGTCACGAGGCCGTCGAGCCTTCCCGGAAGCAGGACACGGACGCGAGAGTGGCGGGGCATCTTCCCACGAACGACCACATCGACGTCGTGGCCGTGTATCTGGCGTGGCACCGCGACGGAGTCGAAACCGGTGTCGACCGCGAGATCGGTGTACGCGGCGATCAATACGTCGCAATCCACCGAGGAGACCGAGAAGGTCCCGGCGGTCGCGGTGGTAATCCCGGCGACCAGACCCGGTTCGAGCGACTCCCACTCTCGATTCCGGAGTACCCGCCCGTCGAGGAACTCGGTAAGACCGCGACCGTCGAGTTGCTCCGCGAACAGGGGCGGAGTCAGCGCTCCACCCGCTCGATCGAGGCCCCGAGGGCGTTCAGGCGGTCGTCGATCCGCTCGTAGCCTCGTTCGACCTGTTCGATGTTGTGGATACGGCTCTCACCCTCCGCGGCCAGGGCAGCGATGATCATGGCCATTCCGGCCCGGATGTCAGGACTCTCCAGTTGCCTCCCGCGGAGGCGGGACGGGCCGACCACTACGGCTCGATGCGGGTCGCACAGAACAATCTGGGCGCCCATGGCGACGAGCTTGTCCACGAAGAACATCCTCGATTCGAACATCTTTTCGTGGACCAGTACCGTTCCTCGGCACCGGGTGGCCGTTACCAGCGCTATGCTGATCAGATCGGCCGGGAAGGCCGGCCACGGCCCATCATCGATCTTCGGGATACGATTCCCCACGTCAGGCTGAATCTCGAGCGCGCCTTCGCCGAGAACCACGAGATCGCCGTCTCTCCACTCGAACTCGATGCCCAGCCGCTGGAACCCGACGCGTAACGGATCGAAGCCGGATGGGTCGACGCCCGTGATCCTGAGCGTGGAGGCGGTCGCCGCCGCCAGACCGATGATGCTCCCGATCTCGATATGGTCCGCGCCGAGCCGGTGTGTACCACCGCCCAATTCCTCGACTCCATCGATGGTGAGCGTGTTCGTTCCGATGCCGCGGATCTGTCCGCCCAATGTGACGAGAAAATCGCACAGGTCCTGCACATGGGGCTCGCTCGCAGCGTTCCGAAGCACCGTAGTACCTCGGGCGGTGACGCCGGCGAGGATGGCGTTCTCGGTACCGGTGACAGATGGCTCATCGAGAAACACGTCCGTGCCCACCAATCCGCGGGTGCGGAGGATGAACCCTCGCCCGACCTCCACGTCCGCGCCGAGAGCTCGGAGAGCCAGAAGATGGGTATCGAGTCGTCGACGTCCGATGAAGTCGCCCCCCGGTTCGGGCAACTCGATCGCGCCGAAGCGCGCGAGCATGGGGCCCGCGAGCAGCACCGAACCCCGGATCTGCCCGGCGAGGTCGGAGTCGAGCCCGGTGGCGTCCGCGTCCACGGCGTCGAGCTCGACCGTGTTCGGCTGCACCCAATCGACCGCCACCCCGATAGCCTCCAGGATCGCGAGGAGCGTCCGAACGTCCTTGATATCGGGAACGTTTTCTACTCGGACCTTGTGTGGCGTGAGCAGACACCCTGCGAGAACCGGGAGGGCGGCATTCTTATTGCCGGCCGGAGTAAAGGTCCCCGACAGCTGCGATCCGCCCTCGATGCGGAAGTAGCTCACTCGTGGACTCCTCACTCTGGAGGCTGTGGAAGAACGGGGCGCGATGATCCCGTGTCGGAGGTCGGGCGGAAAGTAGTCTACGGTCGTATGCCGGCAACCCGCGGTTGAGCCGGAAAAAGCGCGCCCCTATACTTTGCCAGGATCGGAGGCAACGTGAGCACATACGAAATCATGATCATCGCCGGCATGGCCGCCTGGCTGCTCCTGGCGATCACCATCCTTATCTGCCTGTTCTACACGATCGGGCTGCTACGCGGAGCGCGAGTACCGCTCGGCCAAATTTCCTCGACCGTGAGCGACCTGAACGACCGCCTGAAGCCGGTCCTCTCGAATGTGGAGAGGGCTACAGAGACCGCGACCAGGGTCGCAGAGCGTCTCAAGGACGATGCCGACCAGGTCGGACAGGCCCTTCGTCACGCCGGTGAATCGACGGAACGGATGGTGGAGCTGGTCGAGGATCGAGTTGCCGAGATCGCGGCGCTTCTCGAGGTCGTTCAGGAGGAAGCGGAGGAGACGTTCTTGACTACGGCATCGTTGCTCCGGGGCTTTCGACGGGGGAAGAAGAAGGTGTCGAGGGGTCGTCGCATCACGCGGGCCATCGGGAATCTTCGCAGGTAGAGGCCGTACTTCATCCTGCTAGTGTGGTGTAACGGACGTCTCGTGAGCACCGAGGGCGACGAGGCGTCCGGCTGGCAAGGCGCGAGTTCCGAAGGCATAGCCGTAGCTATGTCGAGGACGAGCAACGCCGCCAGGGGGAATGCAGCGTCGTCCGAATGCCACGAGACTTCCGTTACACCACACTAGCCGGGGCGCAGCCCGGCGTAGGCGACCAGGACCTTCTTGAGCCCCACCTCGTCGAAATCGATTTCCGCCTTCGCGTCGCGGCCGAATCCGGTGATCGTGACGATCTCCCCGGGCCCGAACCTGGGGTGGATGATCTTCGCGCCGGCCAGCATTTCGATCGGTTCCTGGGAATCAGCGTAGTCGTACCGCAGTTCTCCAGGGGATTCCGGCGCCACAGATCGCTTCCGCGATGCCTCCCGGTGCCAGGTGAAGGCGCTCCCCCCGGGGGCGGCCGGAGCAGCCGTCGGTTCACCGAAGTCGGGCTCTGAGCGACGATCGCTGCCATACGAAGGGCTCCGTTTCGGGCGGGACCGGACCCCGCCACCCGTCGTATGCTCGACGTACTCCGGCGGCAACTCATCGAGGAACGTGGACGGCGCGGAGCGGCTCTCCATCCCGGCCCTCCACCGACGATCCGCAAAGGTCAGGTTGAGTCGGTCCTCCGCTCGCGTGACGCCCACGTAGAACAACCGCCGTTCCTCCTCCAGCCCGCCTTCGCTCTCCGTCGCCCGGGAGAGCGGAAACAACCCCTCTTCCATCCCTGCGAGGAATACGACGGGAAACTCCAGCCCCTTGGCGTTGTGGAGCGACATCAAGGTGACCGTCTCGCCGTCGAAATCGGCGTCGTCCAGGTCGGACCTGAGCGCGACGGTTTGAAGATAGAGTTCGAGATCCGCCGCCTCCTCGTCCGCGTCGTCGACGTCATTACGGTCGAAGGAGGCGGCAGTGGCGAACAGCTCGCTCACGTTGTCGAGCCTGTCGGCCCCGTCTTCCTCTTCCGCCAACGCGGTGGCGAGCGCAAACGTGGCCACACACTTCTCGAGCGCCTGCCGGGCGCTCGCCTCGGCGAGAATCGACCGGAGCGCCATGACCCCGGTCGTGAACTCCGTGAGCCCGCGGACGGCGCCCTTCGAAAGCCCGTCGATCTCTCCGGCCCTGCATGCAGCGTCGAACAGCGGTTCGTCGGCTGCCGCCGCCGCTGCGGCGAGCCGCTCCAGGCTGACCTGCCCCACCCCTCGGCGGGGCCACCCGACCGCTCGCTGGAACGCCGCGTCATCGGCCGGGTTCACTGAGAGGCGGAGGTAGGCGAGAATGTCCTTGATCTCTCGGCGATCATAAAACGGCGCGCCACCGATGATCCGGTACGGGATGGCGGACCGGCGGAACGCTTCTTCGAATGCGCGTGACTGGGCGTTGGTTCGGTACAGCACGGCACAGCCCGCGTATCCGTACCGGCCGCGGAAGCCTTCGATCTCGCCGGCTACCCACGAGGCTTCACGCCGCTCGTCGCCGCACCGCACCACCCGGATCGGATCGCCCTGCTCACGGTCCGTACGCAGGCGTTTCGGCTTCCGATCGACGTTGCGCTCGATGACCGCGTTCGCGACCTCGAGAATCGAGACCGTCGAGCGGTAGTTCTGCTCGAGACGTACGACGTGCGCGCCCTCGAAGTCACGTTCGAAGTCGAGGATGTTCCGAACATCCGCGCCCCGCCACGCATAGATCGACTGATCGTCGTCGCCGACCACACAGAGATTTCTGTGGGCAGACGCGAATGCGCGAACCATGCGATACTGCGCATGGTTCGTGTCCTGGTACTCGTCGACAAGCACGTGAACAAACCGATCCGCATATCGACCGCCGACTCCCTCGCGATTCTCGAGCAGCTTGACCGACTCGAAGAGCAGGTCGTCGAAGTCGAATGCGTTTCGCCGGGCGAGCATCTTCTCGTACCCGGGGTACACCTCGGCCACGATCCCGCCGATCAGGTCGAATGGGGGAGGTGAGTAGTCCAATGGGCCCACTAGCTGGTTCTTCGCGGTCGAGATCCGGTTCCGTATCGCTTTCGGAGACCACCGCTTCGGATCGAACCCGCCCGCGCCCATCACGTCTTTCAGTCCGCGGATCGCGTCGTCCTCGTCGTAGATGGTGAACGAGCGAGTCCGCGTGGTGTGCAACGCCTCGCGCCGGAGGATCCGGGCCGCGATCGAGTGGAACGTTCCGACCCAGAGTCCCCGAGTCGACTGTCCGATCAATCCCTCGATCCGGTCGCGCATCTCTCCGGCGGCCTTGTTGGTGAACGTGACGGCGAGGATTCGGTCGGCGGGAACCCCCTCGTCGATCAGACGAGCCACCCGGGCCGTGAGCACTCTGGTCTTGCCCGATCCGGCGCCGGCAAGAATCAACAGGGGCCCCTCGGGGTGCGTGACCGCCTCGTGCTGCTCGGGATTCAGAGAGAGCATGTGCTCGTCACCCCTGCCCGCGAACCCTGGGTAGCTCGACCCTGAAGCTCGCACCCTCGGCCGTCTCCTCGAGTTGGATCGACCCATTGTGCATGTCCTCGATGATCCGCCGGGTCAGCGACAGCCCCACGCCCCAGCCGCTCTCCTTGGTCGTTACGCCGATGTCGAACAGTTTGTCCCGAACTTTCGGGGGGACGCCGGGTCCGGTGTCGCGAACGCGGAACCCGAGACGCGTTCCGTTGGGCCCGACGTAGCTGATCGAAAGCGTCCCGCCGCTACCCGCCATCGCGTCCAGCGCGTTCTTGATGAGGTTCTCGAACGCCCATTCGAGAAGCGTTTCGTTCCCCAGGACCGGGGGCGCCTCCACATCGACATCGATATGGATCTGGATCGAGGAGTGCACGCTGAGGGAGGGGAGCCGCGCCTCGAAGTATCGACGGAGATGCTCGACGATATCCCGTACCGAAACCGGCTCGAGCCGGGGTTTGCGCCCGATCAGTTCGAAACGTCGCGACACCTTCTGCAGGCGTTCGACATCGGACGCCATCTCATCCACGAGATCGAGCTCGCCCGGAACCGCGTCCGCCTCACGCTCCCGACCTTCGAGTACCTCGATCCAGCCGACAAGCGAGCTGAGCGGCGTGCCCATCTGGTGCGCGGATTCTCGAGCCATCGCCGACCAGATTCGTTCGCGCTCCCCGCGGAACGACGTGAACAGCAGCCAGAAGCCACCGCCGACGATGCTCAGGAGCGCCCCCGCCTGCAGCCACGGAATCCAGCGCAATCGGCGCAGGATCGCCGGTTCGCCATAGTACACGACGAGGTTCACCTCAGGGAAATTGAGGTGCCCTCGCGTACGATCGAGTTCTTGGGCGTAGGCGAGGATCTCGCGTCTTCCCTCCGGCGTCGTGGCCGTCAGCCCGCCTTCGGCGACACTCGTGGGAAGAAACGCCTGGCTGACGAGTCTCCCCAGCGTGTCGGTCGTGACGACCGGGATCCTCATGCGCTGCATCTCGCCCAACATCAGCCCCTGAACCATCGCCCTGAGGCTGTCCATGGTCTCGAAGTCGCTGGCGGTGCTGAGCGCGAACATGTGCGCGTTGACTCGCTCGAACACCCCGGCATCCCGCTGGAGGTCGAGCGCCTGCTGACGTGTAAAGATTATGAAGGAAGTCAGCACGCCGGTGAGCAGCACGGCGACCATGAGCGCCGTAATCCGCCGGTTCACGAGATGGGCTCGAGCCGGTCGAACCCCACGTAGGAGTGGAGGGCCTCGGGCAGGTCGATCCCGCCGTCTTCCCGATACCCGGTCTCGAGCAGGACGACGATCAGCCGGGCCAGGGCCAGCGCCGAACCGTTCAGAGTGTGGACGAACTCGGGCTTCTCCCCGGCCTCCGGACGATATCGAATGTTGCCGCGCCGCGCCTGATAATCCGTATAGCTCGAGCAACTCGACACCTCGAGCCAGGCGCCCACTCCCGGGGCCCAGATCTCGAGGTCATACGTCATCGAGTTGGAGAACCCGAGATCACCGCCGGGAAGGAGCACCCGGCGATACGGGATCTCCAGCCGCTCGATCACCTCCTCCGCGTGACGCGTGAGCGTTTCGAGTTGATCGACCGATTGCTCGGGTCGGCACACCCGTACCAGTTCGACTTTGTCGAACTGGTGCACGCGAAGCAATCCGCGCGTGTCCTTCCCCGCCGCACCGGCCTCCCGGCGAAAACACGGAGTATACGCCACGTAGGCGAGCGGAAGATCGCTCCCCTCGAGGATCTCGTCGCGGTGGAGATTTGTGAGCGGCACCTCGGCGGTCGGCACCAGAAACAGATCGTCCGGATCGGTACGGTAGGCGTCTTCCTCGAACTTCGGAATGTGGCCCGTGGCCATCATGGATTCCCGAGACACCACAAAGGGTGGCGAGACTTCCAGGTATCCGTGCTCACTCGAATGGAGGTCGAGCATGAACTGAATGAGCGCTCGATTCAGCCGCGCCCCGGCGCCCACGAGAAGCGGGAACCCGGAGCCGGCCACCTTGACGCCGCGCTCGAGATCGAGGATCGGGGCCGCACCGCCAGGGTAGTTGGCGGGGGCGGCGGTCGTTGGAAACCCGTGCGTCGCGCCGAGTTCCCAATGCGGCGGAACCTTTCCCGTTCGCGGCTCGCCCCACTCTGCGAGGACCGGGCCTTCGCCCTCCTCCCCGGCGGGGACACGTTCGTCGGGGATGTTGGGAAGGTCGAGGAGCTTCTCGCGTATCGCCGTCTCGACCGCGGACAACTCCCCATCGAGCGTCTTGATCCGACCTGCCACGTCCTTCATCGCGGCGATTGCCGTGGTGGCCTCTTCCCCGCGCTTCTTCGCCTCCCCGATGGCCTTCGACGCCGTGTTTCGTTCGGCCTTCAGGGCCTCGACGTCGCCGATGAGTCGACGACGGGTTTCGTCGACCTCGACGATCGAGCGCACGGTGGGCCCGAGGGTCGGATCGCCGCGGACTGTCAATCGCTCGATCACGCCGTCGGGGTCAGACCGAATCCTCCGGAGGTCGATCACGTATCCCGCCGGATCGGCCTACCTCCGGGACTGGTCATAGCGAACCGCGCATCCCCGGTTGGAGCACCTGGTCCCCGCAATTGGGGTTCCTCAGATACCGGAGCATCAGCGTGCCGGCCTCGAGATCGATCTCCAGAATCTCCATCTTCATGTACTGGCTACAGATGAGAAACTGCGTCCGATCGCGACGGCTCCGTACGATGAAGACGTCGCCCTCGGTGATCGCGACCGCGCTCTGCTGCTCATACCCCTCGTCGGGCGCCGACAGCACCTCCTCGAACGACATTGTGGCCTTGATCAGACCCGCCTCGTGGAGGCTGTCGGTGAGCGCGCTGAACGGCAGCAGTTGTCCGAAACCGTTCACGATCCGAAAAACGAAATCCCACTGGGTCGTCTGATCCGGGCGCGCGACCGTGTTGCCAACGACGTCGAAGGCCGAGGGATCCTGCAACCGTCCCGTCTCGAAATCGAACAGCATCGCGTCCGACGGAGTGTCCGGAACATCGAGGAGGAACCCGGAGAACGGATCGTTGCAGGCGGACACCGTGAGCCCGAGAGCGACGACCAGCGCGGCGAGCGCTCCAGGTACGCGAAAGGTATGTGATGTCATGGCGCGGAAACTGTCGCTCTTGCCGTCAACGGGCAAGCAAGGGAAAGGGCCGGAAAGGCCTTGAATCACAGCCAATACCCCGCAGGCTCCGCCCGGTGCCACGACGTGGCGAAGACCAGAAGACGAACATAGCTTGGCTCCCGTCGGGGCCCGCGCGACACCGGGGTCGGGCTGGCGTGACGGAAGCAGGGGGACGACCGATGACGGAGCATCTGGACGCGCATGCCGTGATACTCGCCGGTGGGATCGGCAGCCGTTTCTGGCCCGCCTCGACGCCCGACCGTCCCAAGCAGTTGCTGCCGCTCACCGGTGTGCAGCCGCTCATTGAAGAGACCCTCGATCGGGCGGTCGACCTTCTGGGTCCGGGGCGCGTGATGGTCGTCACATCCAACCCGCTCGCCGCAGCGTTCGATCGTATGGGCGTGCTGGGTGGCACCGCGGTCCTGGCCGAGCCCGTTGCCAGAGGCACGGCCCCCGCCCTCGCCTGGGCAGCATACCAGCTCGAGCGGCGCGAGCCCGGCGCAATCATGATCTCGATGCACGCCGATCACCGGATCCACCCGGCGGCCGGACTCCACGCATCCCTTACCAGGGCGATCGCCCTGGCCGACGAGGGATACCTGGTGTGTATCGGCGCGCGCCCCGACCGACCGGAGACGGGCTACGGGTACGTGAGACTCGGCGAAGATCTCGGCGATGGAGGACACGTCGTCGATGCGTTCGTCGAGAAACCCGACGCCGAGACCGCCGAGGAGTATCTGGCGGGAGGGGACCACCTCTGGAATACGGGGATCTTCGTCTGGCGCTGCACGGACCTTCTCGCGGCGGTGGACGAGCACGCTCCGGAGGTTCCCCTCGCCCCCCTCGCCGACGCCGATGTCGATGGCTTCTTCCAGGGGTGTCGGACCGTCTCGATCGATGTTGCCGTCATGGAAAGGGCGGAGAGAGTCGCGACGGTGGAGGCTCGCTTCGAGTGGGACGACGTGGGGGTCTGGGACGCGCTCGCGCGCACCAGGGCGACCGACGCCGCCGGCAACGTCGCGATCGGCGCGGCGCGATTGCTCGACGCCACCGACAACATCGTGTGGACGGAGAGTACGCGAGCGAACGTGATCGGCGTCTCCGGCCTGGTGATCGTCGAGGCGAACGGTGAGCTGCTCGTGATGCCACGTGCCGAGGCCGCCCGACTCGCGGACTGGCGAGGTCGACTCGACGCACTCCCGGAGTCCGGAGACGAGGGGTGATGTCGCACGAGGCCTACATCTTCGATGACCGAGTCGCGGACGGGTTCGCGCCGTTCGCCCTTACGCGCCCGTGCGGTGAGCTTCTGTATGGTCGCTGGTCCGTCAGACAGCGGATCGAGCGGGCCGTCGGCGCGCGGGTTCGCGGGCACGTGACGCGAAACTGGCTCGCCCGGTACACCGAGCCCGGGGCGCCACCGGTGACCGATGTAACGGCCATCTCGACCGACAGCCCAAGGCTCTTCTGGTCATCTCGCGCCATCGCCGACCCGACGAAGGCGTCCGACGCCCCCACCAACCTGTGGGTCGGTGAGTCGCTCGCGGGCGTCACCGTCGAGGCAGGCGCCGAAGCACCCGACCGTGCCTGGTTCTCCCGCCCTTCTCCGCTGCCCGACGCACGCGACGTGACCCTGGACGGCGAATGGCTGACGGCGCCGTGGGATCTCGTGTCCGGGGGGGCCGATCGCCTTCGACTCGATCTGGAAGGCCACCTTGATGGCCAGCTCGACCAGACGCCTCCCGGCGTCCACCGTCTCGGGGACGCGCCGTTCGTTCTGGGGGATGGCGCGACGGTCGAACCGGGCTGTCTGGTGGACACCCGGCGAGGTGGAGTGGAACTCGGAGCCGGCGTGGAGGTCCGTACCGGGACCCGGCTCCAGGGGCCCATCTACGCGGGCGACCGATCGAAACTTCTCGGGGGGTCGGTCTCGGGGCTGGCCGCCGGACCCTCTTCCTACCTGCGCGGCGAGCTGGAGGAAGTGATCACGTTCGGGTATTGCAACAAGGCGCACGACGGCTTTCTCGGCCACGCAGTCCTGGGCGCGTGGGTCAACCTCGGCGCGATGACCACGAATAGCGACCTGAAGAACAATTACGGAAACGTACGGGTGGGGCCGCCAGGCGACGCCGTCGACACAGGCCTGACGAAGCTCGGAAGCCTCATCGGCGATCACGTGAAGACGGGAATCGGTGTGCTGCTGAACACCGGCACGGTCCTCGGGGCGGGTTCGAACATCTTCGGCGCGGAGCTGCCCCCCAAATGGGTGCCGCCGTTCTCCTGGGGCCAGGGAGCCGAGCTCTCCGGGTATCGGCGCGAGGCTTTCCTGAAGACCGCCGCCATCGTGTTGACCCGCCGGGGCGTGGACGCGGACGAGGACACGCTCTCATGGCTGGCAGCTGCTTGGGACGAGGCGTGCGGGTGAGCCTCTCCGTTGCCTCGCTCGGGAGCGGCAGCCGGGGCAACGCATTCCTGGTGGAAGCCGACAGCACCAGGATCCTCGTGGATGCGGGTTTCAGCGGCGCCCAGATTTCCCGCCGTCTCGAGGATCTCGATGTTCACCCGGAATCGATCGACGCGGTGGTCGTTACCCATGAACACCGAGACCACACGTGCGGAATCGGGGTAGGCGCGCGCCGGTGGGGGTGGACACTGGTGATGAACCGGGCGACCCGCCGGGCCTGCGACTCTCTGCTGCGCGGCGAAGAGTCGACGCGCGAGCTGCCCCCGACCGGTCTACGGGTCGGCGCGCTCGAAGTCGAGCCGATCTCGACGTGCCACGACGCGGCCGACCCGGTGGCCGTCGTCGTGAGGCACACTCGATCGGGGCTGCGCATTGGCATCGCGACCGATCTCGGACGAGCGACCGTGTCGGTCCGGCGGGCGTTGCAGGGGTGCGCGTTCCTGGTGCTGGAGGCGAACCACGATGAGCGCCTGCTCCGGGACGGACCCTATCCCTGGGGCGTCAAGCAACGCATCGGAGGCAGCCGGGGACATCTTTCCAACCGACTCACGGCTCAACTCGCGCGAGAGCTGGCTCACCCCGGCCTGGGCGGGATTCTCCTGGCGCACCTCAGCTCGGAGTGCAACGACCCCAACCTGGCGACGGACCGGGTAGCCGAGGGTCTGATGCCGACCCGCTGGGACGGCGTGCTGGCGAGCGCGATCCAGGACGATGCGGGCGGGCGCTTCGACGTCGCTCGGCTCGCGGGCCCAGATCGCGGCGGCCCGCAACTTTCGCTGTTCGACTCGGCCGCTCCATGAAGGGGTCGCGGGAAGGCTGAGCACTGTGGGGCGAGAAGGCTGTTGAAACGGTTGCGCCGTACTCTTTGCGCCACACCAGCCGTCTCTTGCGCCACAACACCAGGAAGCTGCTGAGCAGCCTCCTAGATGCCGAGCAGCCTCAGGAAGTCGTTCCCCACCGCCCACAGCATCAGTCCCACGACAAACACCATCCCCACGGTCGTGAACCGCAGCCGCGTGTTCACGCTGACCGGGCGGCCCTGGATCGCCTCCACCCCGAGGAACACGAGGTGTCCCCCGTCAAGGACGGGGATCGGTAGCAGATTGAACACCGCGAGGTTGATGCTGATGATGGCCATGAAGCTGAGGAGCCTCCAGGGTCCGGCACGCGCCGCCGCACCGGAAATCTGTCCGATCATGATCGGGCCGCCCACCTCTCGAGGCGAAGCCTTCCGCGTCGCGAAGTCGGCGAGGAACTGGACGACTGCGCGGCTCCAGTAGACCGTGCTCCCCCAACCGTGCTGGATCGCGCGACCGAGCCCGAGGTTATAGCGCTCTGGCCCGATGGAGATGCCCACGCGGCCGACCTCACGCGACTCCTTGGCCACCTCGTTGAACTGATCCTGCGCGGCCGGGGTCGCGAAAATCTCGAGACGCTCGCCATCGCGGGTGATGTTGAACTTGACCTCTTCGTTCGGTTTCCGCTCGACGAGCAGGATCACCTGCAGCGGATCGCGGACGGTCTGCCCGTCGACCGCCGTAATCAGGTCACCGGCCTGCAGCCCCGCCGCTTCCGCGGGGGTGTTCTCCTGCACCTCGGTGATCCTGGGCTCGACGACGCCCTCTCCCATGGCAATCGCGGTGAACGCGACGATCGCGAAGACCCAGTTCATGATGACACCCGCCACGATCACCATCGTGCGGGCCCAGATCGGCTTCCCGTCGAAGTCGCGCGGGCCGGGTTCCCCTCCCGAACTCGTCGGCCCGCTGTCCGGGCCCTCGAGCTTCGACGTCACCTCCTCGTCGGCCATCCCTGCCATCTTCACGTACCCGCCGAGTGGGACCCATGAGATGACGTACTCCGTTTCTC
>JBGMQU010000041.1:0-26097 GCA_048060725.1 Gemmatimonadota bacterium | reverse complement strand
TAACGAGTTCGCCATGATTCGCGAGATCCGGCTGTATGGGGATCCCGTACTTCGCGAAAAAGCCGCGCGCGTCGGATCGCTGGATGACGAGGTGCAGCACCTGATCGACGATCTCATCGAGACGATGTACGAGGCGGACGGCATTGGGCTGGCGGCCTCGCAGGTCGGCGTTCCGCTGCGGCTGTTCGTCTATGATATTCGCGACGATGACATCGAGGCCGGTGTCCTGGTAAACCCGGAGATCGTCGAACGCACCGGAACCGTACGCGACGAGGAGGGGTGTCTGAGTCTCCCCGGTCTGACCGAAGTCGTCGAGCGAGCGGAATCGATTATCATACGCGGACTCGACGCGGACGGGAACGAGGTCGAGATCGCGGCCGACGGGCTGCTCAGTCGATGTCTTCAGCACGAGTGTGATCACCTCGACGGCGTCCTGTTCATCGATCGGGTGAGTCCGCTCAAGCGGCAACTCCTCATCCGAAAATGGCAGAAGAGAGAGTCGGACTGAAGGTTCTCTTTTGGGGCACGCCCGATTTCGGCCTTTCGTCCCTCGAGACGATGCGGGCCGCGGGTCACGAGATCGTCGGCGTCGTCACGAACCCCGACAGGCCCGCCGGTCGTGGCCGACGACTCGCGTCGAGCCCGGTGAAGACGTGGGCCCTCGAGGCGGGTGTCACGGTCCTGCAACCCGAGAGGCCGATCGGGGAGGACTTCATGTCGGCCCTGAGGACGCTCGATCCGGATGTTTCCGTCGTGGCGGCATACGGCCAGATCTTGCGTGAGGACGTGCTGGCTCTGCCCCGGTACGGATCGATCAACGTGCACGCCTCCGCTCTCCCCGTACTGCGCGGCGCGGCTCCCGTGAACTGGGCGATCATCCGCGGGTACGCCGAGACAGGGGTGTCGATCATGCGGATGGTTCTCGCCCTGGACGCGGGGCCTGTGTTCGCGATCTCGCGCGTCCCGATCGACGGGGAGACGACTGCAGGCGGTCTGTACGATACGCTGGCGAACCTTGGCGCCGCCGCGTTGGTGCCGGTGCTCGGCGATCTCGCCGCCGGCCGGGCCGTCGAGGTGCCGCAGGACGACGCGTTGGCGACGTACGCTCCGAAGATGGACCGTGAGACGGCGCGGATCGACTGGTCGTTGAGCGCCATGGACGTGTCGAGGTGGGTGCGCGGGTGCGATCCATGGCCGGGCGGGTGGACGACGCTCGACGGGGAGCCGTTGCAATGCTTTGCGCCACGGGTCGTGGTGGACGACCTCGGGGACCCGGGTGTCGTTCCCGGGACGATCGTGACCGCCCAACAGACGCTCCATATCGCGACCGGCGACGGGCCCATCGCGATCGACGAGGTGCGCCCGGCCGGCAAGCGACGCATGGCGTCCGCCGACTGGCTCCGGGGTCGGCGGGAACTGGTGGGTGTCCGTCTCGTCTGAAGCGTTTCCGAGCGTCCACGTGCTCGTGTCGGCGGCGGAGATCGAGGACCCGATCGCGCTCGACATGGCGCGCGATCTGGTCGACATCGGCCCCGCGGTCGCCGTCCATCTGCGCGCCCGGGTGAGCGCCGCGCTACTGTTCGAAGTCGCGCGTGACCTGGCCGCGCGCGCGTGGGCGTCCGGCGGGTGGTGCGTAGTGAACGGACGGCCGGACATCGCGCTGGCGGCGTCGGCGCAGGCCGTGCAGCTTGGCCGGACCGCCCTTCCTGTCGAGGTGGTTCGGGCGCTCTTTCCCGACGACAGGGGCGTGCGGATCGGTGCTTCGGTACACGGTCCCGCGGAAGCAGAGGTGGCGGTGGCCGCCGGCGCGGGCTACGTCGTGGCCGGTACGGCGTATCCCACGCCATCCCACCCCGGGACCGCCGGGGTCGGAGCCGCGGGGATCGCCGACGTGATCGGTGCGGTTCGCCGGACCGCCGCCGGCCGCCGCACACCGGTGCTGGCGATCGGCGGTGTCGACAGTACGCGCCTCGGCGAGCTCGTTTCGGCGGGCGTCTCCGGAGTCGTAGTGGGTCGGGCCGTGTGGGGCGCCGAAGATCCGATCGAGGCGACCATGAACCTGATCGAGGGCCTGGAAGGGATTGGCGGGTCGTAATGGGCGGATCGTGGAGACGACATGTCGGACATCGGGATAGAGGTGAACGGAAGCTCGCGGAACGTGGCGCACGGTGCCACGGTCCGGCAGCTCCTGCAGGAACTGCAGCTCGACGGCCGAACCGTGGTCGTCGAGGTGAATCGGCAAATCGTGCGACGCACGGAGCTGGCGGACACCGTCCTGGAGCCCGGCGATCGCGTGGAACTCGTCCATTTTGTGGGAGGCGGATGACGTGGAGCGGCTGAACATCGCGGGGAGAGACTTCGACTCGCGTCTGATCGTGGGAACCGGAAAATACTCCGATCCGGAGACGATGCTGGCGGCGATCCGAGCGTCGGGAGCGGAAATGGTGACGGTCGCCGTTCGGCGGGTGGACATCGAGCACCCCGATCGCGACGACATCCTTCGCACTCTCGACCCCGAAGAGTTCGAACTTTTGCCGAACACGGCCGGTTGCTACTCGGCCGAAGAGGCGATTCGGTTCGCGCGTCTGGGCCGGGCGTCGGGCATGAGCGATTGGGTGAAGCTCGAGGTCATCGGCGATCCGGACACGCTGCTCCCCGACACCGAGGAGCTGCTCGTCGCGACAAAGACGCTGGTGAAAGAAGGATTCACGGTTCTGGCCTATACGAACGACGATCTGATCACCGCGCTCCGCCTGCAGGATCTGGGTGCGGCATCCGTCATGCCGCTGGCCTCGCCGATCGGCAGCGGTCTCGGACTGTTGAATCCGCTGAACATTCGGCTCATCAAGTCGCGCCTCGAAGTGCCCGTGATCGTCGACGCCGGCGTCGGTACCGCGTCGGACGCGTGCGCGACGATGGAGCAGGGGGTCGACGGGATCCTCATGAACACGGCGCTCGCCGAAGCGCGTGAGCCGGTCGAGATGGCCACGGCCATGCGTCTCGCGGTCGACGCGGGACGGCGCGCGTACACCGCCGGAAGGATGCCGATCCGGGAATACGCCGTGCCTTCCAGCCCGCGCGAAGGACTGCCCGGGGCGGCCGGCGAATAGCTTCCCTTTTGAACCCGCGCGTCGCGGCACACAGAATCCTGGTCGAGTCGCGTGGCGGCCGCTTCGCCGATCACGTTGCTGAGCGTGTGCTGCCCGAGGTTCCGATGCAGGATCGCGGCCTGGTCCTCGAGATCGCCTACGGGTGTTTGCGGTTGCGCAACCGCCTGGATACCCGGATCGCGGCGCTCACCGACCGTCCCCTTCGGCGAGTGGAGCCGGAGGTGCTCGACTGGCTCCGGTCAGGCGTGTACGAATTGACCGAGATGCGGACTCCGGCACACGCCGCGGTCCACGAGACCGTCAAACAGGCCAGACGGGCCGGGAGCAGTGGTGCCGCGGGCTTTATCAATGCGGTCTTGCGCGCGGCGTCCGCCGGGCCGCCGGATCCCTTCCCGGCGCGAGAGGACGACCCGACGGAGTACTTCACGACCTACGGATCGCACCCCCGCTGGCTCGTCCGCCGCTGGCTCGACCGCTGGAGCGAGCACGACGTCGCGTCCCTGATCGAGCATGGGAACTCCCGTCCGCCGGTGGTGCTACGGATGCTGGATGCGAATCCGTCCGAGGCGCTGGCGAACGCGCGACGGGCAGGCGTCGAGCTGCGTCATCTCGAGGCCTGGCCCGGGTCGTACCGCCTCGAGCAGGGATCGCCGGCGGACGCGCTGGGCCGGCTCACCGCCGTGATTCAGGACCCTGCCGCCTCCGCGGTGGTAGACTGTCTGGGTGACGAAGTCTCTCCACCGGTGTACGATGCGTGCGCGGCGCCCGGAACCAAGACGATGGGGCTGGCCGTGCGCACGCGGGGCCTTGTTGTCGCGGCCGACCCATCCGCGCGCCGGCTCGCCCGTATCGGACCGGCGGCGCGGCGGTTGGGGCTCGACGTGAAGTGCGTGGTCGCCGACGGCAGACGTCCGGCGGTGTCGTCTGCCGGGACGGTGCTGGCCGACGTGCCGTGTACGGGAACGGGAGTGCTTCGCAGACGCCCGGATGCCCGGTGGCGCATCGATGCGGAGGGGCTCGAGACACTGGTGTCTCTGCAACGCGAGATCCTGGACGCATGCGCGGAGATCGTGGAGGAAGGGGGAACGTTGATCTATTCGACATGCTCGCTCGAGCCCGAGGAGAACGAGATGCAGATCTCGCGTTTCCTCCGTGGGCACTCGGGATTCGTACGCGACTCGCTCCCGTCGGACGCGTTCCCCGATGGGTGTCTGACGAATGCGGGCGACCTCTTCATACGTCCCTGGCTGTATGGAACGGACGGGGCCTACGCGGCCCGGCTGAGGCGAGTGCATTGAGTTTCGAAAGACGCGTTCGGCCCGCGATCTCGCTTCCGCGCCCACGGCTGCCTTCTGCTCGGGCCCTGAAGGGTCCGGTCGGGCTCGGCGTCGTGGTGACGATCGCGATGTTCCTCGCCGGGTACCTCGTCGCGGCCACCGTGTTGTTTCCGGCGCCCGAAGACCCGACGGACGCGACGTTCGTGGAAATCCCCGATCTCGGTGGGGTGCCGCAGGCGGAGGCGGAGAGCCAGCTTGCCGACATCGGACTACCGTCGGCCGTTGCGGCCCGCATCCATCATCCCGGCCTCGTCTCCGGGACGGTGGTTGCCCAGACCCCGCTCCCGGGGCAGGTCTCTCGCCCGGGGGACACGGTTCGCATCACCCTCAGTAGTGGCCCGGAGGCGAGAATCGTTCCGGAACTCGTCGGGCTCGCGGGTCCTGAAGCCGCGCGGTTGCTGCGGGAGCTTGGCTTCGAAGTCGAGATCGAGGCCCGTCACCAGCCCGGAGCCGGTGCCGGCGTCATAGAAACCCGTCCGGCCGCCGGTACGAGGCTATACGTCCCGGCGGAGGTCCGGCTCGTGGTGAGCGAGGGCGCCCCCATTGTCGATGTGCCCGATCTGGGTGGGCGGCACGTGGATGACGTGACGGAAGTGCTGGAGGAGGCACAGCTGCAACTCGGGGCGATCCGGTACCAGGTCGACGCGCCTCAGGCTCCCGGCCGAGTCGTCTCCCAGAGTCCGGCGGCCGGATCCGCGCTTCGCGGCGGAGGCTTCGTCTCGGTCGTCGTGGCGGGTGCCCCGCCGGACTCCATGGCGGCCGATATTGCGGACGAGGACCTTCCGCCCCTTCCCGGCGACACGCTGTCTGCTCCGGCCGGCCGACGCCCGTCATGAGCCTCCAATCGCTGTTCATAGAGAAATGGCCCTATAAGGTGACGGCCATCGTGTTGTTCGTCCTGCTCTGGCTCAACGTGACCGCCGACCAGCCTACGCAGGACGAGGCGATCGCGACGCGCATCGAGTTTGACGTTCGCGATTCTGCGTGGGCGATCGGAGAAGCCCCCACCGAGGTGATGACGATCTTTCAGGGGCGCAGCGGCGACATCATTGCGCTCTTCAACGCGCCGGTGATTCGCCCGGTCATCGAAAACGTCGAGGATTCCGTGGTCGAAGTCGTGTTGGACGTCGACGACGTGGAGTACGACCGGAGTCTCAACGTGCTGGCCACGGGGGTCTCTCCGCCGAGGGTCTTCGTGCATCTGGAGCCCCGTCGAGTCGTGACACTGCCGGTCATGCCGATCACCGGCGCCCGACCCGCGCCGGGGTTCGCGATCGCTCGAGTCATCGTGAGCCCCGACAGTGCCCGTCTCTCGGGACCCGCGTCGGCTGTCGACCCGCTGTTCGGGATCGACACGAAGCGCCTCGAGATGGGGGAGCTCACGGAGGGGGTCACACGGCTGGTGGATCTTCAGCGCCCGCCCGGGCCGTCGAGCCTTACGGTCTCCCCCTCGCAGGTCAGCGTCACGGTCGAGATCGACTCGCTGATCGTTCGCAGGTTCCAGGTCACGGTCGGCGTGGTGGGAAGCGCCGCGTCGGCGGTGGCGGTCGACCCCCTCGTCGTCGTTGTCGAGGTGAGCGGTGCGGCGCGCATCGTGGCGACTCTTCTGCCGACCGATCTCGAGGTTTCGGTAAGGCTCGACCATGCTCCGGCCGGCCCGGAGCAGGCAGACGTGAGCATCCGGCTCCCCGCGGGCATGAACGCGACGGCGGTGGCAGTGCCCTCGCGCGTGACGGTGACCCCGCGTTCGACTCGGGCGTCGCAGGAGGGCCCATCGAAGTGACCGAACCGGTCCTCGGGATCGAGACGTCGTGTGACGAGACGTCCGCGGCCGTCGTGGAGGGCGGGACGATCCGTGGCCTGGCCATCGCCTCGCAGGACGCCCACGCCGCGTTCGGGGGCGTCGTCCCGGAGATCGCGGCGCGCGCGCACCTCCGAATGATCGACGCTATGGTCGATCACGCGCTGAGGGAGGCGGGGCTCGAGTCGGGTGACATCCGCGGCGTGGGCGTGACCGCGGGACCGGGTCTCGTGGGAGCGCTGCTGGTGGGCGTGAACTGGGGCAAGGCGTTCGCCTTCGGCCGCGACCTCCCGTTACTCGGAATCCACCATATGGAAGGACACCTGTTCGCCACCAGGCTGGAGCACGATGGGGCGACGCCGCCATTCATCGCGTTGCTCGTCTCCGGCGGGCACACCCTGCTGATCGAGGCTCGCGCATGGGGCGACTACACTCTTCTCGGCGCCACGCGAGACGACGCGGCCGGAGAGGCCTTCGACAAAGTCGCGAGACGCCTCGGCCTCGAATATCCGGGCGGACCCGAGATCGAGCGTGTCGCCGCTTCCGGATCTCCCGGGAAGATGTCGCTGCCCCGCCCCATGCTATCTTCGGTCGACCGGCCGGGAGATCCGGCGTACTACGACATGTCGTTCAGCGGCTTGAAGACGGCGGTCGCGCTGGCGGCCCGCGACCTCGAGAGCGACGGCCGGCTGGAGGACGCCGTGCCCGATCTGGCAGCCGAGTTCCAGGAGGCGGTGACAGATGTCCTGGTGGGCAAGGTGATGCGTGCGGTCGGGGCGCTCGACGCTCGGAAGGTGGTGCTGGGCGGGGGAGTCGCGCGAAACTCCCGACTTCGCGAGCGTCTGGCTGAAGAGCTGGGCGAGACGCGGCAGCTTTTTGCGCCGTCGCCGCGTCTTGCCACGGACAACGCCGCAATGATCGCGGCCGTGGCCGCCCACCGCCTGTCGGCCGGCGAGCGGAGTTCCTGGTCGCTCAACGCGGACCCCAGGCTCGCGTTTCCGGGGCTGTGGCGCCGTAACGTGACCCGCCAGGGTTCTTCAACAGTCTTCTAAGGAGCCGACCGTGTATCCCGAGCTATTCACGCTGAACCTCCCCGTAATCGGCGAGCTCACCATCACTTCTTTCGGGGTGATGATGGCCCTGGCGTTCCTCCTGGCCTACTGGGTCGTGCGCTCCGAGCTGGAGCGGCTCGGCGGCGATCCGGATCTTGCCGCGGACATGCTGATGGGGGCGCTCATCGGCGGAATCGTGGGCGCGAAGATCTACTATGTGCTTCTCTATTGGGACCGGACCGCCCTCGACCCTCTCGCGATGCTGCTAACCCGGAGCGGGCTCGTGTGGTATGGCGGATTCATCGGCGGAGTCCTCGGCGTATCCTGGGTTGTGAAGCGATCGGGCTTTTCGATCGCGCGGGCGGCCGACGCCTGTGCGCCGGCGATCGCGGTGGGGTACGCGGTCGGGAGAGTGGGGTGCTTCCTGGTCGGAGACGACTATGGAAAACCGACCGAGTCCTGGGTCGGGATCGCATTCCCCCGCGGCGTTCCCCCGACGACCGGGGGAAATCTTCGCCGGTTCGGCGTCGATCTTCCACCGAACATCTCGGATGGCGAACTGCTGAGAGTTCACCCGACGCAGCTGTACGAGATCGGGATGTCGCTCATCATTTTCCTGATCCTGTGGCGTCTTCGGAAACATCCCCATCAGGCCGGTTGGTTGTTCGGAGTGTGGCTGGCCGCGGCGGGCGTCGAGCGATTCATCGTGGAGATCTTCCGGGCGAAAGATGATCGTTTCCTCGGCACGTTTACGATCGCGCAACTCATCAGCGTCGGGCTCGTTGTGGTGGGGATCATGCTGGTGAAGAAGTTCCGCAACGCCGCCGCGTCCCCGAGCGAGGCGTAGAGGGCGCTGCCGCCGCCCCCGCCCCCGTGCGCACCGCTCGACCGGGGTTCGCCCCCGTGACTCTCCGGGCCGGCACTGCCCGGTCCTTTGCCATCGCGTTTATCGTTGCGGCGGTCGGGCCGACGGTTCTCTTCGCGCAGGCCGTTCGTGACCCCGAGGTCGCGAGTCTGGATTTCGAGGGGAACGAGGCGTTCTCCGACAACGACCTGGCGACCGTCCTCCGGTCGCGCCAGACCACCTGTACGAGCGTGCTGCTCGCCCCGTTCTGCTGGTTCAGCGACTGGGGATTCGCTCACTCTCGGGAATACCTCGATTCGCTGGCCGTCCTTGACGATGAGCTCCGCATCCAGCTGTACTACCGCGATCGTGGATTCTTCCGCGCGACGGTGGACAGCCGAATTACGCGACTCGACGAGAAGGTTCGGATCGACTTCACGATCAACGAGGGCGAGCCGACGGTGATCGACTCGATCTCGATCAACGGCGTCCCGGCCGTGCTGGACTCCTCAGAGGTCTTACGCCTGGTCGATCTGGCGCCCGGCGACCGCTTCGACCGGGTCAGGCTGGCAGTAGGAAAAGACAGCCTGGTCCGCTCGCTTCGTGAACTCGGCTACATCCAGACGACGGTGTTGGAGGATTTGCTCAGGCCTCCCGGGGAAGGCGCGCGCATCAAACTGAGCGTCGACCCGGGACGTCGGTATCGGATCGGCAACATCACCGTCGTTGGCGCCGAGGAAATCGGCGACGGCGTGATCCGGGAACTCATGCGGATCGGGCCGGGCGACGTATACCGGCAGAGCCTGATCGACAACAGTCAGCAGATCCTGTTCGGGGTGGACGCGGTCCGTTTCGCGTCGATCCAACCCGTGGTCGTCGATGACTCGGTCGTCGATCTGGGCGTCACGATCACCCCCAAGACGACGAGGGCTGCGCGGGGCGGCTTCGGCTGGAGCACGGATCGGTGCTTGCGGACGGAGGCCAGGCTGACGCACCGCAACCTGTTTGGCGAGGCGAAACGACTCGAGATTACGGCGCGATTGGACAACATCTTCGCGCAGCAGCTCGGTGGCGCCTTTCCGTGCAACGGCGTCGGCAGTTCCCCGGAATTCCGGTCGCTGAACTATCTGCTTCGGGCCGAACTTACCGTCCCGGTCTTCCTCTCCGGACGAAACGCGTTTCGGACCACCCTCTTCGGACAGCGCGAAACGTTCCCCGACGTGTTCATCCGCGAAGAAGTCGGCGCCGTGGTCGGGATTAGCCGGGCCATCCGACGGGGCATGTCGGCGACGATCGGCTACCAGCCGTCGTACACCGGCTTCGATGAACGGTCGGCCGACATCTTCTTCTGCGTTTCGTTCGGCTTCTGCACACCAGAGGACATCGCGGTCATAAGCCAGGCGCGATGGCTGTCTCCAATCGTGCTTTCGTGGGTCAACAACCGTACGAATCACCAGCTTCAGCCGACGAACGGCCACTACTTTACGGCCGACTTCGAGTGGGCTGCCAACTGGACCGGGTCCGAGTACCGTTACTACCGGCTGACCCTCCAGGCGGCCGACTTCGAGACGATCGAACCGGGGTTGATCGCCGGCATTCGGATTCGCGGCGGCGTCGTCAAGCCGACCGGCGGCCCCGTCTCCATCAACCCGGAGCTGGACGCGGATCTCCTGCACCCGGCGAAACGATACTTCGCCGGCGGATCCCAGAGCGTTCGGGGGTTTCGTCAAAACCTGCTGGGTCCTCGGGTGCTCGTCGCCGACCAACTGAGGGACTGCCCGGACGAGTTTCTCGAGAACTGCGTGGGGCGGATCGCCCGGGAGACCCCCCGCCAGTTCGATGAGCGACCGCAGGGCGGCAACGCGAGCTTTGAATTGAGTCTCGAACTCAGGAAGCGACTCACCCCGACCTGGACGTTCGTCATGTTCGTCGACGCCGGGGCGATCTGGGAAGATCTGGGGAAGATCAAGCCGCCCATCTGGACACCCGGAGCCGGTATCCGCTTTCTCAGCCCGGTAGGGCCCCTTCGCGTGGACATTGGGTACAACCCGACGGGCGCCGAGTTGCTGCCGGTCGTCGTTTCGCTGTCGAATGGGAGTATCGTCGAGTTGCCCGACCCGGTGCTCTACGATCCGTTCGGCTTCGACGACCCGTCGTTCATCACGGAGTTCTGGCGGCGCCTGCAGTTCCACATCTCGATTGGAGAAGCGTTTTGAGTCCGCGCGACGAGGGGAACGATCACCCCGAAGCACCCGATGAGTCGTCCGGCGAGTACACCGGCCCCGAGCGTCGCGACCCCCGTCGTCGTCGTCGCTCCCGCACGGTGGGGCGGGTGCTCGGGCTTCTGAGCCTCGGAGTCGCCCTCACGTTGTTCCAGTTCACTCAGACGTCGACGGGCCGGAACGCCGCCATCGCCTTGCTTCAGCGGGCGCTCGACAACGCGGTCGACGGCGAGGTACGGATCGGCCCGGTGCTGGGCGGAAACCTCATCACCCGCATCGTGCTCAGCAGCTTCGAGATCGTCGACAACGAGGGGATGACCTTCGTGGCGATGGACACGGTGGCGCTCGAGTACGATCCGCTGCTGCTCCTGCGCCGACAGATTCGGATTCGAAGGCTCGACGCCGCATATGCCGAGATCCGAGTCGCCGTGGATACGGATGGTCGCTGGAACTTCGAGCGGATCCTCGCCGGGGCAGAGGCCGACACCAGCGAGGTGGCCGACTCGCTGATGGTCGCTCCGCTGGAGGAGAACGACCCGTTCCGCTTCATCCTCGGCGACGCCACCATTCGCGACGGCCTGCTCGAGATTCGTGTCCCCTGGACGGAGGGCCTGGAGGGCAGGGAACGTGACCGCGCGTTCGCCGCTGCGCGCGACCCGGCGTCGATCTGGTATGACGAAGAGACCGAGGACGGCGAGTTCGAGCGAGTGTACCGAATCGACGGGTTGGCGGGGCAATTCCCGCTGCTCCGCCTCATCGATCCACCGCGCCCGTTCCACATCGCCATGGAGAACGTGAGCGGCCGGTTATCGATGGTCGCAGCGCCCCTCGACGTTCAGCGATTTTCGGGCGACGTGACGTTTGGCGACACGATCCGGGTCGGTATCGACCGGTTCGAGACCGCGGGCTCCAGCATCGCGGGCTCGGGCCACCTCACCCCCGGCGAACCCCTCGAGTTCCATTTCGACCTGCATGCCGACCGGATGGTTTTCGAGGACATGGCATGGCTGCCCATCCCCATTCCAGTGACCGGCGGTGGGGTGATGGACCTTTCGCTCAGTTCGCGCGGCGAGACCACGATCGTCGCCGTGTCGAACGCAGCGATCGTCAGCGAAAACACGAGAGTCGAGGGCGGATTCACGATGGCGGTCGAGTCGACGCCCCGGTTCGAATCGCTCGATCTCACCCTCAAGCCGATGCACCTTTCCTGGCTCGACGACCTTCTAGAGCGGGAGACGGTGATCGACGGCCACGTCACGGGGACCATCCACGCGTCCGGGAGGATCGACGACCTCACGATTGCAGCAGATCTCACGCTGGCCGATGTCGACGGCGGGGTGGGGAGCCCGTCCGTCCTCAGTGTGGTGGGCGGGGTCGGGATCGTCGACCCGTTCCCCGTCCGCGACCTCGAATTGACCCTCCGGGCTTTCGAGCCTCGCTGGGCCCGAATCATCGGCCTGGACACGACGATCCCCGGCCGAATCGGCGGATCGGTGAGAGTCGGCCGACCGGGTGACGGGATCTTCGCGTTTTCCGGAGACCTGTCCTATCTCGGGTCCGACGGTGATGTCTCCTCGATCTCCGGCGCGGGGACCGTCGATCTGGCCGAGGGCTCGATCGTCGATATCGCGATCGAAGCGGCCCCTCTCGCCCTGTCCGCGCTGCGCCCCTGGGTCCCTGACGTGGATCTCGTGGGCTCGGTGAGCGGACCGGTCCAGGCGCGCGGCGACCTGGGCAACCTTCTGGTCGAGGCCGACCTCATCACCCCGCGAGGGCGGCTGAAGCTCGAGGGGCGATTCGGGTTCGAGTCCGAGTCGCCGACCTACGATGCGACACTCGAGGCCTCCGACATCGCGATCGATCAGTGGATCGAGAACGCACCGTCGTCGCGACTCGCGCTGCGCGGTCGCGTGACCGGCAGCGGAATCGATCCCGAGACCCTGAGCGCGACGTTCGATCTCGAGATCCTTCCTTCCGAATTCGAACGCGCAGACCTCGAGGCGAGTTTTCTCCGCTTTCACGTCGAAGACGGATTGGCGACGATCGACACGTTGATCCTGCGGGCGGATGTCGGCGCCATCGCCGGAAGAGGCGAGTTCGGACTCACGGCCGATCGTGTCGGGACCCTGGAGTTCGAGGCCGAGGCGACAGATCTTTCCGAGTGGAATCGGTGGGTTGCCGAGGATATTCCGGGCGGCAGAGCCGCCACCGGCGACGAGATCTTCGCCAGCTTTGCCGCAGCCACGGCCGAGCCAGGCCCCGATGAAACGGTCGAAGGGCTGCTGGGGAGCGCTCGGGCGCGCGGCGTCGTTGTCGGGACGCTTGGGGATTTCGCGATCGAAGGGTCTGTCGAAGCGGGCGACGTTCGGTTCGCCCGTTGGGGCGCCGACACGTTGTCCGTCAGGATACAACTGGATGACCCCCCGACGACGGCGGATTTTGGGGGCCACCTGACCGCAACCGGGGTCCTGGTCGACGGAGTTCAACTCGACTCGGTCGACCTCGATGTGGAGCGAAGGGACGCCGGCCCGTTCGTCGTGACGGTCTACTCGCGGCGTGACTCGACGGTGGAGGCGAGCGGGAGTGGTGAGATTCGGCTGGAAGAGGGCAACGTGCTCGTGGCCCTGGAGAGCGCCCGCGTTAGACTTGGCAACGTCGAGTCCACGCTGCTCGATCCGGCCCGTGTCGTCTACACGGATTCCCTGCTGCGATTCGACGACCTCGTCGTTGCGGGGTCGCTCGGCCGATTCGAGGCGGACGGATCGATCGGAGCGGGGACCGCCGGCAACCTGGCCGTCCGACTCGCCGGTCTCCGCATCGCAGAACTTGGCTATTTGTGGTCGGACAGACCGGAAGTGGGCGGGACGATGTCGGGTTCGGCGGCGCTGTCGGGTACGCTCGACGCCCCGGTCTTCCAGGGCGAGATCCGGCTTCTCGATCCGTCGGTTCGCGATCACCGGTATTCGTCGCTCGACGTTCGCTTCGACTACTCCCGCCAGAGGTTCGTTGGATCACTGGACCTCACCCGCGACGGCAATCGGCTGGCGCGACTCGAAGGCACGGTCGAAACCGACCTGCGCTTCGGGACGGTGGATCGGCGTCTGCTCCCGGATCCGCTCGACCTTCGGGTCGACGCGGACAGCCTGCCCCTTCAGCTTCTCGAACTGATGGTGAAGGGATTGCGGGACGTCGGTGGCGTGGCGTTCGGTTCGGTCACGCTCGAGGGCGAACCGGGGGAACTTCGTTACGGGGGGAGTCTCGCCTTTCAAGAAGGAGAGGCCTGGGTCCCGGATCTCGGCATCCGAATGATCGGGGTGAACGGAGAGGTGACGTTTCGGGGGCGGGAGGCCCGCCTCGACTCCATCGTGCTGGCTTCCGAAGCGGGAGGGAGCGCCACGGTCGCGGGCACGCTGGATCTCAGCTCGCTGCTGGACCCGATGTTCGATCTCGATCTCCAGGCTGTCCGCCTTCAGGCCATCTCGCGACGCGATATCGAACTCGCGGTGGACGGGGCCGGGCACCTCGGCGGTCGGTACAGTGCCCCCGAGGTCACGGGACAGTTCCGATTGCGCGACGGCACCGTTCGCCAGGACGAGTTTCTCCGCGAGCGTCAGATTCTCGATCTGAGCGATCCGACGTTCTACGGGCTCCTCGACTCGGCCTCGGTCCGCGACGCCTATCTTCTCGATCGGTTCCGAAACCCCTTCATGGACAATCTCCGACTCGATATCGAGCTCGCCCTCGGACCGAATCTCTGGCTTCGGTCTCCAACGCTCGACGTGGAGATGGTCTCCGAAGGGCTTCTGGTACGGCTGGATCAGGCCACCAGCGACGTCAGAGTCACCGGCGGAGTCGACCTTGCCCGCGGCACATACCGGTTTGACCGGATTCCGCCGTACGTACAGGCGCTCCGGATCACGGAAGGGACGATTCAATTCGTGGGAAGCGAGGACTTCAATCCCAACCTCGACATCTCCGCGGAATACCGGAATCGCACCAAGGATGGTCCGGTGCTGATCCAGGTGGGCATCGGGGGAACCCTGCTGTCCACGAATCTGCAGATTTCGAGCACGCCGCCCATGAGCGACACCGACGAACTGTGCTTCCTCGCGGTCGGTGCGCCGTGCGTTGGCTCGGGTGATGCCCAGCTCGGCCAGCGTCTCGTGCAGGAGACGTTGCTCGGAACACTGAGTTCCGGCCTGTCGTCGGCCCTCGTCGGCTCGACCGGGCTCTCCTATTTCAACCTCACGTCGATCGCCGGGACCACGCCCAGGGGCGGGCTCCGGTCGGACAACCTCTTCGACCAGACGGCGGTCGAGTTCGGGTGGTATGCGAGCGAGCAGGTGTTCTTCACCTTCCAACAGCCGCTTCGAGGCGGTCTCCCGCGGGCGACCATCGAGTGGCGGTTCAACCCGGTCTGGTCGCTCGAGGCAAAGGCCTCCAGCCGGTTCGACGATCGATTATTCGGACTCGATCACACGAGCTTCCAGGATCAGCAGACGTTCGGCCTGTTCCTCTTCCGGGAATGGAGCTACTGAGGGTCGGTCTCGGCACGGTTGCGCTCCGGGAGCCGCCGATAGAACCTCCATCCGTGAACACTACCGACCTCGAGGTTCCCTCGACGAGCGCCGACATCGCGCCGGAGACGCCGTATCCGCACCCGGATACCGATCGGTTCCTGGTGCTCGTGAACCCAAAAGCCAGCGGCGGACAACCGGAAGCCCTTCTGCGTCGATTGGGTGGAGCGTTCGCCGCGCGTTCGGTCCCCTTCGACATTGTCGAGCCGGGTGACGCGGAGGAAGCCTACCGCATCGTCCGCGCGGCGGCCGACCGGCAATACCGGGCCGTGGCGGCGGTCGGAGGCGACGGGACGGTGGGAATCGCGTTGAAGGGAACCGCGGGCTCGGGCGTGCCGGTCGCGATCATCCCGTTCGGTACGGGAAATCAGCTGGCGCTCAATCTCGACATCCCGACCTCGCTCGAAGACAGCGTCCGCGTCGCCGTGGAGGGCGAGGTGAAGGAGGTCGATCTCTGTCGCGCGAACGGGGAGCAGTTCGCGCTGATCGCCGGGGCCGGACTGGACGCCGACGTGATGGCGTCGGCCACGGCCGAACTCAAGAGTCGACTCGGCTTCGCAGCCTACCTTTACAGCGGTATCAAGAACATCATCACGCCTCCGAGCGCCGACTTCCGGATCGTAGCGGACGACCAGGAGGTTCTCGTTCGCGCGTCGATGGTTCTACTCGCCAACGCGGGTCAACTCGGCGCCGGGCCTCTGCCGATGGAACTCACCGTCGCTCCGGACTCGTCGTTCAGCGACGGGCTGATCGATGTTGCGATCTTCGCCCCGCGGAATCTGCCGGAGGTCGCCCGTATCCTGTGGCGCGTGGCGCGGAAGCAGTTCGGTGGCGACGACCAGATGATCTTCCTGCAGGCCAAGAAGGTCACGATCGAGTCCGACCCGCCCGTGGCGATCCAGATCGACGGTGAGCCGCGTGGCATGACGCCGATCGAAGCCGAGATCGACGAGAACCGCGGCCGAATTCTCGTTCCTGCCTGGCGGGCTCCCTAGCGGTCGCCGCGCTCCGTCGAGCCCTCAGGGTAGATGAGGTACGGGGCCCGCAGGCGTGCGAACTGCGCCAGCCCCGGGCCCCACGCGCCCACGATTTCCGCGAGCGTGACGCCGCTCTCGATCCTCGAACGCAACCTGTCGCTTCCAGCGAGCCGGTCGAAGTGCCGCACGTTCCAGCGCCACGCCTCGCCCGACAGCGCCCGCGCCTCCAGAAGTGCCGCGACGGCCGTTCTAACCGGGTCGTAGACGGATCGGTCGGTCACTCGGAGCCGAACGCCGCGAACGGGCTGCCCGTCGAACTTCCCATCGCTCGGGTCGTCGGGAGTGAACTCTACCGCGTCGATCCGGACCCCCGGCAGGTCGTACGTGGCCAATCGCTCGGCCAGGTCGGTTCCGGAAAGCCACGGAGCGCCGATCTGTTGGAACGCCGCTTCTGTTCCGCGACCGACCGAGAGGTTCGTTCCTTCGAACAGGCAGGTTCCGGGATAATGTGAGGCGCTCTCCAGCGTGGGCATGTTGAGGGAAGGCGGGATCCACGGGAGACCCGTGTCATCGAACCAGGTGTCGCGAGTCCATCCGGCGACCGGGACGACCGTGAGATCGACGTCGATTCCGAACTCGCCGACGAACAGGCGGGCCAGTTCTCCCACGGTCATCCCGTGTCGCACCGGGATCGGATACAGGCCCACGAAGCTTGAAAACGCGGGGTCCAACACGGGCCCCTGCACAGGTGCGCCGATGGGGTTGGGGCGGTCCAACACGATGAACGGAAGGCCCGCCTCCCCCGCGGCGCGCATCGCGTACGCCATGGTGGATGCCCAGGTGTAGTAGCGGGCACCGATGTCCTGCAGATCGAACAGAAGCACGTCGATCGAGGACAGCATCTCGGGCGTCGGCGCAAAGGTCTCGCCGTAGAGCGAGTAAATGACCACGCCCGATCCCTGGTCGACCCCGTCCTCGAGACGCCGTCCCTCCGCCTCGGTCCCGCGAATGCCGTGCTCGGGGGCGAACAGCGCGGCCAGTTCCACGTCGAGATGTTCGTGAAGGACGTCGATCGAGCTTCGTCCGTCGCTCGTCACGCCGCTTCGGTTCGTGATCAACCCGACCCGGCGTCCGAAGACGAGGTGCAGGGAATCGCGGAGGAGGACGTCGATCCCCGGGCGGACTCTGGTCGTGGAGTCGGACGGCGGCGACGCTGCCCGAGGGGCGTCGCCAGGAGCGGAGTCGTCGGGCCGGGCGCAGGCGACTGCGGCAACGAGTACCAGAGCGGGAGCCCAGCGAATAGCTTTGCACCGAATGAGTGACATGACCGTGAGAGTATCCGAGCCCCACATCGGCCGAAAGCGAGCGGCCGCCCGCCCCCGGCGCCTCGTGACGCGCGCGGGGCTGGCCATGGCACTTCTCGCCGCCTGTGCCACCGCGGGAACGCCGTCACCGGCGTCGGGCCCCACCGGGGAGGACTGGGTCGACCGGACGCTCGAGGCTCTCACGCTGCGGGAGCGCGTCGGGCAACTCGTCATGGTCTGGATGAGCGGCGGCTACGCGTCTCGCGGCAGCGAGGAGCAGTTGCGTATCGAGGGCCTCGTCGAGGAGCAGGGGATCGGCGGTGTCGTGATCTCGCTGGGCACCCCGCATTCCTATGTCTCGCGCCTCAATCGACTCCAGGCGATCGCAGAGGTGCCACTGCTGGTGGCCGCTGACTTCGAGGCGGGTCCGGGTTTTCGCGTGGCAGGCATCTACGCGCTGCCTTCGGGAATGGATATGGGGGGTGCCACGCGGTTCCCCCCGGCGATGGCTTTCGGAGCGGTGGACGACGTGGACGTCGTGTTCGAAGCCGGCCGGATCACCGGTCTGGAGGCGCGCGCGCTCGGGGTCCACCTCAACTTCGCCCCGGTCCTGGACGTGAACAACAACCCGAAGAACCCGATCATCAACACCCGTTCGTATGGAGAGAATCCCGACCGGGTGGCCGAACTCGGGGCCGCGTACGTCCGGGGCGCGCGCTCGGCGGGGCTCATGACGACCGCCAAGCACTTCCCGGGTCACGGAGATACCGAAACCGACTCCCACTACGAATTGCCCGTGATCCCTGGCGACCGCTCCCGGCTCGACGAGATCGAGCTGGTACCGTTCCGCCGCGCGATCGAGGCGGGCGTGGACGCCGTCATGACGGCGCACGTGGCGGCCCCCGGGATCCTCGGTGAGGATGCCCCGCCCGCCACGTTCTCTCGCTACTTCATGACGGAGTTACTTCGCGAGGAACTCGGGTTCGACGGCGTGCTGTTCACCGATGCCCTCGACATGGCGGCGATCGTAGAGGACTACGGGCCCGGCGAGGCCGCCGTGAGGGCGCTTGAAGCGGGCGCGGACGTGTTGCTGATGCCGGCCGATCCGGCACTGGCGATCGAGGGCGTCATGGCGGCCGTGGTCTCCGGTCGCCTTTCAGAGGCTCGCATCGAGCGGTCCGCCCGACGTCTGCTTCGTATGAAGGCCGATGCCGGGCTGGACGGCGGGCGGTTCGTCGACCCGTTGCTCGTGACGGAGGTCGTGGGGGCGGGGGACCACACCGCGTTCGCCGACATGGTCGCCCGGAAGTCGCTCGTCCTCGTGCGCGATCTCGACGGATCGTTTCCTGTCGACACGATCTCGACACGGCGGGTGCTCTCCATCACGTATGCGGGTGACGGAGATGTCGTGGCCGGACGCGTGTTCGACTCTCGTCTCGGCGAGGCCGTCGAGGTTACGCGCGCTCGTCTGCGGCCGGACTCCCCGCCGAAAGAGTATCGCGCGGCGGTGTTGCGGGCGTCGGAGGCGGACATGGTCGTGCTGTCGGTGCACGCGACTCCTTCCCCGCCCGAGGAGGACTCGGGGCCGCACCCGCTCGACGACCTCGTGAACGCGATCGCCCTCGCCGGAACCCCGGCCATGCTCGTGTCGTTCGCGAGCCCCTATCTGCTCGAGACCGTGCGCGATCCCGCGACCTATCTGGTCGCCTGGGGCGCGGCTCCAGCCGCTCAGCGGGCCGCTGCGGACGCCGTGCTCGGACGGGTCGAGGTGGTCGGCAGGCTGCCAATCTCGTTGCCGCCGCTGCACCGGGTCGGTGAAGGTTTGCGTCGCAGCGGTCCGCGAGCCGATTCCGCCGCGGGGCGGGGTCGCGATGTGGAGGTGGCTCCCGGGGAAGTCGGGATGGATGCCGTGGCGCTCGGGCGTGTGGATCGGATCATCGCCCGGGCAATCGCCGATTCGGTCATGCCGGGGGCCGCGCTCGTCGTGGGCCGGCACGGTCGCATCGTGCGCCAGCGGGGCTACGGGCACCTGGACTGGGGCGCCGGTAGCGCCAGCGTGACCGATTCCAGCCTGTACGACCTCGCCTCCCTGACGAAGGTCATCGCCACGACGACCGCCGTGATGACGCTCGTGGACCGGGGGCGTGTCAGCCTCGACGATCCCGTCGGACGGTACCTGGACGAGTGGTCGGAAGGCTGGAGGGCCGACGTCACGCTGCGCGACCTGATGCTCCACCGGGGGGGGCTGCCGCCGTTCCGTCCGTTCTGGCGCGAGCTGGAAGGCAGGGCGCAGTACCGCGACGCCATCGCCATGCTTGCACAGGAGTACGAGATCGGCAGTCGGACGGTGTACTCCGATATCGGGATGATCACGCTGCAGTTCGTGATCGAGGAGGTGGCGGGAAGTACGCTGGACGCCTTCGCCGAGGAGACGATCTTCGGTCCGTTGGGCATGGTGTCGACCGGTTTCAACCCTCCGCGCCGCGCGTGGCCCTCGGTCGCCCCGACCGAACTCGACACGGTATTCCGCAACCGACATCTCCGGGGTGAGGTGCACGACGAGAACGCCTTCGCCCTCGGGGGGGTCGCCGGCCATGCGGGGCTCTTCTCGAACGCCCGTGACCTCGCCCGTTTCGGGGCGTGGATCAGCGCGGCCGCCCGAACGGGCCGGGGCTTCGACTCGGGCGGAGACGACGCGCCCGACGGTCTGCCGTCGGCGGCCACTGTGGCCGACTTCACCCGTCGGGCCGACGAGACCTCGAGTCGCGCGACGGGTTGGGACACGCCGTCCGGCCGATCGTCAGCGGGCCGCTTCTTCGGCGTGGGGTCGTTCGGACACACCGGATTCACGGGTACGAGCATCTGGGTTGACCCGGAACGCGACGTCTTCGTAGTGCTCCTGACCAATCGCGTGAACCCGACACGCGCCATGCGAGGGCACATTCCCTTGCGCCGGGCGGTGCATGACGCGGTGGCGATCGCGATCCGGGACGTCCCCGTGGAGCTCCGAGACCGCCCCTGAAATCGATCGACCTGGCCGTTCTCGTCGGCTACATGCTCGCCGTCACTGCCTGGGGGGCCTGGCTGGGTCGTGGGTCGAGGACGGGAGAGGACTATTTCCTCGGCGGCCGCGACCTTCCCTGGGGAGCGGTACTGCTGTCGGTCGTCGCGACCGAGACGAGCACGCTCACGTTCCTCTCCATCCCGGGCATCGCCTACAATGGCTCCCTGGGGTTCTTGCAGATCGCCCTGGGGTACGTAGTCGGCCGCATCATCGTCGCCGCGTGGCTTCTTCCGGCCTACCACGAAGGGCGGCTCCGCACTCCATACGAGCTCCTCGCCATCCGTTTCGGCCTGGGCACGCGGCGCCTGACGTCGGGGATCTTCATGATCACCCGGCTGCTGGCAGACTCGGTGAGGCTATTCGCGACCGCGATCCCCCTCTCGCTCGTCACCGGTTGGCCGCTCGCCCTCTCTGTCGTCGTGATCGGACTCGTGACGTTCGTGTACACCTACGCCGGAGGCCTGAAGGCGGTCGTGTGGGTCGATGCCGCGCAGATGTCGCTGTACCTGGCGGGAGGGGCGATCGCCATCGTCGTTCTGGGCCAGGCCGTTCCCGGTGGCTGGAGTGTCATCTTCGAGCGGGCGGGAGCCGCCGGGAAGCTCGGTGTGGTCGACTGGTCGTTCGACCTCGGTCGCCCGTATACGATGTGGGCGGGACTGTTGGGTGGGGCGTTCCTGAGTATGGGGTCGCACGGCACCGACCAGTTGATCGTCCAGCGCCTGCTCGCGTGCCGCGATCTGGCCTCGAGCCGCCGCGCGCTTGTCGGGAGCGGCTTCGCCGTCCTCGCGCAGTTCGCCCTGTTTCTCGTCGTGGGGCTCGGGTTGTGGGCGTATTACGGCGGAGCCGCATTCGAGCGATCCGACGAGATCTTCGCCACGTTCATCATCGATGCCCTGCCGACCGGGGTTCGCGGTCTCCTGATCGCGGCCGTCTTCGCCGCCGCCATGTCGACGCTCTCCAGTTCTATCAACTCGCTCGCAGCGGCCACCGTGTACGATTTTTGGGCCCCTGCCCACCCCGAGGCCGACGATGAGTCGATCCTGGCCGTCGGCCGGCGCTTCACCTGGATGTGGGCCGGTCTTCTCGTGCTCGCCGCGATCGGGTTCATCCCGCTGAGTCGGGAGAGCACGGCCGTCGAGGTGTCGCTGGGGATCGCCTCGATGATCTACGGGGCGCTGCTCGGAGCATTTGGGCTCGCACGCTTCGTCCCGAGGGCCGACCACGCGGCCGCACGAGCCGGGATCGTGACCAGCGTTCTCGCCGTTTTCGTCATCTGGGCAACCGCCCGGTCGGCCATCGCGTGGCCGTGGTTCGTCCTGATCGGCACCACGATTACGCTCGGAGTCGGTCTGGCCGTCACCTTCGTCCGCACTCGGCAGGCGAGCTGACCCCGGTGACGGGGGGCTCGAGAGCCTCCATCACGGCTTCCAGGTTGCCCTCCGGCGCCCGCCCCGTCTACCATGGCTGGATATGGCCAATCGAAACTCGATCGTCGTCCGCGGCGCGCGCGAACACAACCTCCGGAATATCGATGTCGAGATCCCCCGGGACAGCCTCACCGTGGTTACGGGGCTGTCCGGGTCCGGCAAGTCATCGCTGGCGTTCGATACGATCTACGCGGAGGGACAGCGTCGATACGTCGAGTCGCTGTCGGCGTACGCGCGGCAGTTCCTCGGCGTCATGGAGAAGCCCGACGTCGACCAGATCGAGGGGCTGTCGCCCGCGATCGCGATCGAGCAGAGAACGGCGGGAAGCAACCCGCGATCGACGGTGGGGACCGTCACCGAAATCTACGACTACCTCCGGCTTCTCTGGGCTCGCGTCGGCACGCCGCATTGCCCTAACTGCGGGAGACCCGTCCGCGCGCAGTCGGCCTCGCAGATCGCCGAGCGCGTCCTTGGCTGGCCGGACGGCGCCCGCATCGAGGTCCTCGCTCCGCTCGTCCGCGGCCGCAAGGGCGAGTTTCGTGATCTGTTCGAGAAAGCGCTCAGCCAGGGCTTCGTCAGGGCGCGGGTGGATGGGGACCTGATCGATCTGTCCGAGCCGCCGCAGCTGAACCGTCGCCGCAATCACGACATCGCCATCGTGGTCGATCGCCTCACCGTCAACGCCTCCGATCGCGAACGTCTCGCCGACTCCGTCGCGACCGCGCTCCGGATGACCGACGGGATCGTCGAGATCGACCTCCACGGCCCCAGGGACGCGGAAGGCAACGCCCGCGACGATTCCCACCCGGAACCGCACCTGTTCAGCGAACGCTATTCGTGCCCCGTCTGCGGTCTCTCGATCCCGGAACTCGAGCCCCGCCAATTCAGCTTCAACTCGCCCTTCGGCGCATGTCCCGAGTGCGACGGGCTCGGCGTGCAACGAGAGCCGAATGCAGAGCTGATCATCGGTGGCGATCGGATTTCGATCCTCGAGGGTGTTCTGCTCCCCCTCGGCACGCCGTCGGGGCGGGCGAAGCGGCATACGCTGCCGAAGCTGGCGCGGAAATTCGAGTTCGACCTTAACACGCCCTGGGGAGACCTGAACCCCGTCCAGCAGGAAGCGATCCTCTACGGCGATTCCGATGTCGGGTGGGAGGGCGCGCTCGCGGCCGTCCTTCGCAGGTATCACGACACGGGGAGCGAGACGATCCGGAGTTCGCTCGACGAGTACATGACGCTCACGACCTGCCGCGCCTGCGATGGCGCGAGATTACGACCGGAAAGCCGTGCCGTGACCATCGAGGGTACTCGGCTCCACGAGATCGTCGACCAGCCGGTCTCCGGTCTCGGACCGCTGCTCGACCGGTGGTTGAACAGCGCTCGCGCAGAGGGCGGCGCCACGGAGGAGGTTCGAGGGCCGATTCTGAAGGAGGTCGTCGAGCGGTTGCAGTTCCTCGAGCGCGTCGGGCTGGGATACCTTACGCTGTCGCGCTCGGCGGAGACCCTGTCGGGCGGCGAGGCTCAGCGGATTCGGCTCGCGACCCAGATCGGTAGCCGACTCGTCGGCGTGTTATACGTCCTCGATGAACCCAGCATCGGTCTTCACCCCCGCGACAACGAGAAGCTGCTCGATACGCTCATGGCACTGCGCGATCTGGGGAATACGGTTCTGGTCGTCGAGCACGACGAGGCGACGATCCTGAGCGCCGATCACATCGTAGATATTGGGCCGCGTGCCGGCCGCGAGGGCGGACGCCTCATGGTGTCCGGCACCGTCGAGGATCTTCTCGCCAGTCAGGAGTCGCTCACCGCCGCCTATCTGCGCGGCGATCGTGTGATTCCGACTCCGTCGCGTCGCCGGGAGCCGGGTCCGGAGGGGGCGCTCGTGGTTCGGGGCGCTCGCGAACACAACCTGCAAAACATTGACGTCGAGTTTCCGATCGGCCTGTTCATCTGCGTGACCGGCGTTTCGGGCTCCGGGAAGTCGACGCTCGTGGAAGAGATCCTCTACCGGCGGCTGGCGCGGGAGCTCTACCGGAGCAAGCTGGTACCGGGCGCGCACGACGAGATCGAGGGCATCGAGCTCATCGACAAAGTGATCGACGTGGACCAGAGCCCGATCGGCCGAACCCCGCGTTCGAACCCCGCCACGTACACGGGGATGTTCACCGCCGTTCGCGACCTGTTCGCCCGGCTGCCCGAATCGAAGATCCGGGGCTATCTGCCCGGCCGGTTCAGCTTCAACGTGAAGGGGGGGCGGTGCGAGGCCTGCCGGGGCGACGGCCTGGTGAAGATCGAGATGCACTTTTTGCCGGATGTGTACGTTCCGTGCGATGTTTGTCGCGGTCGGCGCTACAATCGCGAAACGCTGGAAGTCCTCTACAAAGGCAAGAGTATCGCCGATGTGCTCGAGATGAGCGTCTCGGAGGCGCTGGAATTCTTCGAGCACGTGCCCGCGATTCGCCGTCGCCTGGAGACGCTCGCCGAGGTGGGGCTGGGCTATGTGACCCTCGGACAGCCCGCGACCACGTTGTCGGGGGGGGAAGCCCAACGTGTGAAGCTGGCCTCTGAATTGGCGAAGAAGGGCACGGGGCGGACCCTGTATATTCTGGATGAGCCCACGACCGGCCTGCATTTCGAAGACATACGTCTGTTGCTGCACGTGCTGCACCGGCTCGCGGATCGAGGGAATACGATCATCGTGATCGAGCATCATATGGATGTCGTGAAGACCGCGGACTGGATCGTGGATATGGGGCCCGAGGGCGGCATCGAGGGCGGCATGGTAGTTGCTCAAGGTCCCCCCGAGACGGTGATTCGCGAAACTTCGAGTCACACGGGGAAACACCTGGCGTTAGCGTTGAACGAGCGCGCCGCGATGGTGGCCCCCCGATGAAAAAAGGTCCGAAAAACGTGAAGCCGTTGCGGACTTGACGGTTGAGCAGGGTAGTGCGATACTCGACGCTCGGGGATAGGTGGCGTTTAGGCCTGCCTCGAGAGTACACACCGAAGGCCCAATGTCATTTGAACTTGGATCGTAGTCGGTGGGTGTGGTTGTGCCAGGTCTGGCTCGGTAGCCCGGGTCACCCGGATCGATTTCCGACAGGCGATCCGAAGCGAAACAGGCAGTTGCACTTAGGGACCGACGACTCTTGACCGTTTTTAAGGGTTCCGGTATGTTCAGCCCGTTTTGGGCGGGGGTGTGGTGCATCGCAGATGGGTTACGGGCGGCCATAGGGACCGCGAACACGTGTCAGTCACCACCCGCAGGACTTCATCCCTGAGGAGGAATGAATGAGGAAGGTTACGAAACGGCTCTTGGTAGCCGGCTTCGCGGCGCTGGTCGTCAGCGCGTGTCAGGACAGTGTGAGCATTGTCCAACCGCCGCCGCCGCCGCCGCCACCGCCGCCGCCTGGGATTGACGCGACCGTGACGATTCAAGGTCTGCGAACCATCCCCGCCAACAGTCCGGTCAATCCGACCGCGGTCTTTGGCGACATCAACGTCCTCCTGAACATCGAGGAGGGCGACAACACCGTCACGACAGTTGATCTGTTGTTTGACGGAACGCCGCTTGGTTGCCAGGCGATCTCGACGAATACGACTCCGGGGGATGGCGTAGCGCTTTCGTCTTCCGCGGCAGGGGACGTCGTGGAGTGCTTCTGGAACACGGACGGAGTTGCGGGCGCGTGCGTGGGCGAGCAGTTGCCGCCTGCGTTTGCAAACGGAACTGCGGTGCTGGGCGCGCGGATCACGCTGGACGACGGAACGACGCGTGAGGCGAGCAACACGCAGACGGTGACGCTGATCAACGGCGACTTCGTCATGGTGGCCGAGATGTTCGATCTGCCGGGGCAGATTGGAGCGAACGGTCGTCCCTACTGGGGCGGTCCCGCGGATCGTGATGGCGACGGCACGGACGAGAACACCGTCGCGTGGGCCGCCTGCCCCGTGTCGTACAACGGCACGACCGTGGGTTCGCTGGAACTGTACGGTTACACGGACGGCGGCACAGGTGATGTCGACCTGGGCTCGGGCCCCGGTAATTTGCACACGGATGCGGCTTCTCCGTTCGTGTGGACGGCGGATCCTGCCGACAACACGGGCACGCAGGACAGTCCGTTCGCCGACGGGCACGAGCTTTTACTCGGAGGCTCGATCTTCGACGACAACGGCCTGAACGTCACGAGCCAGTTTTTCCAGGGTGGCATCGATCACGATGAGACGATGTACCTCGACTTCATGGCTCCGGTGGTTGCAGTTGGAGCAGAGATCGAAGTTGGCGGCGCGTCTGTGGCCGGCGGCGAGTACTTCTCCGGAGGCCCGTTCGGTCTCACGATGGTGACGGACAACGGAGTCGGGTTCACGTTCGGGACGGGCGC
>JBGMQU010000040.1:0-26175 GCA_048060725.1 Gemmatimonadota bacterium | reverse complement strand
GGAGGGGGCGAGGTCGACTCGCCCCCTCTTCGCATCAGGGAACCTCTGCACAACTAGGGTACACTGCGTTACAACGCCAGGGTTGGACGGCAGCCGCCCTCGACCACAGAATAGGCGGATGGAACTCATGCGCCGGACTCTGCTCTGGGCCTCGACGAACCCGCGTCTCGCGTCCTCGCTTCCGCGACGACGGTTCGTTCGAAACGCCGTTCGCCGGTTCATGCCGGGCGAGACACTCGAGGACGCGCTTCGCGAGGCCGGTGTCCTCGGCGGCCGCGGCGTGCCGGTCATCGTGACGAAGCTCGGGGAGAACCTCGACACCGCGGAAGAAACGCACGCGATCGTGGACGAGTACGTGCACGCGATGGAGGTCGCGTCAGAGCGGGGACTCGACGTCGAGATTTCGATCAAACCTACGCATCTCGGGCTCGATCAGGATCCAACCCTGGTTTTCGACAACGCGTCGCGTCTCGCGACGAGCGCCGAGGGGCGCGGAACCCTCTGGGTCGACATGGAGGGGTCCGGCTACACCGAACCCACGCTCGAGCTCTACCGGGCCCTGAAGCGACGCCATGACAACGTGGGGCTCTGTCTTCAATCCTATCTTCGAAGTGCTCCCGACGACCTCGACAGCCTGCTCGACCTCGCGCCGCGCATCCGGCTCGTGAAAGGTGCGTACGCCGAGCCGCCCGACGTCGCGTTCCCTGACAAGGCAGACGTCGACCGGGCCTATCGTGAGCTCGCGGATGTGATGTTCGAACACATCGGGGCGGGCGGGCCCGGGTTCGTCGCGTTCGGGACGCACGACGGCCCGCTCATCAACTGGTTGCTCGCCCGTGCGGCCGAACGGGGCATTGCAGACGATCGCTACGAAGTCGAGATGCTGTACGGGATCGCCCGAAAAGACCAGGATCGCCTGGTCGCGGCCGGTACGCCGCTCAGGATCCTGATCAGCTACGGCGACGCCTGGTTCCCCTGGTACATGCGTCGGCTCGCCGAGCGGCCAGCCAACGTGTGGTTCGTGATTCGCAGCGTGTTCAGATGAAGGCGCCTGCCCGGGGAACCGACGTCGGCGATGCAGCAGACCGCGAGCATCGCGCCCGCGGCCCGCTGCAGAACAAGGTCAGTTACTGTCGTCGCGGACGATGAACGTGACCTTGGCGTTGAGCCGATACTTCACGATCGTGTCTCCCTCGACTTCCGCCTGCATCCCATCGACCCAGAGGTGCCTGATGTTGCGAACGGTCTCGCTCGCTTCCGCGACGGCTCTGCGGGCGGCGTCTTCCCAACCCACGTCCGACTCTGCGAGAATCTCGATGACTTTTGCGACGGCCATACGTACCTCCAGCGGTTGGCGTCGGCGTCGCCGACGCGGACTCTTGTCTCGTGAACTGTCTCAAGTCGTTTGTCGGCCGGATGCGCGATCCGGCACGCCCACAATAACGGGGACGGCATGACTGCGCCCGGGGGTCCGGGCGGCGTCTTCGTCCCCGATCTCCTCGCCGGTCACGTCGCGTTCGTCACGGGTGGCGGCAGCGGGATCGGGTACGGAATCTCCGAGTGTCTCGCGTCCGCCGGGGCGGACCTGATGCTCTTCAGCCGCAACGCCGAGCGGCTCGCCGGGGCGGCGGAGCGGCTCGAGTCGACCTGCGGGGGGCGGGTCGCCACCTTCGCCGGCGACGTCCGGGAGCCGGAGGCCTTGAAGAGCGCCATGGAAGAGACTCGGGAACGTTTCGGCCGCGTGGACGTTCTCGTGAACAACGCGGCGGGCAACTTCTACGCGCGGACGGAGACGCTCTCGGCCAATGCGTGGCGAGCCGTCGTCGAGATCGACCTTTTCGGGACGTTCTACGCGTGCCAGGCCGCATTTCCGATCATGTCGGAGCAGCGGCACGGACGTATCGTTTCGACCTCGATGACCCTGCACTACCGTGGCTGGCCGTTGATGGCGCACGCGACGGCCGCCAAGGCGGGCGTGGACGCACTCACCCGCACGCTCTCGCTGGAGTGGGCGCGACACGGCATCACCGTGAACGCGGTGGCTCCCGGACCCATTCCGACCGAGGCGGTTAAGATCGCCTTTGCCGAACCGGCCGGCGGCCCGCCGGACCCGTCCGGCAAGCGCGCGCACGACGCGTCCGCGACGGCCTTCATCCCCGCCGGACGCGTGGGCACGCCGACAGACATCGGCAACATGGTGACATACCTGGTTTCCCCCGCCGGAAGCTGGATCACCGGCCAGATCATGGTCGTTGACGGCGGGGAGTCGCTCGCGAGCCCGCGAACGATCCCGGAGCCTGAAACTCGGAGCAACGAAGGGGAAGACAATTGATGAACGACATTCGACGTCGTGGGATCAGTCTCGCGGTACTTGTCGGAGCGATGGTATTGGGGACGGAGATCGCCGAGGCACAGGAGCGGGCGAGCCCGCTCGATCACGCCCGGGCCGAGATCGCCGGTCAGCAGATCGAGATTCAATACGGTCGGCCTTCGATGCGTGGCCGCACGGTCTTCGGCGGCATCGTGCCCTGGGGAGAGGTGTGGCGTACGGGCGCGAACGAGGCCACTCACCTGCGGGTCCCGGCCGACATGACCATCGGCGGCGAGACCGTTCCCGCCGGCGAGTACACGTTGTGGACGGTTCCGTCCGAGGACGGATGGACACTCGTGGTCAACAGCGAGACGGGTCAGTGGGGGACGGCGTACAACGCCGACCACGATTTGGTGCGTGTCCCGATGATGACCGAGACACTCGACGAGGCGGTCGAAGTCTTCACGATACGCGTGACGGAAGGTGACGGGAGCGACGGGGTGATCATGATGGATTGGGAGAACACGCGAGCGTCCGTCGGCTTCGACATCGGGGGCTGATTCTCGAGCGGGCCCGGGCGATCACCCCGCTCGGGCCTATGAGGCTGCGGATCGAGCGCCCGCCGACGCGACATCGGCGACCAGCCGATCGCCTTCCGCCCTCAACCGCGCGACCACCCGGTCCCCTGCCGCGACATCGCCTCGAACGTCGACCCGCAGGTAGTCGCCGCTGAGCGCCACCGCAGGACCGCCATCGGATGCGGACCGTTCCACCACGAGATCGGCCTCACCGCCGGCGCGCGATCGTCGGTAGGCGATGCCCTTGTCCACGCCGATCTCTCGAAGCTCCCGCGAACGCGCGGCCGCGACATCGCCCGGAACCCGTTCGGGTAGCGAAGCGGCCGCCGTCCGATCGCGCACCGAGTAGGGAAAGACGTGCAGATACGTGTAGGGAAGCTCCTCCACCAGGGCGCGCGTCTCCGCATGGTGCTCCTCTGTCTCCCCGGGAAAGCCGACGATGATGTCGGCGCCGAGGCCGAGAGGGTACACGGCGTCGGCGATGTCGAAGATCCGCGTGCGGTAGGCTTCGCGGGTGTGCCAGCGGCGCATGTGGCGAAGAACGACATTCGATCCGCTCTGAAGCGGCACGTGGAGATGCGGCGCCAGCTGTCCGGCCGAATCGCGCAGCAAGGCGACGAGTCTTTCGTCGATCTCGGTGGCCTCGATCGACGAGAGACGCAGCCGAACCGACACGCTGTCGAGCAGTCGTTCACAGAGGGCCGACAGCGGGATTCCGCCGTCGAGGTCCAGACCGTAGTGACCGATGTGGATCCCGGTGATGACCAGTTCCGGGTGGTGGCGGGCGAGAAGCCGGGCTTCCTCCACCACGTCGTCGACAGACCGCGAGACCGACGCGCCGCGAGCGACCCTCGTGGCGCAGAACGAGCACTTGCGGTCGCAACCGTCCTGAATCTTGAGCCAGCCTCGCGTCCCGCGCGCATTGCGGCGAAGGGGTCCCGTCGAAGACGATTCATCGGGAATCAACCCGAGGTCGCTGAGCGCCGCGACGACGAGGGCGGGATCCTGCCCGGGTACCACACCGTCCGTCTCGGGCATGTCGCGGTAGTCCGATTCGCGGATCGCGGTCGAACACCCCGCCACGACGATGCGCAGGTCGGGCCGCTCACGACGCAGCCGCCGAATCAGCTGTCGCGCGTTCGCGTCCGCCTGGTTGGTCACCGTGCACGTATTGAGGACGACGACGTCGGCATCCCGGGCATCGGCGACTGTGTCGGCGCCGCGGCCTTCCAGCTCCTGTCGCATGCGTTCGGTGTCGTACTGGTTCGCTTTGCACCCGAAGGTGTGGTACCAGATGCTGGGGCTGTCGCTCACTCGCTCGTTCGCGCGTTCTAGTGTGAACCGTGAAAGCGCCGGGAAACGATCGACGCCGGATCGGGGTTAGAAGATCGGGTCTCCGGGTGGACTCCACAAACACGTGATGTATCTTGTGACGCCTTAGCGGCGGAGTCGCCGTGGGCGGCAAGCAACGGAGGGTTTAGGGAATGGCGCATAGAACGATTCTGAAGTTTGTCGGCATGATGACCGCGGTCATCATGCTGGTTTCGATAGCCGGGTGCTCGGACTCGAGCGGCCCCCAACTGCCGATCTTCGACAACCCGTCGACCGTACGGGTCGTCAACGACCTGCTCGGTCCGGTTCTCTTCTTCCGGGTCCGCGGGTGCGGAACGACGGATTGGGGCGAGGATCTCCTCCCCACCGACCCGGTCGAAGGCACGATTCAGCCGGGGAACTCGAAGGACTTCACCGTCGAGGCCGGGTGCTACGATCTGCAGGCCCAACACCTCGAGACGACGGATCCGGGTCCGCTCGTCACGAAGGAGATTTTCGATGTGTCGGCGTCGCCCGTGACGATCTTCACGTGGACGCTCGAGGAGGTCCCGGCCGGACCCGCCTGATCGTGCGGGGGATCTGTCCGCCCGGGCAGATCGTGATCGGAGAGAGACGGCGACCGGTGACTATTCCCCGGTCGCCGTCTTCGTTTGCGCCATGATCGCGGGAAGCAGGATCAGGGTGGCGAGAAGCACGAAGGTCATGCCGAGGCTGAGGAGTCGACCCATGCTGGCCAGCCCCACGTGGAGGGCAAAGGCGAGGTTGCCGAAGCTCGCCATCGTTGTCAGCGTAGCGAACAGGACCGCGCGCGAAGTCGAGGCGACCATCGGATCCCTTCTCTCTTGGCGACCGACGCGCGCCTGATGCACCATGTGGATGCCGTTGTCGACGCCGACTCCCAACAACAGCGGAAGCGCGATGACGTTGGCGAAGTTGAACTGCAGGCCGATCCAGCCGGCGAGTCCGGCGGTCCAGATGCCCGCCAGCACAAGCGGACCCACGACATAGGCGACGACGCGCAGATTGCGTTGCAGCGCCAACAGAAGGACCACGGTGACGAGACCGGCGAGGGCGAGCGCACGCGCGAACGCCCGGACGGCCACGCGGCCGGTCTCGAGTTCGCTCACCGCCTCGCCGGTCGCGTCGGGGAGAAGCTCACGGACTCCGTCCGCGTACTCCTGAAGCCGCCGGTTTTCGACCAGCGATTCCGCGGGAATCAACTCGACCCTGTACTGGCCCGCTACTCCGATCCACTGGTCTCGCAGGTCGTCCGGAAGATCAGTGAGTCCGACCGGCCCCGCTGAGGCAGCAGCTCGCAGCTTCTCGACCTGGTCGGAGAGTGTCCCGACGATCGCCGCCTCCAGCGCGGCGACGTGTCGCGGACGATCGGCCGCGGGCCATTCGTTCAGGCGCCGCTCCCACGCCCGCAGGACATGGTACAACTGCCGGGCGCGCATGCGTTCCTCGGGGGTCGCGCGCCAGCGATAGTCGGTGAGCGAGCGAGCGAGCCGGTCAACCGGCGTCTCATCCGACTTCTCGATCGCGGGCCCGGACGCGGCGTCCGCCGCCGCGAGCCGAACCCCGAGACTCGATAGCAGCCCGCGCTTTCTGGCCTGATCCGCCGGGACGAAGTCGAAGATGCTGCGTGTACTCTCGACGACCCGGGCCCCTCCCACGATCCGGGCGACGTCCGAGACGCCCACGGAGTCTGCTCGCAGCACGGAGATGGAGAGGGGCTTCGCAACGGGATCGGAAAGCAAGGCGCGATACGCGACCACCGACTCGCTGGCAGGGTCGCGGAGGTTCAGCGGGTTGTAATCGAAGCTCGCCTTCCGGGCCCCGATACCGGCGATAACCGTCAGGACCGCCGCGGCCGCGAGAATGGGCCGGCGCAGACGAGTCACGAGGCCGCCGAGCCGCGGCAGCCCCCCGCTCGCGATGCCGCTGACGCTATGCGGGGGAAACACCGTGAGGAGCGCCGGGAGAACGGTCAGTGTCACGAACAGGCTGACGAACATGCCGTTTCCACCGATGAGCCCGAGCTCCGACACACCGGTGAAATCGGTCGGGAGGAACGCGTAGAAACACGCGGCGGTCGTGAGCGCCGACAACATCAGGGCCGGCCCGACCTGACACATCGCAGCGTCCAGCGCCCCGTCGTGCCCGAGGCCCTGGGCACGGCCGGCTCGATAGCGCAGGCACAGATGGATGGCGTAGTCGATGCCCAAACCGAGGTACAGAATGGCGAACGCGACCGAGATCAGGTTCAGACTCCCCACGGTCAGGGCGGCGAGGGCCCCGGTCGCGACGAGGCCCGTGCCCAGCGTGACCAGGGCCGCGAGGAGGAGACGGAGCGAGCGTAGAGCCAGAAACAGGATCAGCGCGACCGACACGAGCGCCAGAAACCCGGCCTGTCGCACACCCGCGACGGTCGTGGCCAGTTCCTCCGCCTCGATCGCGACAGCACCGGTAAGCAGCACTCGGACACCCCGGCGCTCAACCAGGCCGTGCTCACGCGCGATCTCCCGCACCCGCGCGATCGCAAGGCGTCCCGGGACCCGATTCCGAAAAGCACGTCGTGGCGCGACCGTGATGGTCCGGCGCCCGTCCTGCACGGTGGGCCGCCTCCCGAGCGTGAACGCGCTCCACGGCACCGGCTCGAACCGGCCCTCGGAGGCGGCGAACACGGTGGCCGTGAGCAAGCCGAGCACCGGCTCCAGATCCACGGCGCTCTCACCGCCCGGGCCGACGGTATCCGCGGCCAACGCGAGTTCGAGCATTCCGGCGAGTCCCCCCAGCGTGGGATCGCGCGCGAGGCCCACGAGAAGATCGGCCGACGCATCGAGCCGATCCACGAGCGCTGCGAGCGAATCGGTCGGCATGTACAGCAAGCCGTAACGGTCCCAGAACGGTCCGACCCCGGGCGAATACACCGAAACGAACAGCGCCGTGTCTGCTCTCATCTCGTCCGTCAGAAGCCTCGCAGCCCGGTCGGCGAGCCCCGGGGTCGTGGCCTCCACGACGATGACGAGCTGGTCGGTCCCACCCGGGAATGCCTCCCGGTACGCGTTGTAGATCCGTCGGTACTCCAGGTCGTCAGAAACGAGGCTGGAGGTATCGGTGTTCACGTGGAGGGTTCGGGCCGTGTACCACCCGAGCAGACCGACGAGGACGGGTGTGAGAGCGACGATCATTCGAGATCTTCGCCGAACGAACCGCGACCACCACAGCAGCACGCGCTCGACCCGCTCCGTGGGTCCTTCGTTCACCCGTCCGCCTCCCCCTGGGTCGACATCACGCGTTGACGATCACGTTGCCGTCCGTACACCTTTCGGATTCTAACAGCTTCGACGGTCGCAATCAGCACTGGCGTCGCGAACGGCAGTCTTTTTGCAGATCGTGTCTGGTCGGCCGAGCGAGCGTCGGCGATCGATTGCGACGACCATCAACGGTAATGCGAGATACTGCGGAGGACTTCATGCAACATCAACTGGTCGAAGTGGCGGAAGCGATAGGCGCCCGGGGCAAGGGAATTCTGGCGGCCGACGAGAGTTCCGGCACCATCGCCAAACGGTTCGATGGTATCGGCGTCGAATCCACGGAGGAGAATCGACGGGACTACCGGGAGATGCTCTTTCGCACCACGGATGCGTTGCAAGAGCGCATCTCCGGCGTGATCCTCTTCGACGAGACGCTCCGACAGTCTGCCGCCGATGGTACCCCTCTCGTCCAGCTGATCTCCGACGCGGGAACGATTCCCGGCATCAAGATCGACGGTGGCGCGAAGGACCTCGCCGGGGCGCCCGGCGAGAAAGTGACCGAGGGGCTCGATGGCCTTCGCGAGCGACTCGCCGAGTACTACGATCTCGGTGCGCGTTTCACGAAGTGGCGGGCGGTGATCGACATCGGCCGGGGAGGCGACGGCTCGATCCCCAGCGCGTATAGCATTGGCGCGAACGCGCACGCTCTGGCGCGGATGGCCGCCCTCAGCCAGGAGCAGGGGCTCGTTCCGATCGTCGAGCCCGAAGTCCTGATGGACGGCGACCACGACATCGACCGCTGCTTCGACGTGACGGAGGCGACGCTGAAGGCGACGTATGCGGCGCTATTCGATCAGCGCGTCCTGCTCGAGGGCTCCGTTCTCAAGCCCAACATGATCCTGTCGGGCAAACTCTGCGCGACGCAGGCCGGCGTCGACGAGGTGGCGGAGAAGACCGTCAGGTGCCTGAAGCGGGCCGTGCCCGGCGCGGTACCCAGCGTCGTTTTTCTGTCGGGTGGGCAGTCCGACGTGGAGGCGACGGCTAACCTCAATGCGATGAACGCCGGGTTCGACCTGCCGTGGAACCTCGGCTTCTCGTACGGACGCGCGCTCCAGGCCGCTCCGCTTCGAGCGTGGGCCGGGAACCTCGACAACAACCCGTCCGCGCAGGCAGCGTTTCGGCACCGGGCCCGCATGAACGGACTCGCGACGCTCGGCGAGTGGTCCATGGATCTGGAGCAGGAAGCCGACTGACCACTTCAGCGGTCGTGCAATGACCGCATCGTCTGCGTGAACGCGGCATTGACGTCATCATCGTCGTCGCCGACGCCATGGTCGACGACCCTTCGGCCGCCTGCGTAGACCGCCGCGATGTCGTTATCGTCTCCCCCTACGAGCCACGCGTCCACGGCGGTTTCGGGGGCATGACCGGCGAACGTGGCCGAGTCCCCATCCAGCACGACAAAATCCGCACGTCGGCCGACCTCGATGCGACCGACCGGGGCGCCCGCCGGCTGCGCGCCCCCCCCGGCGAGACGGCCCCACAGGGGGGCGCCAAGACCGTCGGAAGTGCCGAGTCGGGCTCGCATCCGGTCACGCAACCGCTGGCCGTACTCGAGCGTTCGCAACTCCTCGATCGCGGAGATCCGCACGTTGGAATCGGTACCGACCGACGCGTGTCCCTGTTCCCGAAGGTGCTCGCGGGCCTCGAACACCCCGTCCCCCAGATACGCCTCGGTCAGGGGGCAGAGCACTACCGACGCGCCCGCCGCCCGGATGGCCCGCCGCTCCTCGCCTGTCGCGTGCGTCGCATGCACGAGGTTCCAGCGGGGTCCCGGATCGATGTGTTCGAACAGCAGCTCGACCGGCGTCCTGTCGAACCGGTCGAGACATTCCTCTACCTCGCCGGTCTGCTCGCTGACGTGGATGTGAAGTGGCACGTCGCGGCCGAGGAGGGCGTCGACGCCCGCCACGAGCTCTGCCAGATCCGACGCAGGGGCGGCACGCAACGAGTGGGGCGCCACGCCCCAGGTCAGAGCCTCCGCACCGCCGATGCCTCCCACACCTGCGAGCCGCTCCAGCGTCTCGAGGAATTCCTCCACCGAACCGTGCACGAACCGGCGCTGTTCGGGGAGCGCGGGAGCGCCGTCGAACCCGGCGGTGCGGTAGTAGACGGGCAACAGCGTCATCGGCAACCCGGCGTCCGACGCCGCCCGGACCACCGCATCGGTCATCTCGACGCCGCGTGCGCCGTCGACTCCGTGCTGGAGGTAGTGGAATTCCACCAGATGCGTGAACCCGCCGGCGAGCATCTCCTTGAACGCCTGCCGGGCCACCGAATACACGTCGTCGGCGTCCATCAGGTTCGCGAGGCGATACATCTCCTCCCGCCAGGTCCAGAACGAATCCGACCCACGCGCCACCTCGCCCCGCCCCACCAGCGCCCGCTGGAACACGTGCGAGTGCGCGTTCGGCATTCCGGGAAGCGCGAGGAACCCGTCGTAAGGCGGTCCCCCTGGCGAGACGGCGGCGATGAGGCCGGCGTCGTCGATCTCGACCGCGCGGTCCTGCTCGATGCCGTCGGGGCCGAGCACGGCCGCGAACGTAAGCGTGTGGCTCATTGCGTCAGTTCATCCGGGCGAGTTCCCCGCCCAGCGCCGCCGCGCTGGCGATCCGGTTGTTCGGATTCTTCGCCAACAACCGGTGGACGAGCGCACACACGGCATCGGGAACTCCGTCTGCCAGCTCGCCGAGCGGGGGCGGCTCCTCGCGGAGCACCTTCGCGATGAGGGTGATCGGCGAGCCGCCGTCGAGGGGCGGCCTGCCCGACAGACACTCGTAGAGCACGACCCCCACGGAATACAGGTCGCTCCGCTCATCCACATGCTCGCCGATCAGCTGTTCCGGCGACATGTACGCGGGCGTCCCCACGATCGCGCCCGCCTGCGTGAGCGTCGAGGATCGCTCGGCGAGACAGGCGACCCCGAAGTCCATCACCTTGAGCACTCCCCCGTCGTCGAGGAGGAGATTCTGAGGCTTGATGTCACGGTGCACGACTCCCTGCGCGTGGGCGATGGCGAGCGAGTCCGCGAGCTGCGCGGCGATCGCCAGAACCGCGGAGACGCCCAGCGTCCCGCGGCTGTCGATCAGCTCGCGGAGCGTCATCCCCTCGACGAGTTCCATGGTCAGGAAGCAGGCCTCGTCCGTCTCCCCAAAATCGTGAGTGCGGACGACGTTGGGGTGTGAAATCCTCCGTGCCAACCGAATCTCGGTCTTGAACCGCTCGAGCGAGTCGGGGTCGGAGAGGAACTCCGGCCGGAGCAGCTTGACCGCCAGGTCCTCTTCGAGCTCGAGGTCGCGGGCCCGATAGACGGCCCCCATGCCGCCGTGGCCGAGCAGCTCGACGATCTCGTACCGCCCGGCCAGCGTCACCCCCGCCTCCAGCTGGCCGCCTTCGAACGCATCTCCCCGGACTCGGACGCCACGCGCCGCGTCGATCTCCTGGCGCAGTTCGCGCACGCGCGAACGCAGACGCGTTTCGCGCGATCGCACCTCTCCGGCCATGGAGTCGAAGACGCGCGCGAGGCGTCCGAGGGCGTCGGCCCTCTGCCCGATCTCGGTGAGCGAGGCGCGGTCGTACGCACCGGCCTCGACGGAGGCGGCCGCCTCGATCACCCGATCGACCTGTCGCAGGTAGTCCAGCTCCTGATCCCGAAAACGTTTCTTCGCGAGCGACGAGTCGATCCGCGCGCGCAGCAAAACCGGGTCGAACGGCTTGGGCAGGTAGTCCTCGGCGCCGTTCTCGATGCACGTGACGATGCTTCGAAGATCATCGAGCGCCGAAATCATGATGACCGGGATGTCCCGCGTTTCCGCACCCTGTTTGAGGCGGCGGAGCGTCTCGTAACCGTCCATCTCGGGCATCATGACGTCGAGAAGCACGAGGTCGAACCGGGCCTCCCGGACTTTCTCGAGGGCGTCCACCCCGTTTACGGCGCAGACCGTCGCATGCCCTTCGCGTTCGAGCCGGCGGCGGAGTACCTCGCGGTTGTTCTCATCGTCGTCGACGACGAGGATCCGGGCTCGTTCGTCGTCCTCCGGCGCGGGTTCCGGCTCGGCCGATGGGTCGGCCGTCCCGGCGCGCGTCGTGCCGGGCGGGGCCAGCTTTTCGGCCGCCTCGCGGATCCTGACGAGGTCGCTACTGAACTCTGCATCCGCGACGATCTCCGGCATCGCGATCAGCGCCTCCGCGGCCGCCAGCACCCGTGTGCGCGGCACCTGAAACGACTCGTAGAGGGCTCGCACGTCCTCTTCGGTCGGCTGCGAGAGCGACGGTGGAAGGGCGGTGTTGATTTGGTCCAGGATCTCGCGCGCCGCGGCGATAATTTCCTCGATCCGCGCGCGCCGCTCCCGGTGCTCTTCCTCGGCAGAGTCTTCCAGCAGCATCTCCGCGTATCCCACGATGTGATTGATGGGCGTGCGCAATTCGTGCCGGAGTTGCTTCGACGCTTCAGGGACGACGGCGCCGGAGTCCCGCGGTGTCATGAATCGCCAGACAGGAGCGCCTCGATCTTCGAAAGAAGCCTGGCCAACTCGATGGGCTTCGTATCGTAGTCGTCGCAGCCCGCCGCGAGCGCCTTCTCGCGGTCACCGGCCATCGCATGCGCCGTGAGGGCGATGATGGGGAGCGACTCCGTGGCCGGATTCGCCCGCAGCTGCCGCGTGGCTTCCCATCCATCGATTTCCGGGAGGCTCATGTCCATGAGGACGAGATCGTACTCACCGGTCGAAGCCTGCTCCACCCCCTCGCGGCCATCCACCGCGACGCCGACATCGAAGCCTCGCCGCGACAGCCTGCGCGAAAGCATGTCGCGGTTCATCTCGTTGTCCTCCACAAGAAGGATCTTCGGCATCAGTCGTTCTCCCCTGTCGGCAATTCATCCTCCCCGGTTAGCCTGCCATCCGCCGGCAATACGAGCCGAAACGTCGACCCGACGCCGAGCTCACTCTCGACCGCAACGTCGCCTCCCATCATACGGCAGAACTTCCGCGTGATCGCCAGGCCGAGGCCCGTTCCGCCGTACTTGCTCGTGGTCGATGCCTCCGCCTGCGTAAAAGCCTCGAATACGCGGTCCAACTGTTCTTTCGACATGCCGATTCCGGTATCCGCCACGGCGAACTCGATCGTCTCGCTACCCGGATCGCCCGAACGCGCGATCTCGAGCGTGACCGTCCCGTCCTCTGTGAATTTGCTCGCGTTCGACAGCAGGTTGAGCAACATCTGACGGACCTTGGTCAGATCACTCCGCATGCTGCCGAGTTCGCCCTGGTAACGCAGGTCGATTTCGTTTCGGTTCTTGGCCACGAGCGGGCGGGCCGTTGTGAGCACGTCGTTCACCATCTCGTCGATCTCGAAGTCTTCGTAATACATCTCCATCCGACCCGACTCGATTTTCGACAGGTCGAGCACGTCGTTGATGAGCGACAGGAGGTGTTTGCCCGCCGTGTAGATTTTTTCGAGATCCGCGCTGAACTCCTCGTGCCCGAGATCCTCCACTTCCTCCTGGAGCAGTTCGCTGTACCCTATGATCGCGTTGAGCGGGGTTCGCAGTTCGTGGCTCATGCTCGCCAGAAACTGGCTCTTGGCGCTGTTGGCGGCCTCGGCCTCGCGCCTCGCTTCGAGCAGCTCGGTGATGTCGTGGTACAGGCCCATCAGACCGACACGTTCGCCGTCGGCGACGACCGGAACGCCGAGCACCTCGACGTCGACGATCGAGCCGTCTTTGCGGTTTCGGCGGCCGATCCCCTTGATCGGCCGATCCAGGGCCTGCGTCGTGTACCCGATCGCTTCGGAGCGGGTCTCTTCGGTCGTGATCAGTGTATCGAGCTGTCTGCCCACCGCCTCCTCGGTCGCGTAGCCGAACAGGTCCTCGAACGCAGGGTTGCACGACACGATTTCATGCTGCGCATCGAGCGTGACGATCGCGACCGGGTTGTTTCTCACGAGCGTCTCGAAATACTCGCGTTGCTGCTGAGCCGCCGTGTACAACCGGGCGTTCTCGATCGCGATCGCGGCCTGTGGCGCGAACAGGTTGAGAAGCCTGAGATCTTCGTCGTCGAACACGTGATCCGGATCGGAGTGGACCGTCGCGATCGCGCCGACGAGCCTGCGGCCGATCAGGAGGGGAGCGGCCATGACCGAGTGCACGAGCACGTCTTCATACTGCTCCGATTTCCCCAGCCATTCGTGATAGGACGGGATGATCAGCGGCTCGTGCGTCTGCGCGACGTGTCCCATCGCGCCCTCCCCGAGCCCGATGCGGACGCCGAGCGAATCGACCCCTACGCGCTCGCTCGCGACGATGACGAGTTCGTTCGAGTCATCGTCCCAGATCGCCACCTCTCCGCCGGTGACGCCGATCAGCGTGACGGCTCGTGCGAGCACGGCCTCGAGGACACGCTCGAGCTCGAGTTCGGATGACAGGTCGTTCATCGTGTCGAGCAGGGCCCGGTGTTCCTCCACCCGCTCGCGCTCGGCCTCGAGCAACCTGGCGCGTCCGATCGCGATGCCCGCCTGGTTCGCGGCCGCCGTGAGGATCTCGAAGTCGTCGGGCCCGAACGCGGCGGGCTCCGCACTCTCGACCACGAGGACCCCGATGGTTCGGCCGTCTACGACGAGCGGTACATCGATCTCCGAACCGCTCGCCAGGCTGGGCAAGTACCCGCGCTCTCCCCGGACGTCCGCCGTGTAATGCAGCTCCCCGTCTTCGATGGCGCGCGCGCTCAGACCCTCACCCGCGGGGACCCGCCAGTTGTCCGGGGCGTCCGGCCAGCCGACGCTGGCCTGCAGGATTCGATCGCCGGTCTTTTTCTCCACGACGAACGCGCCCAGGAAGTTGTAGCCGAGCGCCTCATCCTGGAGGCCGTGAACGAGGGACCGGTAGACCGCCGCTTCGTCCCCAGCCGCGGCGATTTCACTCGTGAGACGAAGGAGGGCGCCCTGCCGGCGGGCGATGTCGTCGCCCGTCATTGGCCCGCCCGGGTTGCCACGAGATCGCGGACCTCGGCGAGCAGGTCGTCGACCGCATACGCGCCCTTCTCGACGACGTGCTCCACCCCGCCGTTCAGTCGGCGGCGATCCTCGACGGTCAACTCCTTCGCGGTGATCACGACGACGGGGACGCCCCGCACGTCGGGCCGCGACCGGATGGCGTCGAGAAACTCGAACCCGTCCATCTCCGGCATCATGAGATCGAGCAGGATCAGCGCGGGAGTGGACGTTTCGAGCACCTCGAGCGCCCTGCGGCCGTTCTCGGCCTCGAGCACATCCCATCCCTCGTTCTCGAGGGTCCGCCGGATGAGGGTGCGCGTCGGTTCGTCGTCCTCGACGATCAGCACGCCGCCCCCGGGCGCCTCGGCCAGGTAATCCTGCAGGACCCCGACGAGCCGCCCCCGGTCGATCGGTTTGGACAAATACTCCGACGCGCCGAGCGAGAACCCGAGGTTCCGGTCGTCGATGATCGTCACCATCACGACGGGCGTTTCCGACAGGTCGGGGTCGGCCTGGAGAGCGGCCAGCACCGCCCAGCCGTCCATCCCCGGCATAATGACGTCGAGCGTGATGACCGCTGGCCGTTCCGCGCGGGCGGCGGCAAGTCCGTCTTCCCCGTTCTCGGCCTCGATGACTCGCAGACCCTCTTTTTGGAGCGTTCGTTTGATAAGATCGCGGACCGCCGGGTCGTCGTCGATGACCAGCACGGTGGGCCCGTCTCCGCCCGACTCGCCGGGTTCCCGTGCGATCGGAAAGGTGACGACTCCTGGCTCATCGGCGGCAGAGCCGGCGTCGGGGGCGGTGGCAGCCTCGACATCGAGGGGCACCCGCACCGTGAACGTCGAGCCCTGGCCCGGGACGCTCGTCACATCGATATCCCCACCCATCATTCGGCAGAACCTGCGGCTGATCGCGAGCCCCAGACCTGTCCCGCCGAACTTGCTCGTCGTCGACGCCTCCGCCTGGGCGAACGCCTGGAAAATCCGATCGATCTGCTCGTCGGTCATGCCGATCCCCGTGTCGTGCACTTCGAAGATCGCGACCTCCGGCGACGCCTCTCCCACGATGTCGAGCGGTGTGTCGAGTCTCACACTCAGGGTGATGGCGCCCTTCTCCGTGAACTTCGACGCGTTCGAGAGGAGGTTGAGCAAGACCTGCCTCAGACGCGTGACGTCGGCTCTCATGCTGGCCATCTCGTCAGCGATGTCGACGACAAAGTCGTTGCCGTTCTTTTCCACCAGAGGCCGGACGGTCGACACGACCTGATCGACCATCTCCTGGACCTCGAACTCCTCCAGAAAGAGATCCATCTTCCCCGCCTCGATCTTCGAGAGATCGAGGATGTCGTTGATGAGCGTCAGCAGATGCCTGCCGGCGCCGTGGATCTTCTGGAGGTCCGGGATGAAGACCTCCTGCCCGACGTCCTCGGCGTCTTCCTGCAGCATCTCACTGTATCCGATGATCGCGTTGAGCGGCGTGCGCAACTCGTGGCTCATGCTCGCCAGGAAGTGGCTCTTCGCGGTGTTCGCGGCCTCCGCGTCGTGTCGGGCCGCGAGCAACTCCGTGATGTCGTTGTAGAGCCCCATCATGCCCACGCGCTCGCCACCCACGATGACTGGAACGGCCCGTATCTGAACGTCGACCATCGAGCCGTCCTTCCGTTTGCGCCGGCCAATGCCCGAAACGGCCCGGTCCCCCGCGGCCTCGGTGTACTGTTGAGCCTCCTGCAACCCTTCGTCCGGCGCGATGTGATCGTCGAGATTCTGCCCGATCAACTCGCGTTCCCGGAAGCCGTAAAGGGATTCGAACGCCGGGTTGCAGGCGATCACCATGTGGTCGCGGTCGAGCGTCACGATGGCCACGGGGCTGTTTCCGACCAGCTCCTCGAAGTACTGCTTCCGGTGCTGAGCGACCGCGTAGATCCGCGCGTTGTCGATCGCGATCGCGGCCTGCCGGGAGAACAACTCGAGGAGGCGCAGGTCCTGACCCTCGAAGCGCCGGTCTCCGTCGGTGTGCCAGAAGTTGATCGCACCGACGAGTCGACCGCGGATGACGAGGGGAACGACGGCAGCCGCGTGCGCTTCGATTTCGGTGTACTGCTCGGAGCGCCCTTCCCAGTTCGCGTAGTCGTCGATAACCAGTGGTTCGAGCGACTGCGCCACTTCACCCATCGCGCCCTCGCCGAGCCCGACGCGTGTGCCTATGGATACTTCACGAACTCCCCGGTGGGCGACGATCTCGAGCTCGGCATCGTCCTCATGGTAGATCGCGAGCTCGCCACCGCCGACGCCGAGCACGCTGATGGCTCGTCTGAGCACCGAGTCGAGCAGCTTCGACAGCTCGAGCTCGGAGGACAGGTCGGCCAGGGTGTCGAGCAGCGCGCTCTGCTCCTCGGCGCGCTGTCGCTCCGCGGCGATCATCAGCTCCTGCTGTTCGGCCAGACGGGCGCGGCCGATCGCGATGCTCGCCAGGTCGGCCGCCGCCGTCAGGATCGCCAGGTCCGCGTCGTCGAACGCATCCGTCGTCTCGCTCTCCACGACCAGCACACCCACGACGCGGCCGTCGAGCATCAGCGGCACATCGACTTCGGAGCCCGAACTCAGACCCGGGACGTAGAGCGGCTCGCGCGTCACGTCGGGCGTGTAGCGGAGCGACTCGGCGCGTACGGCGAGCGCACTGAGACCCTCGTCCTCCGGGATTCGCCAGCCGTCGGCGAGACCCGACCAGCCGACGGATGCCCGCAGAACACGATCACGAGACGGCTCATCGGTGAGGAACATCGCCACGAACTGAAAACCGAGCGACTCGTCCCTCAGCCCGTTCACGACGTTGTGGCAGACCTCGCTCTCGTCGGGCGCGGCGGCGATCGCCGCGCTGAGACGGAGGAGCGCCGATTCACGGGCAAGCGCGCGCTGGACACTCCGGTCCAACGGACGACCGGCGTCTGCGGAAGGGTGTGTCTCGGACTCTTCGGGCATGCGCAAAACCTTCTGATTGAAAGGGCGAATACGATAGAGGCTGGCCCCGGGTGTTGCCAGAGAGGACGCGACTCGCCTTGCATCGCCCCTCACGCCTCAATTGCTTTGCGGGTCCGGACCCGCGCGTACGGTCCGACGAGATCCTGGAGGCAGACGGGATCGTGGGACAGGCACGAGCGGAAGGGAACCATGGCGAACAAACAGGCGGGTACGGGCCTTCCCGCCGGTAGCGCGCTCGCCATTGTTTTTCTGTCCGTTCTCGCCGCAGGCTGCTCGAACCTTCCGACGTTCCCTTCCGATGCGACACCTCCTCCGGGTGGCGGCAATCAGACGGTCCTCTCCTTCCAGCAGGTGTTCGCGGGGAGCACGCATTCCTGTACGCTCGCCAACGGCGGGCGGGCGTTGTGCTGGGGGTCGGGCGGCGATCTCGGGGATGGTACGACGCGTTCGCAACCGACGCCGGTACGCGTCCAGGGGCCGCAGACGTTCCGGGAACTCGACGTCAGCTCCTACACATGCGGGACAACAACGAACGATCAGGCGTGGTGCTGGGGGACGAACAGCCAGGGGCGTCTGGGCGACGGCACGGCCGACTATCGACCCTTCCCCACCGCCGTCTCGACGAAGCGCAGATTCGGGAGAATCACCACCGGAGCCGTCCACACGTGCGCCGTTTCGCTCGAGAATGAAATGTGGTGCTGGGGCTCGAACCGGTTCGGCCAGCTTTCGTCGCACCCCGACACGCTCAGCCTGCTCCCGATCCCGGTGGCGCCGACTCGGCGATTCGTGACGGTGGACGCGGGCGGATTGCGGACCTGCGCGATCGAGACGTCCGGCGACACGTACTGCTGGGGAGAGGCGTTCGGAACGGCGCTCGTGAACGTGTCCGGCCCCATCGAATTCGCTTCGATCACGCTCGGCGGGGTGCATGCCTGCGGGCTGACCGCTGCGGGCGAGGCGTTCTGCTTCGGAAGCAACACGGAGGGGCAGCTGGGGAACGGGACGTTCCTGTCGACGGCGGTCGAGGGTCCGCCGGTGCCCGTCGACACGGAGGAGCGGTTCGTCGCGATCAGCGCGGGTGAGTTTCACACGTGTGCCGTCACCGCCGAGGGCGCTGCCTGGTGCTGGGGACGAGACGACCTCGGACAGCTGGGAGACGGAGACCCCAGGAGCGGGTCGGACACGGCGAGGAAGCCCAGCCCGACCCTCGTGCTGACCGAGAACACGTTCATCGATTTCTTGACGATCAGTGCTGGACGGTTCCTCAGCTGCGCCACCACGGCGGACGGGCGCGGCTTCTGCTGGGGCTTCGGGACGGGCAGCGCGACGACGCCCTTCTCCACCTCACCTGTCGAGATCGGCTCCTGAACCGCATCTCGGCGGATCCGGAACCGCATCTCGGCGTATGATCCCCGCTGGCGAGACGATACGTTGTCGGCTTCAAAAACCACGGGAGGCTGCAGCTCGTGCGACAGCCTCCAGGAGAACTCTGGAGAACTTCATGCGCGCTTTCGTTCGCTACTCGTCGACTCTGTTGATCGCGGGCCTCATCTGCGCCCCGGCGCTCGCCGGGCGTGTAGAGGGTCAAACACGGATCACGAACGCCGGGCCCTCCTTCGCGGGTTCGATGCTGGGGTTCGGCACGGCCGCGGTGGTGTCGGGCAGCGAGTTGTTCGTCGGCCGGCCCGGCCAATCCGATCTCTTCCCCATGCCCGGCTCGGAGGCGGGAACGGCGCACGTCTTCGCGCGCAACGGAGACGCGTGGGAGGAAACCGCGATGGTGAGCGCCGACGACGGCGAGATCGGCGACGGCTTCGGCCGCGCGATCGCCGCTTCGGGCGACATCCTGTTCGTCGGGGCCCCCTCGCGCACCGACGGCGGCGCGGTGTACGTGTTCAGCCGCGACGGTTCGGAATGGACGCAGGTCGATCGGTTGACCCCAACGGGGCTCGCGGAGGGCGATGGGTTCGGAACGGCCCTCGCGTACGTGGGCCGTAACCTGATCGTCGGCGCTCCCGGACGCGGTGCCGGCGGCGCGGCCTACTCGTTCTGGGTGGATGAAGCCGGCACGGTACAGCATGTGGAGATCGTGGCTGCCGATGTGTCGCCGGACGGGGCCTTCGGCTCCGCGGTCGCGATCGAGAACGGTGTGGTCGTGGTCGGCGCGCCCGGGCCGTTCAGCCTGAACAGTCTCGCCGGGGCCCCTCAGTTCCAGGCCGGATCGGCCTTCGTCTTCGAGGGCGGCCAGGGCGAATGGACGCAAGCGGGTCAGTTGACGTCCACAGGCGGCGGCGCGTTCGGGATGGCCGTCGCGCTCGTCGATGGGAAGGCGCTCGTCACCTCGCCCCTCGACAGCCAGGCGCAGGGCGCGGTGTTCGAGTTCGCGCCCGACGACACCGGCGCCTGGGCGCAAACGAGCAAGATCACTCCGGCGACTCCGGAACCCAACAGCTTCTTCGGGCTGTCGATGTCGGCGGACGGCGCCCAACTCCTCGTGGGTGCACCTGTCGCCGGGGGAATGGCCGGCGCGGTCTACATTTTCGATCGGGCGACCGACGGCGGATGGACCGAGGCACAGGTCCTCACCCAGGAGACGACCGGCCTGATGGGCTTCTACGGGAGCGCCGTCTCGGGCGGGGACGATGTTCTCGTCATCGGCGCCTCGGCCGCGGAGTTCTTCGAGGGGATCGGCTTCGTGTACGAGCGAGATGGGTCCGAATGGACACTCGTCAACGGGATCGTCGAGAGCGAGAGCCTCCTGCCGTCGGTCATGGGCGAAGAGCAGAAGTGCTCCGACGAGGGCGACGCGGCCGGGTTCTCATGTGAGGCCGTAGACCTCGTGTCGTTCATGTCGATTCCCGATGTCGGAGGGCGCCGCGGCATCTTGATCAACGATGTGTGGGGGTGGACGGATCCCGACACGGGCCGCGAGTACGCGATTCTCGGGCGGTTCGACGGAACGGCCTTCGTCGACGTCACCGACCCGGTGAATCCGGTGTATCTCGGCAACCTCGCGCTGACGGACGGCGCCATTCCGAATCTGTGGCGTGACATGAAGGTGTACGCAAACCACACGTTCATCGTCGCCGACAACGCGGGGCAACACGGGATGCAGGTGTTCGACCTGACGAGGCTACGCGACGTGACGAACGCGCCGGTCGAGTTCGACGAGGACGCCATTTACGACGAGATCGCCTCGGCCCACAACATCGTGATCAACGAGGAGACGGGCTTCGCGTACGCGGTGGGGAGCAGCGGCGGCGGAAACACCTGCGGCGGGGCGCTGCACATGATCGACGTGCGCGATCCGAAGAACCCGACCTTCGCCGGCTGTTATGGCGATCCGTCGACGGGCCGGGCCTCGACCGGATACACGCACGACGCGCAGTGCGTCGCGTATCAAGGGCCGGACGAGGACTACCAGGGCCGCGAGATCTGCTTCAACGCGAGCGAGACGGCGCTTGGAATCGCGGATGTGACGGACAAGGACGAGCCGACCTCGATCTCGTACGCCGCATACCCGAACGTCGGCTACTCGCATCAGGGGTGGCTGTCTGAAGACCAGCGCTACTTCTACCTGAACGACGAGCTGGACGAACTCCAGGGGCTGGTGACGGGGACGCGGACGCTGGTCTGGGACGTCGAAGACCTGGACGATCCGGTGCTCGCGAACGAGTACATATCGGACAACCAGTCGACGGACCACAACCTGTACATCCGCGGCGACTTCATGTATCAGGCGAACTACGTCAGCGGGTTGCGCGTCTTCGACATCTCCGACCCCGTGAACCCGGAGCCCGTCGGCTTCTTCGACACGGCCCGCGGGACGGACGAGCCGGGCTTCGCCGGCGCGTTCAGCACCTACCCGTTCTTCGAGTCGGGCAACATCCTGATCTCGAGCATGCGGGAGGGCCTGTTCATCGTGCGAAAGCAGCAGCTCGAACTGGTTCCCTGACGCTCGAACCCGGCCGAGGAACCGCCGGCCCGATCGGGCCGGCGCTCAGGCCGGGCCGGCCCTCAGTAGGGCCAGCGCTTTGCCTCGACCCGTTCGATCGGCACCATCTGGCGGGCAGGACGAAACGCCGTTCGGGTCGCCAGATCGAACTGGTCACCGGGCGCCAGGAAGTAGAACTTCCCGATGTCGCCGACCATCTTCTCGTGATCGTAGATCGCCACGAGCGACTGCCCGATCACCTCGAATCGGTCGCCCCGGACGACGATCGCGGTGTTCTCGTCGATCCCGATCCCCAGCAACTCCGGCCTGGCCTCGACGATCTCGATGAGGTCGAATTGTCGATTGCGGCGGAGGACGTGCTGGTCGATCGCCGAGTTCTTGAGAAACCCGAAGCCCTCCTCGTGATCGCCCATCATGATGGTGTTCGTGCCCGTGTCACCCCGCGCGAGATACTCGCCCTGGATGGTGGCGCCGGCTGACGATCCGCCGATTACGCCCCCGCGCTCGAGGACACCCCACAGGGCCTCTTCGGTCTTCGTCCCGAGGTAGGAGTCGGCGAGACGCCACTGCCGTCCGCCGGGAAACCACACGCCCGTCGCGTCCCGAATCGGGCGTACGAAATCGTCAGTATCGGCTTCGTCGGGATCGATCGTGTGGACGACCGTCAGGTTGGTCACCCCGAGCTGTCGGAAGGTCCGTAGCCCGCCGTACGACTGGTCGTACTCTGGCGCGCCGCCCGCCGTCGGGATGACGACGATGTGCGCGTCGGTCCCCCCGGCGAGATCGATAAACCTGCGGACGATCGCCGTGTCGCGCATCGCTCCGCCCACGATGACGAGTGACCCGCTGGGAGGTCCGACTTCCTGAGCCTTCAGGGCCGCGACCGGGGTGATCGCGACACTGCCGAGAACGACGCCCAACAGGGCTAACCGACGCGTGCATCCTCCCATACTTCCTCCCATGCTTCCTCCGGAGACTCGGGTCATCGAGCAGGCTGCTGAAAACTCTGGCGGGTCACGTTACGGCGTGGGTCGGCACCCGCGACAGCGTGCGTTGTACTGGCCGTCGACCGCGGGGCGCGCGACTATTCGTGACGCGCGGCCGACCGGTACGATCCGGGCTGCCGAATCCTGTCACGAGGACGTCCCATGCCAGTTGCCATGCAGCCCACTCGCCTTCGATTGTGGCGCTTCGCGCTCGCGGTCGTGCTGTCCTTCTTCGCCCTCGTCACCCGCGACCCGGTCGAAGCGCAGGTGCCCGGGCTGTCGAGCGCCGACAGCCTGCTCACCCGGGAGATTTTCGCCGAGCTGATCGAGATTCCCAGCATCTCCAGCTCTCCCGAAGCGGTCCTGGCCGCGGAAGCGATGGCCGCCCGGCTGATGGCAGCCGGCTTTCCGCGCGAGGACGTGTTCGTTGGCGGCAACGCCCCTGGCGGCAACCTGGTGGTGCGCTATCGGGGAACGGGGGCGAGACGCCCGATCCTCCTGATGGCACATCTCGACGTCGTCCCCGCCCTCGCGTCCGACTGGTCGTTCGACCCGTTCGTGTTCCGCGAAGAGGACGGCTGGTTTTTCGGCCGCGGCACCTCCGACAACACGACCGGGGCCGCCGTGCTGGTGGCGAACTTCATCCGGTACAGGCGTGAAGGGTTCGTACCCGACCGCGACCTGGTCATGATCCTGACGCAGGACGAAGAGACGTCGAGCGGCGGGGTGAAATGGCTGGTCGGTGACGGCAGCGAGTGGTTGGAAGGCGTCGAGTACGCGCTGAACACCGATGCGGGCGGGGGCACGATTCGCGACGGGCGCGAGATCGCGTTCAGCGTCCAGGCCAGCGAGAAGGTCTACCTCACCTTCCACCTCGAGGTGAAGAACCCGGGCGGACACAGTTCCGTCCCCCGTGCCGACAACGCGATCTACCGGCTCACACGGGGGCTCGACCGGCTGTCGCAGGCCGAGTGGCCGGTCCAGTTCAACGAGATTTCCCGCAGTTATCTCCAACGCTCGGCCGAGATCGAGACCGACCCACAGGTGGCGGCAGACATGCTCGCGGCGACGGCCATCCCCGCCGATGGCGACGCGATCGACCGTCTCGCAGCCGCGAACCCGTACTACAACGCGGTGATGCGAACGACGTGCATCACGACCCGGCTCGAAGCCGGCCACGCCGACAACGCGCTTCCCCAGACCGCCGCGGCGACGGTCAACTGTCGCGTGCTGCCGGGCAACTCGACGGACGAGGTGGAGGGGGAGATCCACCGAATTCTCGCGGACGACAGCATCCGCGTGACGCGAGTGAACGATCCGACGCCGAGCCCGCCGTCGCCGCTCACGCCCGCCCTGATGTCGGTCATCGACGAGCTGAAGGAGGAATTCTGGCCGGGCGTGCCCATCATTCCGTCGATGTCGACGGGAGCGACCGACGGCCTGTATGTGCGAAACGCGGGCATTCCCGTCTATGGCGTATCGGCCCTGTTCGGCCACGAAGGGGACATCCGCGCCCACGGGCGGGACGAACGGGTCGGGGTGAAACAGTTCTTCGAGGCGGCGCAGTACTGGTATCGGCTGGTGAAGGCGGTGAGTTCATGATCGCGCGGCGCGGAGCGGCAACGCTGGTGCTCGTCGTGGCGATATGTGCCGCCTCGGCGGCGGGCGCAGTCGGGGTGGCAGGTCAGGACGAGGGTCTGCGCGGGTCGTGGCATGCGCGGCAGTACACGCTGTCCGACGGCGCCACCCACGAGGTCCAGGGGCAAATCCACTTCACCGAGTCAGACTGGCTCGTGCTTTTCTTCGTGATGGACGGGGATACGGCTGCGCGCGGGTCGGCCGAAGGCGGGCGCTACACCCTCGAAGGTGACGAGTTGACGTTCGAGCACCTGCACCACCTCTCCGTCGGCGATGCCCTCGGCGGGCTCCCGGCGAGCCCGCTTCGCATGGAGACCCGGGCCGGCGATGGACCTCTGGAGGCGACCCGCATCGAGATCGCGGGCGACCGGCTCACGCTGTTCTTCCCCACCGGCAACCGGATGATGTTCGCGCGGGGGTCGGCCCCTTGATTCGACCGATCCACGACCTCCGCTTCGCCCCGCCACCGACCCCACCCGCCATACGCCGCCGAGAGGCGCTTCGGCGACTCGGCATCGTGGCCGCGAGCGGGGTGCTGGGTGGGTGCGCGAGCGGTGGGGGCACGCGCCTCGACTCGGGCCTCGATGCCGAACCCCCGGAGTGGACTCGGAACTGGTCTTCGGTGAACGTCGCGCGGGATCGCGTCACTCGCACGATCGTCGGCCTCCGGCCGTATCGGAGTTCGGGGTTCGTGGTCCGCACGGATGTGCTGGACGGCAAGCCGATCATCCACAACTACGGTCACGGGGGCGGAGGGATCACGCTTTCGTGGGGGACCGCGCACCTCGCGATGGAGGAGGCCGTCCAGACGGAACACCGCGAGGCGGCGGTGATCGGGTGCGGGGCCGTCGGCCTGGCGACAGCGCGGTTGCTCCAGCGAAACGGGTTCCGCGTCCGCATCTATGCCCGGGATCTTCCGCCGCAGACGACCTCGAACATCGCGGCCGGGCAGTGGTCGCCCTTCAGCGTGTTCTCGAGCGGCGAGGTGACGGACGCGTTCATGACGCAGTTTCGTCGGGCCTCGCGTCTCGCCTACCGTCATTATCAGGATCTCGTGAGCCCGGAGTACGGGGTCTCGTGGATCGAGAACTTCTCGATGTCGTCGAGCCCGATCCACCCCGGTGCGCTCGAACTGGAGATCCCCGAGGTGTTCCCGGGAATTCGTGATCTCCAGCCGCACGAACACCCCTTCCCGGCGCCGTACGTACGTGGCGTGACCACGATGCTGGTGGAGACGTCGGCCTATCTACGTGCCATGGAGCGGGATGTCCGGCTGGCGGGGGCAGAAATCGTCCTCCGCGAGTTCACGGACCCGACGGAACTCATCGCGCTGCCGGAGCCCGTCGTGGTGAACTGCACCGGTCTGGGCGCCCGCGATCTGTTTGGCGACGAGGACCTCGTTCCCGTCAGGGGACAGCTCGAAATTCTTCTCCCGCAGCACGAAGTCGATTACATCCTGCTCCCGGGCGCGGGGTTGTACATGATGCCGCGCAGCGACGGGATCGTGCTCGGCGGGTCGTTCGACAACGGCAACTGGTCCCTCGACCCCGATCCAGCGATCACCCGGCGCATCGTCGACGGCCACATGCGGCTCTTTGGACAGATCGCCGACAACATCGCGCGCCACCACGCCGCATCATCGAGCGCCTACGGGGACATGTGAGCCAGGCCGTCGTGTCTCGGCGCGGCGCCGCCCGGTGGCGACGCGGCCACCCCTGGATCTATCGATCCGACGTGAGGCGGGAGCCGACGCCGGCAGAGCCCGGCGTGGTCGACGTGACGGACGAGACCGGACGGCCGATCGGTTCGGCCCTGTATTCGCCGGTGTCGGAGATTCGGCTCCGTATGCTCGATCGGGCGGGGACGACGATCGATGGCGAATGGTGGGCGGGTGCCGTACGTCGGGCCGTCGCGCGCAGAGCCGGGATCGATGGCACAGCGTATCGCCTGGTCCACGCCGAGGCCGACGGTCTCCCGAGCCTGGTCGTGGATCGGTACGGCCCGTTCCTCGCCGCGCAGTTGCTGTCGGCCGGACTCGAGACGCGGCGGACCGAGGTGATCGCCGCCCTCGAATCCGCCGTCGAGCC
>JBGMQU010000039.1:6199-26617 GCA_048060725.1 Gemmatimonadota bacterium | reverse complement strand
AACTACTGGCAGTACTTCGACTGGCAGTGGGCCCGGCCGTTTTCGCCGGGGCCGCGCGCCGCGATGTCGATGCTGTTTCTCTTCTTCGCCTTGATCGGGTTCTGGACACACATGAAGGGCGACTGGAAGACCTTCGCGTACAGCGCGGGCCTCATGTCCACACTGACGCTCATGCTCATCGTGTATCTGAATTTTCGGTACGGATATTCGATGAACCCCGAAGTCACCGATCCGCTGCTCCACGAGGTCCGTGAACGGGACTATTTCTACATCGTGGGGTTTCAGGTGTGGGGCCTCTATGCGGGGCTCGGCCTCGTCATGCTGTGGAGGCAGGTCGGCGACGCGATGCAGGCGAGCGAGGGCGTCGAACACGGCGTGCTCGGCGCCGGCCATCTGAAGGCGGCGCCCATCCTCGCACTCGCCCTGATTCCGTTGTTCGCCAACTACGCCCGGGCCGATCGCACCGGCGACTGGGCGGCCAGGGACTGGGCCTACAACATCCTCCAATCTGTCGAGCCGTACGGCGTGCTGTTCACGAACGGCGACAACGACACCTTCCCCCTGTGGTATCTCCAGGAGGTCGAGGGGATTCGGAAGGATGTCATCGTCGCCGTCCACTCGTACCTCGGAACGCCCTGGTACCCGAAACAGATCCGGCAGCTGTCGAGCCCGTGCCCGGAGGGGGTGGATCCGGCCGCGTCGCCGACGACGATAGTCTGTCAGCGCCCCTTCGACCGGGAGAACGCCGTCGGTCCCTACCGCGACATGGACCCGACGCCGCCCACCCGCTCGTTGATCGCTCTCGACGACGAGATGATCAACAGCCTGCAGCAGGGGTTCGCCGTCGGGCGGGACACGGTCTTCCAGGTCACGGAGGGCGTGCAGGCGGTGGTTCGGGGCCCGGACATCGTGTACTACCCCGACATCATGGTGTTCCACATCATCCAGCAGGCCTTCGGCGATCGGCCCGTCTACTTCGCGGCGACCGCGCCGCCCGTGTATTCCAAGTGGGGCCTGAACCCGCATCTGGTGCGCCATGGCCTCGCGTTCAAGGTGGTCGCCGCACCGATCGAAGAGACCGAGGACCGCCTCGACCTCCAGGACGTGTTGCCGGTGAACACGGGGACGCCGAGCTGGATAGACCGGAAACGCACGAGTCAGTTGTTATGGGATGTGTTCCGCGTCGACTACCTGGAAGAGTGGGACGAATGGCCGGAGCCCTCCACCCAGTCGAGCATCCCGACGCAGTACTACGTCGCCTATCTGACCCTCGGGCTGGCGGAGCAGGTACTCGGCGACACGGCCGCGGCCCTGCGGGCCTATAATCGCGCCGAGAAGATGCTCGACCTGTCGGGCCTCGCGCCTCGATAGCCGCGGGCTGCACCCCGCTCAACCCGGCCGCAGAGCTCCCATCAGCATGGAGACGAGCAGCAGTACTCCGATCAGCGAGCTGACGAGGCCGTTTCGCTTCTGAAACGCGACGAACGACGCACTGTCTTCGTCGGCGGCGGCGCTGGCCTCGGCTGCGCGGGCGAGCCGCTCGGCGTTCGGAAGCTGGATCAGCAGCGCGGCGACGAATGCCAGCGTCCCGAGAACCTGCATCTGGAAGAGCCAGTGGTTCGGGAACGGCTGGAAGAACCCGTAGCCCCCCATTCCTGCAAGCCCGAACCCGAAGATGATGGTCAGGAGCGCACCGATGAGCCCGGGCCCCTTGAGCAGACCCTGAGCCGAGCGGTACGTGAACGCCACGACGGCGCGGTCACCGCTGCGTTTGGCCCGAACGGTGATCAGGGCGAGTGTGAAGGTCACGCCGAACCAGAGCGCGAACCCCAGGATGTGCCCGAACAGAAGAATTCCTCGAATATTCATGGGGGAAAGCTTCCCGGCGTTTCGTGGCGGGTCAAGCCCCGGCGCATCGCCGGCGCGTTGACGGACCGCGGCAGGGGGCGCCACCATCCGGGATGGACACCCACATTGCCGTGACGACGACGGACCTTCTCGAGGCCCTCGCGGACATCCTCGGCGACCGGCTCGCCACGACGGAAGCGATCCGCGCGCAGCACGCCGCGGGCGAGTCGTTTCACGAGCCGGGGCTCCCCGACGCCGTCGTATTCCCGGAATCGACCGAAGAGGTGGCCGCGATCGTCCGGCTCTGCGCGGCCCATGGGACACCGATGATCCCGTTCGGAGCCGGTACGTCGCTGGAGGGTCACGTACATGCGGTCCGGGGTGGCGTCTGCGTCGCCATGGGTCGGATGACGGACGTGGTCGAGATCAACCGGGAGGACATGGATTGCCGCGTCGAGGCCGGTCTCACGCGGCTGGGGCTCGAGGCGCAGCTCAAGGGGACCGGCCTGTTCTTTTCGGTCGACCCCGGGGCCGACGCGACGCTCGGTGGCATGGTGGCGACGGGCGCGTCGGGCACGACGACGGTCCGCTACGGAACCATGCGCGAGAATGTCCTTGGTCTGACCGTGGTGCTCGCCGACGGACGTGTCATCCGCACCGGGACCCGGGCGCGTAAGTCCTCCGCGGGGTATGACCTGACGCGGCTCTTCGTCGGATCCGAGGGGACGCTGGGTGTCGTGACGGAAGTCGCGCTCAGGCTGCACGGCATTCCGGAGACCGTGGCCGCCGCGGTCTGCGCGTTCCCGACGATCGCGGATGCCGCGGGCGCCGTGACGCTCGCGATCCAGACGGGCGTGCCCGTGGCCCGCGCCGAGTTCCTCGACGAAGTGCAGATGGATGCGGTGAACCGCTATTCCGGCTTCGAGTACGCGGTCAAGCCGACCGTCTTCTTCGAGTTCCACGGCGGCCCCGACTCGGTCCGCGAGCAGGCGGAGTCGGTCGCGGAGATCGCCTCGGATTTCGGCGGTGCGGATTTCGAGTGGGCGACACTCCAGGAAGATCGGAGTGCGCTCTGGCGGGCCAGACACGAGGCGTACTATGCGGCCCTCGCGCTCCGTCCGGGGGCGCGCGGGTGGGCCACGGATGTCTGCGTTCCGGTCTCGCGGCTCGCCGACGCGATCACGCAAGTGCGGGCCGACATCGACGCCGCGGGTCTGACTGCTCCCATCGTCGGCCACGTCGGAGACGGAAACTTCCACGTGCTGTTTCTTCTGGACCCCGGCGACGAGGATCAGATGGCCAGCGCTTCGCACGTGAACTCCCGGATGATCGACCGCGCGATCGCCGTCGGCGGCACCTGCACCGGAGAGCACGGCGTCGGGTTCGGGAAGATGGGCTATCTGAAGGACGAACACGGCGAGGGGCTGCACGCGATGCGACTCCTCAAGCACGCACTCGATCCATCCGGGATCATGAACCCGGGGAAAGTCGTCGAATGACGCTACGTCGAATGAGTCCACGTCGAATGACTCCACTCCGATGGTGTCTCATTGCCGTGTTCGGTGCCGTCACGGGCTGCGCGTCCGAGTCCGTCCCGGGGGGCGGCAGCCCCGACGAGCCGGCCGACCTCTTGATCGTCGGCGGCCGGGTCATGGATCCCGACACCGGACGGGACGAGACCGCCAGCGTCGCGATAACCGACGGTACGATCGTCGGCATCGGAGTCGACGTCGTGGCACGCGACACCATCGATGCGACCGGCCTCGTCGTGGCGCCCGGGTTCGTCGACCTGCACGCGCACGGACAGGACTCGGTGAGCGCACGCCTCCAGGCGCTCGACGGCGTGACCACGGCGCTCGAGATGGAGATTGGCGTGTACCCCGTGGCCGAGTGGATCGAGTCGCGCGAAGGCACCGCCCTCATCCATTTCGGAGCGACGGTCAGTCACCCCGGGGCGCGCGTGAAGCTCCTCACCGGCGTCGATGTGGGGCATTCGGCGACCGCTCCGCCGGACGAGCCGAGCGCGTTTTCGTCCTCCGCCATGTACGAGGCCCTCTCCGACGGGCAGATCCTCGAGCTGACCGGGCTGATCGAGCAGGGGCTCGAGGAGGGCGGCCTCGGGATCGGGTTCGGGATCACCTATACGCCCGGCGCCTCACGCACCGAGATCCTGCGGTCCTTCCAGGTCGGGGCGGCGCACGGGGCGCCCGCATACGTGCATCTGCGGGGCGCGAACTCGGGAGGCACGCTGGGGGCCTTCCAGGAGGTCATCGCCAACGCCGCCTCGACCGGCGCTTCCGTACACATCGTCCACATGAACTCGAGCGCCGATGAAATGGCCCGGACGACGCTCGAGCTGATCCGTGGAGCCCGCGAGCGCGGTCTCGACATCACGACCGAGGCGTACCCGTACACCGCCAGCTCGACACGAATCGAATCGGCGTTGTTCGACTCGTGGGAGGGGCTGACCGACGCGGACTACCGCAGGCTTCAGTGGGGGGGGACTACGGAACGGCTCGATGCGGCATCATTTCGCGCGTATCGGGAACAGGGTGGGTGGGTCGTGATTCACGGACGAAACGAGGAGACGAACGAGTGGATCGTCGCCCAGCCCGACGTGATGGTCGCGAGCGACGGAATTCCGTTCCTCTACGAGGCCGTGCACCCGCGGGGCGCCGGGACGTTTTCGCGCGTGCTGGGCTACTACGTGCGTGAGCGAGGAGTCCTCAGCCTGATGGACGGGCTCGCGAAGATGACGATCCAGCCGGCCCGGCGGGTCGAGGGGTTCGCCGACATGATGGCGCGGAAGGGCCGCGTGCAGGTCGGCGCAGACGCCGACCTGACGCTGTTCGATGCCGGCACGATCATCGATCGTGCAACGTACGACGATCCGGCGGCCTCGTCGGAAGGGGTCGTGTACGTGCTGGTGGACGGCGTGGCCGTCGTCCGGGACGGCCGCATCGTCGAGGGAGTCTACCCTGGCCGTGCGATCACGAGCCTCCCGGCATCGTGAAAGAAGATTCGTCCAGGTCGACGTCCACCTCGATCGTCTGCCACACGACCGACTGGTCGCCCTGCGCAGAGGTCGACGAGACGGCGAACGGCATCATGAGCCCCGACACGTCGCGGTAGTCCGACATGTCCGTTGTGGTCGGACCCGTCAGATCCCGGTCCGCCTGCACGCGGATCACCAGGTAGCTGGACGCGTCGATGAAGTAGGTCGACGCGGCTCCCGTGCGTAGCGTGACCTCGAGTCGGTACGCTTCCACGCCGTCGACCGTCTCGGTGCCCGCGAGCTCGATCGTGTGGCCGTCCTCTTTCCACCCGATGAGCGGGCCATCGATATCCGCCTGCTCGATCATCGCCGCGGTCGTCGCCGCGTCGGCGGGTTGTGGCGTGGCAGACCCGGCGAACGGGTTGACCAGCCAGCCGGTCTCCCCATCGAACGCCTGTATGACGGTCTGACCCTGGACGACGATGTCCGCCCGAAGCATCGCCGGACGCATCGCGGTGGATGTAATCTCGCCCTGGGCCGCTCCCCCCATGAGGGTGAGTGTCCCGATGCTGCGCGTGGTCTTCATGCTCTGCCATGCCTCGACGCCGCCGAGGGCCTCGAAGTGCCGGGCGAGCACGTCCTCGACGCTTTGTGCCGAGACCGGCGCGGCGAACGAAATCAGCGCGGCGGCGACGCAAAGTGCCCGGGCCGCTGGCCGGGGACGGCTCATCGGCCGGAGCGCCGACGTCCGCAGCACTGACGTCCGCACGGTCAGCTCCCCGCCATGGAGAAGACCGACGCATCCACGGGCACGTTGACCTCGATCGAGTCGAACGTCAGCTGCTGAAGGCCCATCGGCGTGTCGATCTCGATCACGAACGGGAACATGAGGCCGCCGATCTCCTGGTAGTCGCCGAGCGACGTCGTGATGTGCGTCTCGGCGCCCTGAATCATGCGAACGGCGACCAGCTTTACAGGCAGGTAGTTCTCGTCGAGGTAGTAGTAGGTCACCAGACCGTCCTTCGTCGTGACCTTGAGCTTGGCCATTTCGGCGCCGTCCATCGTCTCCATGCCCTCGAACTCGATCGACGCGCCGTCTTCCTCCCAGCCGATCAACGGGCCGTCGAGGTCCGCCTGCTCCATGATCTGCTGCGCCGTCTCCGCGTCGGCGACGACGGGATCGTTCGATCCGGTCATCATCGGCATGATCTGCCACGCCGTCTCGCCGTCGTACGCCTGGACGATGTCCATGCCCTGAAGCGAGATCTCGATCCGCGCCTTGCTGGGTCGCTGCTGTACGATCGAGAACGGACCGCTCATCATGCCCATCACGTCGATGCTGCCGGACGCGCGCATAGAGGACAGCTGCGTCCAGGCAGCCTCTCCGCCGACCGCGTCGTAGTACTTCCCGAGCACCTCTTCCGTGGTCTGCGCGGTGGCCGGCAGTGCGGCAGCCGCCATCACGACGGCGGCCAGAACGATGTTTCGTGTCTTCAGCATGCGTATCTCCTGCATCGGTTCGTCCATCGGTTCGACCATCGATCCATCCAGTAATCGACCGTGATGGGGCCGGAACGGCCCCCGGAAGCTCTACGCGTCGTGCCCCGTTGTGGCAAGTTTTTCGATTTCTCTCAGCACGTGGTCACGGTCGCGCGCGTTCCGCGTCAGCACGAGAATCGTATCGTCACCGGCCAGCGTGGCCACCACTCCCTCCATCCCCGATTCGTCCAGCGCGACGGCCACTGCGTTGGCGCACCCGCTGTGGGTCCGGATCGCCAGCAGGGCGTCCCCGGCCGCCATGTCGGTGGCGAATTCCCGGAGCGTCGTCTGCAAGATTCTCCGCGCGACCGGTGGGCTCGCTTCGGCCCCGTTCGTCGTGTATCGGGAACGCCCGTCCGCATCCCGAACCTTGACGAGCCCGAGCCGCCGCACGTCACGTGATGCGGTGGCTTGTGTCACCTCGTAGCCCCGGCGCTCGAGCGCCCCCACGAGGTCGCTCTGCGTGCGAATCGGCATCTCGCGGATGATCTCGAGGATCGTGCGCTCGCGATCACGGCGCCGCGCGGGAGTCACCCGTCCGACCCCGGCGGAATCGTGTCATCGAGGAGGCTCTCGGACAGGTGGGCCTCGTAGATCGGGGCGGGGGACAGGCTTTCCAGCCACGATTCGACATCGGTGACCATGTCGCGAGCTGTCTCGAGCTGCTCGGCGACACGTGCGGGGGCGGGGCCGCCGGGAGAGTCGTGAGCGGCGGCGGCGTTCTCGGGTCTCAGCTCGTCGAGTATGCCGTCGTCAACGCGGGGGCACACGTCGCGCAGCTCGTCAAGCGAGAGATCCCACAGTTCGACCCCGCGCGCCTCGGCCTGTCGGACCGCGAGGCCCGACTGCGCGTGGGCCGAACGAAACGGCACTCCCTTCCGGACCAGGTGATCCGCGATCTCGGTCGCGGTCAGCATCCCGCCGGCGAGCGCGTCCGCCATCGCCTCCGTCTGAAAGTGCACGCCTCGCGCGATGGCGATCGCCGCGGCGGCCGACCAATCGGCGGTGTCGAGCGAATCGAACAGCGGTTCCTTGTCTTCCTGGAGATCGCTGTTGTAGGTGAGCGGAAGCCCCTTGAGGAGCGACAGCAGCCCCGTCACGTTCCCGATCGTCCGCGCCGCCTTCCCCCGAAGGATCTCGGCGGCTTCCGGGTTCTTCTTCTGTGGCATCAGGCTGCTGCCCTGGGAGATCGAGTCGTCGAGCCGGATGAACCCGAACTCTCGGGTCGACCACAGGATGACTTCATCGGCCCACCGGGAGAGGTGCACCATCAGCACGGCGCAGGCGTACGCCGCGTCGAGCACGTAGTCGCGGTCGCCTACCGCGTGCATGCTGTTCGTGAAGGTGGCCTCGAGCCCGAGGAGCTCGGTGGAGCGCTCCGGAGCGATGGGAAACGTGGAGCCCGCCAGGGCCCCCGCGCCGAGTGGCGACGTGCCGGCCGCCTCGTGCGCGTCGCGCAGACGCTTCGTGTCCTGCCCGAGCGCCGTCGCGTGGGCCAGGAGATGGTGCGCGAGACTGACGGGCTGCCCCCGTTGAAGGTGTGTGTAGCCCGGCAGAATGGTCTGGAGGTGCTCGGCCGCCTGCTCGAGGAACACCCGCTGGAGCCCGACGACGCCAGAGATGATGTCGGCGAGCCGTTCTCGTACGTACAGTCGAAGCGCGACGACCGCCTGGTCGTTTCGACTGCGGGCGGTGTGCAGGCGCCCGGCGTCGTCTCCGATCCGCTCGGTCAGCGTCCGTTCGATCCACGAGTGGACGTCTTCTTCGTCGCCCGCGACGGCGAGGGTGCTCCCCTCGATCTCGCGGAGAATCTCCGACAGGCCGACGAGGATGGGCGCGGCCTCCGTCTCCGACAGGATTCCCTGATCCCATAGCATCCGCGCGTGGGCGAGGCACCCGATGAGGTCGTGCCGCACCATGCGGCGGTCGAAGTGCAGCGACCCCGTGAACTCGTGGATCGCGGGGTGGATGACGCCGTCGAAGCGACCGCCCCAGAGGGTGGCGCCCGGGTCAGCCACTGGTCGGGGCGGCGCGCTTCCGGGGCGCCGGCCGAGGCGGCGCTCCGGGGGCTACGATGCCGACTGGCGGTGCGGCAGCGTCGGCCGCGACCTTCATGGCATCGGCGGGTGCAGCCGATGTCATCGCCTCGGGCGCCGCCGCTCCGTTTCCACCGATCGCCCCGTGACGCACGCGGTGCGCGATGCCTGAAGGGAGCCCCCACAGCCGGATGAACCCGGCGGCGTCTGCCTGGTCGTACACGGCGTCGGCGTCGAACGTGGCCAGATCTTCCCGATAGAGGGAGTAGGGCGAGGTGCGCGCGACCGCCGTGGCGTGCCCCTTGTAGAGCCGAACGGTGACCTCTCCGCTCACCGTCGCGAGGGCCTCGTCGAGAAAGCCGTCCAGCGCCTCCCGCAGCGGCGAGTACCACAGGCCCTGATACACCAGCTCGGCATACCGCGCCCCAACGCCCCGCTTGAACGCGGCGGTGTCGCGGTCGAGCGTGATGGCTTCGAGATCGGCCAGGGCCGCGAGCATTACCGTGCCCGCCGGCGTCTCGTAGACCCCCCGGCTCTTCATCCCCACGAGCCGGTTCTCGACGAGGTCGATCTGGCCGACACCATGCGCCCCGGCGATGGAGTTCAGCGTCTCGATCAGCACGGCGGGAGACAGCTCCACACCGTCGATCGACACCGCCTCGCCGCGAGAGAATCCGATAACAACGTCCTGCGGCTCGTCCGGGGCATCGATCGGGTCGACGGTCAGATCGCGCAGGTCGGCGGGAGCGGGTGCAGCCGGATCTTCGAGGATTCCACCTTCGAACGATGTGTGCCAGAGGTTTCGATCGATGCTGTACGGCTTCGATCGGCTTCCCGGCACGGGGATGCCGCGCTCAGCCGCGTAGTCGAAGGCGTCGTCACGCGAGCGGAGCTCCCACTCGCGCCACGGCGCGATGACCTTCAGGTGCGGGGCGAGCGCCCGGTAGGTGAGCTCGAAACGGACCTGGTCGTTGCCCTTCCCGGTGCAGCCGTGCGCGAGGGCGTCGCAGCCCGTCTCCAGCGCGACTTCCACCTGCGCTCGCGCGATGACCGGGCGGGCAAGGGCGGTGCCGAGCAAGTAGCGGCGTTCGTAGATGGCGCCCGCCTTGAGCGCCGGGGCGATGCACTCGCTCGCGAAGGCCTCGCGCAGATCGACGACCCGGCACTCGCTCGCGCCCGTCGCCATGGCCTTTGCCTCGATCGCCGCGAAGTCTTCCCGCTGGCCGACGTCGGCGACGACGGCGACCACCTCGCAGCCGTAGTTCTCGCGCAACCACGGGATCATCACCGAAGTATCGAGTCCTCCGGAATACGCGAGCGCCACCTTCTTGACGCCGGGTTGATCGACCATTGTGCACCGATGTCTATCTCGAGTTCCGCGCCCGGACGCGCAAACGCGGGGACCCCGAAACGAGTCGCCCGCGCCGTGTTATGAGTATACATACCGTGACATGCATAAACATGCAATATGGGCAGAGCGTCAGAGTGCTCTAACGCATTCCCTCGTCAGACGAGACGCGTACGAGGTCCACGCCCGTCGGATAAAGAACGAAGAGCGTGTCGCCGCGAAGATACGAATCCCGCGGCATCGCTCGCACACCGTCGGCCCATGCCACAATCGGTGGACCGCCCTCCCCCGGTAACCCCATGCCGGCGATCGTAGCCGATACGGGAACGAGCCAGATGCCCCCGTCGCCGAATGGATGCGCGTTCTTGATTCTGGGGATGGAGATCGTGGTCCCGGGTCGGTCGAACGCGCTCACGATTCGCGCGGCCTCCGCGTTCACGTCATCTACGAACCATGCGGGAAATTGTATCTCGACAACGCGGATGATCGTTGGACCGCCGGTCTCCAGGGTGACCCGCCACATACGTACCGCGATGGCATCGACGAGGAGTATCTCGTTCGGCCCTGCGTTCACCAGGAAGAACCGGATGTTGATCAACGACCGCGGATCGAATTCGGGTCCAGTCGCTGGCGGAGCAGCGTTCCTTATCGGCCCGCCGCCATCGGTCAGAAGAGTCAGGGGAGAGGAGGAGTCGGACGGCCCGCCAATCGCGCCAAACACGTCTGATACGGCGAACCCAAAGAGGAGCCCGGGCAGTTGAATCCGGATCGTCTCCACCGAATCTGCCGCGGAATAGAACCGCACCACGCCTCTCGCGATGTCACCAATCCAGATGCTTCCGTCGTCAGATACCGCGACGCGGAAGGGCATCTCGATTTGCGCAGGATCGGCTCCTGAACGATCCCCAAGACGCGTGGTGCGACCAGCAGACAGGGAATGCACGAGAATCGAACGAGCCATCTGGTCGATCATGACGACCGAGTCGCCCCAAACGGAGAACTGGGTCGCCTCCTCGACGAACACGTCCCCCTGACCAGGCAACCGGCCTACGGAACCGACTGGCCAGAGCTCTACGCTGCCACCGACATCGGGGTTGTCCGTACCCCCGCTCGTCGGTCCCGCACAGCCCAGCGCCAGAAGGATCAGCGAATTTCGCCACGATCCCAAACGAAACCAGCGCTTCCTTACGTGTACGTCGCGAATAATCGGGGTGCCCATGAGTATTCGTCTCGTGGAGTTGGTGGGACTACTTCGCAGAAGCTCGACGAGGAAGTCCGACGATTACGAAACAAGACTATGGGCAAGACTATTGAGAAGGGAAACACGATGATGAACAGGATCACTCGGTCCGCGCGGGCCATCGCATTTGCACTCGTCCTCGGCGCATTCGCCGCGTCCAGCGCCGTCAGCCAGGAGGCGATTGTCGGAGACTGGGAGGGGACCATCTCTTCGACTCCCCAGGGCGACATCGGGATGATCTTCCACGTAACGGCCGGCGAGGACGGGACACTGGCCGGGACGTTGGACGTTCCGGTTCAGGCGGGCTTCGGCATGGCGCTCGAGGATGTCACGTTCGAGGATGGGGTGTTTTCCTTCGGATTCTCGCTGGCGGGGCCCGGTACCGGATACGAGGGCACGATCAACGAGGACGAGACCGAGTTGACCGGGATGTGGTCGCAGGGCGGCGCCAGCATCGAACTCATCATGACGAAGTCGGAAGGGTAACCGGCGGGGCGACGTCCTCTTCCTTCTTCGCTCCCGAAACGCCCCTCGACTGGAGGCTGCGCACGGTGTGCTTGCGGTGTCGCAGGGCGATGATCGCGTCGGCGGCGGCGGAGGCGGCGGACAGCGTCGTGGTGTAGGGAACGCCACGCGTGACGGCAGCGCGGCGGATCATGTAGTCGTCGTGCTGAGCGTGCTTCCCGAGGGGAGTGTTCACCAGGTGCTGAATCTCGCCTGACAGGAGAAGGTCGAGCAGATTCGGCCGGCCCTCGTGGACTTTGAGGATCCGCTCGCACGGGACGCCCCGCGCCGACAGATATCGGGCGGTACCCTCCGTCGCGAGAATCGAGAACCCGAGCTCGTGGAATCGTCGGGCGATCGGCACCACGTTGGGTTTGTCGTTGTCATGGACGGTGATCGCGATCGCCCCCTCCACCGGGAGCGCCGAGTAGACCGAAATCTGCGACTTGGCGAAGGCCATCCCGAAGCTGTCCGCAAATCCCATCACTTCGCCGGTCGATCTCATCTCCGGGCCGAGGAGCGTGTCGGCGCCGGGGAACTTGTCGAACGGCAGCACGGCCTCTTTCACGGCGACCTCGTTTGGAACCAGCTCCTCGCCGAGATCGAATTCGGACAGTTTTCGTCCAGCCAACACGCGAGCCGCGATTCGGGCCAATGGCACACCGGTGGCCTTGCTGACAAACGGCACTGTCCGACTGGCCCGCGGGTTCACCTCGATCACGTACACCGTGCCGTCGTGAACGGCGAACTGGACGTTGATCAGCCCCAGCACGTCGAGCGCCATCGCGAACCGCCGCGTGTACTCGCGCATTCGGTCCATGTCGGTATCGCGCAGGAGGTGTGGCGGAAGGACACACGCCGAGTCGCCGGAGTGGATCCCGGCCTCCTCGATGTGCTGCATGATGCCGCCGATCACGACCTGCTCGCCGTCGCACACGGCGTCCACGTCGGCCTCGAACGCATCCTCTAGAAAGCGGTCGAGAAGCACGGGGTGTTCGGGAGAGGCCCGTACCGCCCGCGCGAAGTATTCCTGGAGCGAAGGTTCATCGTAGACGATCTCCATGGCGCGACCGCCCAGCACGTAGCTCGGCCGTACGAGGACCGGATATCCGATTCGGGTCGCGATCTCGACGGCTTCGGTTTCGTTCGTCGCGGTTCCACCCGGAGGGGCGGGTATGTCGAGTTCCCGGCACAGCTCGTCGAACCGCCGCCGGTCCTCCGCGCGGTCGATCGAGTCGACGCTCGTGCCGAGGATCGGCACCCCGAGTTGCTCGAGACGCCGCGCGATCCTCAGCGGCGTCTGGCCCCCGAACTGGACGACGACGCCCTCAGGGCGTTCGTGCTCGACGATCTCGAGTACGTCCTCGACCGTGAGCGGTTCGAAATACAGCTTGTCGGAGATGTCGAAGTCGGTGGAAACCGTCTCCGGGTTGGAGTTGATCATGATCGTCTCGAAATCCTCGTCGCGAAGCGCGAGCGCGGCCGAGACGCAGCAATAGTCGAACTCGATCCCCTGACCGATGCGGTTGGGGCCGGAACCCAGGATGATGATCTTGCGGCGGTCTGATCGAATCGACTCGTTCTCGGTTTCGTAGGTCGAGTACAGATACGGCGTGGCAGCGGGGAACTCGCCGGCACACGTGTCGACCGTGCGGAAAACGGGTCGAATTCCGGCGGCGTGCCGCGCCTCGCGGATCTCCCCCTCCGAGACTCCGCGGAGCTGCGCGAGCTCCGCGTCGCCGAACCCGAAGTCCTTCATGCGCCCGAGCGCGTCGGTCGTGACCTCCGGGGCGGCGGCGAACGCCTGTCCCTCCCGCACAAGTTCCTCGAGTTGCGAGAGAAACCACGGATCGATCCCGGTGAGTTCGTTGATGTCCGCGATCGTCAGCCCGGCGATGAACGCCCGATAGATCTGGAACGGCCGCTCGGCCGTGGGCCTTCGCAAGCCGGCCCGAAGCGTGTCGAGATCTTCGTCCTCGAGCCCGTCGTCGGACGGATCGATCGCGGGCAACCAGCCCGTGCGGTCGTTCTCCAGAGCGCGGAAGCCCTTGAGCCACGCCTGCTGAAGCGTGCGCCCGATCGCCATCACTTCCCCGACCGCCTTCATCTGGATGCCGAGCGTGTTGTCGGCGCTGGGGAACTTCTCGAACGCGAACCGCGGGATCTTGACGACGACGTAGTCGAGCACCGGCTCGAAACACGACGGGGTGACCTCGGTGATCGCGTTGGGGATCTCATCGAGCGTGTAGCCGACGGCGAGCTTCGCTCCGATCCGCGCGATGGGGAAGCCGGTGGCCTTCGACGCCAGGGCCGAGCTTCGCGATACGCGCGGGTTCATCTCGATGACGACCATCTCGCCCGTCGTCGGGTGGACCCCGAACTGGATGTTGCAGCCGCCCGCGTCGACGCCGATCTCACGGATGCACTTGATCGCCGCGTCGCGCATGGCCTGGTACTCCCGATCCGACAGCGTCAGGGCCGGGGCGATCGTGATGGAGTCGCCGGTGTGGACCCCCATCGGGTCGACGTTCTCGATCGAGCAGACGATCACGACGTTGTCGGCGCGATCGCGCATGACCTCGAGCTCGAACTCCTTCCACCCGATGATGCTGCGGTCGATCAGCACCTCGCCGATGGGCGAGCTGCGGATCCCGGTCCCCACCAGATCCTTGAATTCCTCGCGATTGTACGCGGTGCTCCCGCCGGTGCCGCCCAGCGTGAAGGAGGGCCGGATGATCGCGGGAAAACCGGTGCTCTCCACGATGTCGAACGCCTCATCGAGCGATTTGGCGAACCCGCCATGGGTCAGTTGAAGCCCGATCCCCTCCATGGCCACGGCGAACTTCTCGCGGTCTTCGGCGGTCTGGATCGCCCGCACGTCCGCTCCGATGAGCTCGACTCCGTGCTCCTCGAGCACCCCGGTTTCCGCCAACTCGAGCGCGATGTTCAGCGCGGTCTGGCCGCCCATCGTCGGAAGCAGGGCATCGGGCTTCTCGAGTTCGATCACGCGGCGCACCCAGTCGGCCGTCAGCGGCTCGATGTAGGTCGCGTCCGCGATGTCCGGGTCGGTCATGATCGTGGCGGGGTTCGAGTTCACCAGAATGACTCGATACCCTTCCTCGCGCAGGGCCCTGCAGGCCTGCGTGCCGGAATAGTCGAACTCGCAGGCCTGGCCGATCACGATCGGCCCGGAGCCTATGAGGAGAATCGAAGAGAGGTCGTCGCGGCGTGGCATTGGCGCAGGAAAGTAGGGGGTCGGTCGTCGCCTCGCCACGACCCCCTTTCCCTAGGGAATCGGTCGTGCGCGGCCGCCGAACACGTTCGGGATCCCGGATGATTCCAGGTCGTCGTTCAGCCGTCGGATCGTGGGCGTGGCCTCGTTGTCGAAGCGGGCCTCGAGCGCTTCCCACTGGTCGCGAAGCAGGCCGAACACGGCCACCTGCTGATCGGTCGGGCGCTGGTCGGAAGACATGATGCCGCGCGCCAGCGAGCCCATCCGGGCGTACAGAAGACGCCGCCAGCGAAGCCCATCCTGGCCGGTTCCGGTATTCCGCAGATCGAACAACTGGCCCTCGATGTCCCGGACCAGCTCGTTGGCGGCGGAGGCCGCGCTCCGCAGGGCCTCCCGTTCGGGCGCGTCGACGTCGGTCAGCCGATCGCCGAGTTCGTCGAGCTGTACGCGGATTCGTTCGATCTCGTTGATCAACTCCGCCGCGTCGTTCACCATGTCGTAGAGGTCATGCACGACGTCGTACTGCGCGGCGAGCTCGGCCTCGCTCCCGGCCGACCCGGGGTCCTCGAGCACGACGAGGCGTCGTTCCTGCACCGAGTCGCCGATCGACAGCCGGACGGTGTAGCGTCCAGGCGGCACGAGCATCGTGAGCCTCCCTCCGTCCGGCATGGGTCGCCACCCCCGCTCGGGCATCTGGAAGTGCGGGCTTTCGTCCGGTTTGGTCCTGAGCCGTGCCTGTGTCGTGGGCTCGCCCCGCAGCCCCCACATGAGACGGTGCAGACCTGCTTCCTCGCTCCCCGACAGCGTCGTCACCGTGTCCCCGGCGGAATCGAGGATCTGGACTTCGAGCGAGTCGGCGTCCGAAAGATCCGACGGGAGATAGTAGTGGATCGAGGCCCCGAACTCCGGGTTGGTGCCGGCAACCGGGTCGTCGGGTTGTGACATCGCCGACGCCCGGTAGCGGAATCGGTAGGCGGGTCGCGGCGCAAACAGGGTGGGCGCGGTGGGAAGCGGCGTGTCGGCGGAGCCGCCACTCGTGGCCGGGTCGCGGGCCCCCGCGATCTGCTGGATCGCCGTGATGTCGTCGAGGATCCAGAATCCCCGGCCGTAGGTGGCGATCACCAGGTCGTTGAACCGTTCCTGCACCGTGATCCAGTACACGGGTGCGCGCGGCAGATTCGACTGCATCGAGACCCAGCCGCCGCCGTCATCGAACGACACGTAGATGCCGTTCTCTGTCCCCGCGTACAGGAGCCCGGGGGTCGTCGGGTCCTCGCGGATCACGTGGGTGAAGCTGAGCACGGAGCGCGGGATGTCGCCGTCGATGCGCGTCCAGGTCTCGCCGTAGTCCGCCGTCGAGTACAGGTACGGGTCGAACTCACCCACCTGGTGGCCGTCGATGGCGACGTACGCCTTCCCGGCCCGGTGTCGGGAGGGCTGGATGTTCGAGATCGTGAGCCGCGGCGGCAGACCGGGGATGTTCGGCGTCACGTCCGTCCAGGACCCGCCGCCGTCGCGAGTAACGTGAACGAGTCCGTCGTTCGAGCCCGTCCAGATCACGCCCGGTTCGAGCGGCGATTCGGAGATGGCGAACACGACCGCCGCGATGACCGGTCCCGTGTCGTCGAGCGTGAGACCACCCGTGAGCCGCTGGAGCTCGGGGTCGTCCGTGGTCAGATCCGGGCTGATCACCTCCCAGCTCTGCCCGCGATTCGTGGTGCGGTGCACGTACTGGCTCCCCACGTACACGGTGTTGTGATCGTGCGGCGACATCTCGATCGGGAAGGTCCACTGCCAGCGATACTCCATGTCTTCGGCGGGCCAGCTCTCGATCCCGAGCGGCCATACCGTGACGCTGCGGGAGAGCCGTGTCTCGAGGTCGTGTAGGGAGAGCGTCCCGTCGTAGCACCCGGTCCAGACCGTGCGCTGGTCGACGGTGTCGGGCACGGCGAACCCGACTTCGCATCCCCCTACGGAGCGCCATTCGCCGATCGCGATCGAGCCTCCGGCCAGCGTGTTCGAGGGGGCGCGCACGGAGGGCCCATCCTGGCGATTCCCGTATACGTAGTACGGGATCCGGTCGTCCACATGCGCGTGGTACATCTGCGCGATCGGGAGCTGTGGGCGGTACCACGAGCGCCCATGGTTGGTCGAGATCGAGACCCCGCCATCGTGACCGGCGATCATGCGGTCGGGGTCGGTCGGGTCGATCCACATGTCGTGATGGTCGAATCCCGGCGACGGCCTGGTGCGCGAGTGCGACCGGCCGCCGTCCAGGGACGTGAAGTGGCCGGGCGCGTTGAAGTACACCTCGTCGGCGTCCGCGGGAGAGACCGCCAGCCGTGTGTAGTAGAGCCATCGGGCGGAGAGGTCGTTGCTCGCGTTGACCATCTCCCACTTCCGGCCGCCGTCGTCGGACCGCCAGAGCGTCCCCTGATAGGGGTCGGACGGGGCGAAATCTCGGTTCGAGCTCGTCTCGATGAGCGCGTACACCCGGTCGGGGTCGTCCGCGGACATCCCGAGCCCGATCTTGCCGAGCGGCGGCGTCGGCAGCCCGTTTCCCTCGAGCTTCTCCCACGTGTCGCCGGCGTCGCGGCTCACCCAGAGCCCCGAGCCCGGGCCGCCGCTGGTGCGCCCCCACGTCTTCACATCGATCTGCCACATTCCCGCAAACAGGATCCGCGGATTCGACGGGTCCATGACGATGTCGGAGCAGCCCGTGTTCGGGTCTACGAAGAGGACGCGCTGCCAGGTCTCACCGCCATCGAGTGTGCGGAAAACGCCGCGCTCTTCCTGTGCCCCGTACGTGTGCCCGAGCGCACAGGCGTACACGACGTCGGGGTCGCGCGGGTGGATCACGATTCTGCCGATCCGGCCGGTCGCGTCGAGGCCGCGGTGCTCCCACGTATCTCCGCGGTCGGTCGACCGGTAGATGCCGTTCCCGAGCGAGATGTTCGCCCGAATGAACGTCTCGCCGGTTCCGGCCCACAGCACGTTCGGATCGGACGGGGCGAGGGCGAGCGACCCGATCGACGAGACGTCCTGGTCGTCGAAAACGGGCTCCCACGAGTGCCCGCCGTCAGTTGATCTCCAGACGCCGCCCGAGGCCGCACCGGCATAGTAGACGTTCGGGTCGCCGGGTTCGCCGACCACCGCGATGACACGGTTCCCCGTGGGCCCGATGTGGCGGAACGCGAGCTCCTCGAAGAACCCATCGGTCAGCTCTCCCGCCCCCTGGGCCGCAAGGTCGCGTGGCGTGACCGCCGGCACGACGAACGACAGCACGACGAACGACAGCGCGATCGGCAGGACCGTTACGAGACGCGTCGACACACGCATCCTTGGAGCCTCCGGGGAGAGGGGAAGACCGTCAGCGACCGTGGTCGCTTACCAATCGGCCATCATCGTTTTCACCGCATACGTCGGCCGGATGTCCACCGGCACGCCGTCCAGACGCTCGATGGCGGCGGTGAGGATATCGGGCATCTGCCCGTAGCGCTCCATGAAGGCGCCGGTCCCCTCGTAGTCGCCGGTCGCCTTAAGCATCAGAAACTCGCGGGCCAGGTCAGACACGGCGCCGGGGATCACGTCGAGGTCGACGCGGAACCGTCCGGTTTCGGCATCGTGCACCAGTGCGCCCTTCTCGACGAACCAGTTGAACTGCATCAGGCAGCCCTTCCCGTGGGCTTCGGTGACACCGAAGCGAACGCAGCGAAACAGGCTCGCCGCGTGGCTGATGTACACCTGCCGCAGGAAGTCGTCGGTGTATTCGCCGCGCTCGGTCAGCACGGCCAGGCTGTGGACTCCGACGACATCCGCCTTCGCCTCCTCCAGAGCCGAGTACCGTTCCTGTAGCGCCGCGCTCACGGTGACCTGCCCGTCGCTGCCCGTCACGTAGTCCGGACCGAGGCCGTGCGCGAGCTCGTGCATCAGGACGCTCGTGTAGAAGGGCTCGAACGCGACGTCCTCGACCTGCTCGGGGTCGATCAGGGTGGTAGCGATGGGCGCGAGGATCTTCTCGAACTTCGCCTCGATGATGTTCGTGAGCATCACCTTTTTCGACCCCTCCTGCTCACGCACGCGCGCGTCGTTCGGGAGGTTGAAGGCGAGCGTCTGCACCCCGGAGCGCGTGTCTCCCGCGGCGTAGACCTCCGTCACGACCGAAATTGGCGAGGTGAATGGCCGGTCGAGGTACTTGTACTCGTCGGGAATCGGGAGCGCCGCCTCGAGGTCGGGCAAGTGCGCCGCGAGCCGGTCGAGTTTGGCGCTCTCGGTCGGGTCGCGCAGAGTGATGAACGATTCGAACGCCGCCTTGTAGCCGAACAGCGCGTCCTCGTACACCTCGTACGGGCCGATCGTGGGGTCGATCAGATTGTCGGCGATGCGCATCCAGGCCACGTCGCTCTCGAAGTAGTCGTTCGAGAGGAAGGCATCGGCGCGTGTCTCGAGGAAACGCGACACCGTCTCGTTCCCGATCAGACCCGCGGCTTCCCGGAGCAGCGATCCCGCTTCGGCGAGGCGATCCCCATACGCTTCGGAATACGGGACCACCTTGAATCCGCCGCCGTCGCGTCGGATCTCCGCGAAGTAGGAAGAAAACTCGTCCTGAAGGTTGGGATTGTCCGCGAACCAGGCTTCGATTTCGGCTCTGGTCGCATCCTCCGGGTAGTAACCGGCGCCCGGCGGCTTGGGACCCGCAACGAGGAAGGGCTCGTCGTGATCGAGCCGGTCCCACGGGCCGTACATGATGTCGAAGTATGTGCGCGCGGCCTCGGCCCCGGGGCCCTCGGCTGCGGCCAGCCGATCGCGCAGTTCGCGGTTTCCGGCCCATACCTGATCGAGGAAGATTTCGTTCAGAATATCCGACGCCTGAACGAGCGCCTTCACGGCCCGGCGGTGTTCCTCGTCGAGGAGCGAGGCGTCGAAGGTGAGCTCCACGGGTGCGAACTGCTCCACGCGGCGCTCGAGCTCGGCCGCATCGATCCCCGGAGCAAGCGGGGCCAGGTCTCCCGTTCCGCCAGCGGTCGCGGAGTCCCGATCGGCGGGTGAGCAGGCGAAGAGGATGAGCGCGAGGGACGCGGCGACCGCGCTCCCCCTGAGGTCGGGTTTTTTCATCATCACGTTCTCTCGTGGAGTCTCTGGTGGGCCTGGATGTGGGGCCTCCGTGGCTGTGCGTGAGGCACCCCCGGTTCCGCCGCGCATCAGTGGATGAGGCACATCATTGCATGAGGATCGAAATCTCGCGCAGCACCCACGACGCGACGGCCCGGTTCGTACGGATCGCGGGGATGAATCTCAGCTGCTCGAGGAACGACTCCGCCGCCCGGTCAAACGTCTCGTTGCCCGACGACGTCTGGATCTGAATCTCCTCCGGGTGTCCCTCACGGGAGATCAGCACCCAGAAGATGGACCGTGTCGTCGCGGGCAGAGACTCTTCTCGAAGCACCGGCAGCAGCGTCTTGGAGAGCGTCGCCTGCGTTTCCGTGGTCCAGATGGTCTTGGGGCCGTCGTCATACGGGATATAGGACGGCCCCAACGCCCTCAGCGTCTCGAGATCTTCGACGGCCTCGGAGGGCGACGTCCCGTCCGCTGTGATCACGGCCGAAGCTACGGCAGCAGCCGCGATGCGGGCCGCAACGATCGAGTCCTCTCTCGCGACCAGATCCAGCGAGTCGC
>JBGMQU010000039.1:0-6099 GCA_048060725.1 Gemmatimonadota bacterium | reverse complement strand
GCGCCTGGACCGCGAGGGAGTCTCGAAGTGCCGTCGCGGCAGCGAGTGAATCCGCGCGTGCGGCCGCCCGTATCGAGTCTTGCCGGTAGAGGGCCGCCCCTTCCTCGGCGCGCAACAGGGCGAACGAGTCGCGGACGGCGGTCTCGATCGAGTCGATGATCGCCGCGGCCCGTTCGGAGATGACGAAGGAGTCCGCCGCCGCCACGCTCGCCCCGGCGGTTCGCGGATCATCCGCTGCCGAACGGGTGGCGGTGGCGTCGCCGGTATCGCGGGGCGGTGCGGGCTCGCGAGGCGGCAACCTTCGGCATGCGCCGACGCCGATCAGCGCCAGCAGAAATGCGAAGCGTCTCACGACTCGAGTGCCTCCCCGGGCCCCTTCTCTCGCTCCTTCCGGAGAGCGGTCAACATGATCACGATCAATCCCCCCCAGACGAAGCCGAGGATCAAGACCATCACGATGATCGTCGTGGCCGTCACGACTCTCCTCCCAGGCCGAGTTCTCCCGCCACTTCCTGCATGGCGCCGATCACCAGGGTGATGTGATCCGTCATGTCCTCGCCGAGCGCCTCGCAGTTGTCGAGCATCTCTTGCCGATCCAGCGCGGCGGCGAACGCCCGGTCCTTCATCTTCTTGCGAACCGACTTCACCTTCATCCCGTCAAGGCGGGTTGGCCGGACGAGGGCGACCGCCACGATTAACCCGGTCAGTTCGTCGACCGCCCTCAGGGCCCGTGCCATCGGCGTCGAGGGCTCGACCTCCGTGTAATCGGCGTGGGCCATGATCGCGTGGAGGATGTCCTCGTCGACGGCGCGCTCCCGGAGGATCGCGACCCCCGTCGAGGGGTGCTCCTGGTCGGGTGCGTGCGCTTCGTTCGGCCAGCGCTCGTAGTCGAAGTCGTGCAGGAGTCCGGTGGCTCCCCAGCGATCCTCGTCTTCCCCGTACTTCCGGGCGTAGGCCCGCATCGCGGCTTCGACGGCCTGCATGTGTCGCCTCAGGCTGGGGCTGTCGGTGTACTCGTGCACGAGCGCGAGCGATTCGTCGCGTGTCGGGACCATTCGGCGTCTTTCTCCTGAATCGATGGCCGGTGTCAGTTCGCGCGTAGCGCGGCCAGCAGACGTTCGGGCTCGGCCGAACTGACGAGGACGAGATAGCCCTTGTTCGTGGGAAGGTACACGACGCGCCGCCGATCCGTGAGGTACACGAGCGCCTTCTCCTTGTTGGCCAGTCGGAACCAACCGGCCGCGAACCCGCCCAGATCCGTGCCCATCGTGCGGGCCCGCGGCTGAAGCTCCGGCTCAGCGCGGAGGTCGACCACGCGCGCCTCGTCGAGGAGCAGCGATTCGTACGGGATCGTGCGTCCCCAAAGATCGCCCACGAGCTTGAGACCCTCCGGGGTCACTTCGGCCCGACTGTTCTTCGTCGACCACGCCACGTATCCGAGCAAGGCACACACGCCGAGAAGCAGGACCATGATGCTGATCAGGAACCACAGAGTGCCTTTCCCTTCAGCGGGCGGGATCGGGAAGACCTGAATCATGCGTCACTCCTGTTCGTCCGGTCGAGCAGTGCGGCGCGAGTCACCGCGTCGCGTCCGAACCGATCGTTCAGGGCGTCGAGCGCCCCGGCGATGCGGACATCCGAATCCTCGGGATTCGTGCGCGGAGCCTCGGCGCCGGGCCCGCCCTCGAACATGGAGAGTTGCCGCGCGGGGTCGTCGTTGAACCCGGTGACTCCCACGCCGATCAACCGGACCAGCCGGCGTTCGTCGTCGAGCTCCCGAAAGAGCTGCCGGGCCACGGGCCAGATGCGCTCGGTGGTCATGGCGGGCTCGTCGAGCGTGCGCTGCCGGGTGTGGGTCTCGAACCCATCCCACCTGAGCTTCAGGTGGACGGTCCGCCCGGCCAGAGATTTTCTGCGAAGAGAGCGCGCCACGCCATCGCAGAGTCCGAACAGCGTGCGCTCGACGCGTTCGCGATCCCCCTGGTCCGTCCCGAACGTGACTTCCTTGCTGAGCGACTTACGCACCGAGCCCCGGTTGACCCCGCGATGGTCCAGTCCGTTGGCGAGGCTGTGGAACCGCCCGCCCATGCCGGGGCCGAGCGCCGCCTCGAGCGCCGCGGCACCAAGCCGGGCCACGTCGCCGATGGTCCGCAGCCCCATGCCCCGCAGTCGCTCCTGAGTCACGGCACCGGCACCCCACAGCCGGGAGAGGTCGAGCGGCGCCAGAAACTCCCGCTCCCCACCCACCGGTACGACGACGAGCCCGTCGGGCTTGTCGAGATCGCTCGCGACTTTCGCCACGTACTTCGAAGACGCGACCCCCACCGACGCGGTCAGTGACTCGACGTCCTCGATTCGGTCCTTGACCGCCCGGGCGATCGTCGGCCCGTCGCCGAAGAGGTCGCGGCTGGCCGTGACGTCGAGGAACGCCTCGTCGAGGCTCAGGCCCTCCACTCGATCCGTAAAACTCTCGAAGATCTCGAAAATGCTCCGCGACACCTCGGAGTAGAGGGAGATTCGCGGGCGCACATAGGCAGCGTTGGGACACCGGCGCCAGGCTTGCGAGATCGGCATCGCGGAGTGAATGCCGAACCGTCGTGCCTCGTAGTTGGCGGTCGAGACCACCCCGCGTCCGCTTCCGTTTCGCGGGTCGGATCCGATGACGACGGGGCGTCCCTCGAGCGACGGGTCTTCGCGAATCTCCACCGCGGCGAAGAACGCGTCCATGTCGACATGGAGAATCGTGCGTGGGCGTGCGGGGCGACCTGACTGGTCGCTCACGATGCGACCTCCGCACCGGCCGCCCGCTCGGCCAGCACGCGGGGGGCCCGGCCGGGGGCATCGCTGACGAGCCCGTCCACTCCCCAGTCGAGCAGCTTCCGCATGTCGTCGGGGAGGTTGACGGTCCATACGAACACGCCGATGCCGTCCGCATGCGCGCGCCGTACGAAGCCCGGGCTCACGATGCGCAGGCCGTGGTGCTTTTCCGGGACCATCGCGGCGTCGACCCCGCGCGGCGTGAAGAGGTGAGCCAACCCGATCTTCCCCCCGATCACGTATCCCCGAAGCTCGTCCTGGTACGTGCAGCGCCAGCGCGCCTCGCGGCCCGCGGGTTCGACTTCTTTTCTGCGGAACCCGCCGACGAGGATTCTCTCGCGTGCCGACGACCGTCGAAGCCACTCGCCCATGGCCTGTCCCGCGCGCCGCGACTTGATCTCGGCGACTACGGGCAGGTCGCCGATCGCGTCGAGTACCTCCTCGAGGGTGGGGATGCGGACACCCTGGCCACGGAAGGGGTGCGTGGCGCCACGGTCGGGCGTGAACCTGTGCCCGGCGTCGAATGCGCGGAGTTCCTCGAGCGTTCGGTCTCCCACCGCACCGGTACCGTCCGTGGTGCGGTCGAGCGTGGAATCATGGATGACCATCAGATGCCCGTCGGCGCTGCAATGCAGATCCAGCTCGACCCCGTCCGCTCCTACCTGTACCGCATGGTCGAAGGACGGCAGGGTGTTCTCCGGCGCGAAGGCGGCCGCGCCCCGGTGGCCGATCGCGCGGATCGGCGAACCCGGCCCAAAAAGATCATCGGCGTACACGTGCGAACGCTCGCTCCGAAGCGGGGTGAATCAGCGAGCCGTGAACATACGCTCGCGGGCGCCCGAAGAAATCTCGCAGCCGTCCCCCGCAGGCCGCCGTCCCGGGTCAGGAGGACGGCTCCGCAGCCTCCTCGCCGCCGGATCCCGGATCGCGTTTGGCCTGCGCCACCCCCATCCCCAGCGAGAGCGCCGTCCACGCAGCCGCGAACGGCACGATGGCCATGGCCATCCACGAGAGCGAAAGACCGAGCGATCGAAGCAGGCCGTCGATGCCGGCCCCCGCGACATCGCCGCCGCGGTACAGGAAGACGTCGATGATCGGTTTTGCTTTATACTTCTCGTCTGCCGGGACCACCGCGAACAACGTCTCGCGAGCCGGGCGCGAGATGGCGTACCGCGTCGCACGCTGAAGAGCCTGGAACAGCGCCATCACGCCGAACGTCGGCCAGACGGCCAGCACGCCGAACCCCGCCATGGTGACGAGCGGAAGGACCGCCAGGGTCCACCCGATCCCGAGCCGAGCGATCAAGCGGGTCGTTATGAAGATCTGGGTGATCAGGGTGGCGATCTGCGCCAGCATGTCGAAGTAGGCGAACCGGCCGATCATCTCGCTGAACGCATCGGAGGATTGGAGGACGATGTTCGCCTGGGTGAAATAGATCAGCGTATTGGAGATCGCCATCGCGATGATGTAGAGCCCGATGCCGATCAGGTACGGCGAGCGGACGATGGCCGTGAGCCCGTCGATGGCCCCACCGCCGATCTTCTCGCCCGAGCCGTCGGGTGCCGCTTCGCGATCCCGGTCGGCTCCGCGAGCGCGGGTCGCCGCGAGCTGCGATTGGTCCGAACGGAGAGCCACACGGTCCAGGGCGAGCATCACCACGATGGCGAGCGCGAACAGCGCGGCGCCCGCCAGCATGAGCCCGGCCGGCAGGAACGGCGAAGCCGTGCGGTTCGCCACCCAGTTGGTCGTCGAGCCGCCGACGATCGCTCCGAGCGTCCCCCCGATCCCGATAAACGCGAAGAGCCGCTTTCCCTGGTCGACGTTGAAGATGTCGACCATGTATGCCCAGAAGATGCTGGTCGAGAACAGGTTGATGACGCTGAGCCACGAGTAGAACGTGAAGCCGACGACACGCGCCAAATCGGTCTCCGCATCGGTGCCGATCACCCCGCCGCCCGCCATCGCGTCCCAGATGAGGAGCGATGAGAATCCGATCAGGCAGACGATCACGAAGAGATAGCCGATCGGGATGAATCGCCGTCTGTCGGTCCGGCTGACCACACCGCCGAACGCCAGCACGACTACAAGCGAAATCACCGATGTCAGGACGAACAGCCAGCGGAGATCGCCCATCCCGCGGGACACGCCCATCGCTTCGCGCACCGGTCGCAGGAAGAAGTACCCGCACAGGATGAGGAAGAAGAAGCCGGCGGAAAGCGAGGCGAGCGACAGCTCCCCACGCCGGAAGTTCAGCAGACGTCCGAGAATGTCCGGCATGCAGGAGCTATCCCCTCAGCGCGGTCAGAGTGGGATCTCCAGCCGCGCCAGATGGCTGTAGCTGGCCGCAATCGATCTCGCGGCGTCTCCCGGAGCGTCATGCTCGACGAAGAAGTGCTGGAGGCCGGCGCGATCGGCTTCGGCGAGAATTGCCGCGAAGTCGATGACGCCCTTCCCGACATCCACCATTTTTCCGTCGGGAGTCCGATCCTTGATGTGGCACAGTTCGAATCGTCCCGGATAGGCGTCGAAGTACTCGAGTGGGTTCGCGCCCCCGTCCACCATCCAGAACAGGTCGACCTCGAAGGTCACCAGGTCGGGATCCGTGTGTTGAAGGAAGACCTGCAGGGGAATGTCTCCGTCCACGAGCTGGAGTTCGGCGGCGTGATTGTGGAAACCGAAACGTAGTCCGGCCGCGACGCAGCGCTCGCCGAAGGTGTTCATCTCGTCGGCGATCCGCCGGGTCCCGCCGGTCGAGGCCAGCTCGCCCTGGGGGAGGGAGGGGAGAACGAGATACCTGTGCCCCAGCGTCGTGGCGTCCTCAGCGGCCTGCTCGAAGCCGTCACGGAACACCTCGATCCCGTGGTGGGTGGCCGGCGCGGTCAGGCCCACACGATCGAGCGTCTCGCGGACCTGAGCCGGGGTTCGACCGAACAGGCCCGCGAACTCCACCTCATCGTACCCGATTTCGGCCACGGTCTCGAGCGTACGTTCCACGCTCTCGCTCATGAGCGAGCGGACGGTGTAGAGCTGCAGTCCGATGCGCTGGAGAGGCGGACGGGTCGCGTAGGTGCGGGAACTCGCGTGCGCGCCTGCAAGACGGGGGAAAACGAGACCGGCAGCAGCGGCGGCGGTCGAAGACTGGAGGAAGCGTCGTCTGTCCATCGGCGGAATATGACCCGCCGGCCGGTTTCCGTCGATATTGCGGTGCGCGCGCACCTGCGCGGCGGCGGTCAACCTGCTCGTCGCGCCTCTTCCGCCAGCACGTCCGCGACGTGTTCGATT
>JBGMQU010000038.1:20452-27429 GCA_048060725.1 Gemmatimonadota bacterium | reverse complement strand
ACTCTCCGACACGTGACGTACAGGCGGCCGCAAAGAAAGGGAACGCACCGTGATGACTGAAGCGGGAATCGTACGCGTCGACCTCTCGAAGAAGATCGACGCTCACGTCGAGACCGTGTGGGCGATCGTGTCGACGCCGGAGGGATTCGGCGCCTGGATGGGCGGGCAGGTCACGTTTTCGCCCGAACCCGGCAGCCCGTTCGAGGCCGCCTTTCCGCAGTTCCAAACCGTCATCAAGGGCGAAGTGCTCGAGATAGAACCGGGCACGCACCGTATCGTCCTCTCCTGGGGCGTGGAGTCCGGACCGCAGGCCGACACACTCCCGCCCGGGTCATCCCGTCTCGAAGTCTCGTGCGAAGCCGAAGGCGACGGGACGATCGCTCGGATCGTCCACGGCGAGCTTCCGACCCGGGAAGAGGCTGAAGGGCACGAGGCGGGGTGGCGTTTTCACCTCAGCCGTCTGGCGCTGCAGGCCAACCGCCAGGACCTGTCGAAGAATCTTGGCCCGTCTATCGACGCCTGGTTCGCGGCATGGAACGAGACCGACTCCGAAGCCCGGGCCGCGCTGTTGGCGAGTTGCTGCTCGGAAGACGTGACGTTCCGAGACGAGTACGCGGAGGCCTCCGGTCGCGAACTTCTCTCCGCCCATATCGGGAACACACAGATGTTCATGCCTGGCTTCAGCATCGCCGCAGCCGGGCCTGCGGTGGTGTGCCGGGGAGAGGCGCTCGTGCCATGGACGGGCTCGGGGCCCGGCGCGATGGCCGTGTCGGGAACCAATCACGTGAGCGCGCGCCCCGACGGGACCATCACCCGGGTGACGGGCTTCTACGCGGCGGACTAGAAGCCCCGGGCCAGTTCCACGCCGAGCCGGCAACACAGCGACCCCTCCCGCGCCCCTTCCTCGAGCGCGGAGGGGTCGTCCCATTTCCAGGCGGCGTAACGGGTCTGATCGCCGCCGTGTACCGGCGATGCCTCCACGTTCGGAACCCCGTCGAGGATCGTGGCCGTCCACAGCTCCATGTCCAGACGGTACGCAGCGCGATCGGCAGCACCGGTCGCCACGACCGCCCCGGGCTCGACTTCGATTCCGAGCTTACCCCGGCCGATGCGCCGGACGAGCCCCTGGGCCGTTTCGTCCGCGTCCAGCGTCCCGGCCGGGAGACCCCAGACGCCGGGCAGGTCCGCGTCGTCGTCGGGACGCCGGACAAGCAACCAACTTCGCGCCGGACCGCACCCCGCCCCGGCGCGAGATCCTTCCGGCTCCCGGATTACGAGTGCGATCGAACGCTTGATCACGGGGTGGCGGCGAGGGCTTCCAGACGATCGCGGGCAGCGTCGAACCTCGCGATCAGATTGGGGATGTCGTTTCCACCGTAACCGGCGAGCAACACGGCCCGACTCACCTCGAGGGCGCGGAGTAGATCGGCTGCCGCTTCGCGGACCGCCGCCGGATCGGCGCTGGCCCGTTCACCGATCCACACGGGTGACGTGTGTGCGAACGGGTAGCTGTCCATGCTCGGCCAGGCGGTCTCACCTCCGACGGCACGGGCGGCGACCCACCCGCCGGCCGGCAACGTGATGTCACCCGAGAATGTCGTTTCGCCCGCTTCGGTGAGGCCGGGGCCGCTCGCCACGATCTCACCGTTTACGAGCACTTCGATCCGCTCGACGGCCGTCGCCGACCTGACCGTCACCTCGAAGGCGACCCCATTCGGGGCGACGACACCACCCGGAGCGATGACACCACCCGGTCCGACGCCGCCGACATCCAGCTCGAGGAGCGGCCCGTTCGTGACGAACGAGCGCCCCTCCTTCAGGGCGGCCACGTATGCCGGCCAGTTGAGCGCGCCGCCCGTGTTGGCGTAGACGCGAGTCGTGCCCACCGCCATGGTGCGATAGTAGTCGAGCATCACATCGCTCCCGGCCGTCGGGGCGACGGGGATGCCCAGGTTCAGAAAGCGGTACCAGACGTCTGCGGTGCCGAGTTCGTCGCTCCACAGACACACCAGTTCGATGGCATCGAGGTCGCCGAGCACGGCGTCGGCAATCAACTCGATCGGGATCGAAATCAGCCCGTCGTCCGCAAACGGGTTCTGCCTGGAAACCGGGTGGACGTAGTACGCCATCCCCCCCTGAGCCCGCGCGAACGACAGTGCCTCGGCGTTCTCACGATCATCTGCTCCGTACACCTCGTACCCGGGGCCCCACACCCATGGCCAGAACAACTCCTGGGTCTCGATGAGACCGAGATGACCGAGGAAGTGAGACCTGACCTCCTGCCCGAACCGGATCAGCGGCGCCTCTCCCGCCTTCTCCCATCCCCAGAGATCCTGGTCTTCGAATCGGTTATGGAGATTGGCGAGGAGGGGCGTCGCTATGTCGAGATCCTCGCCGCGCATCAGCGGCACGAGATCGGCAGGATCGAGATCGTACGGGCCGCCGTAGTTCAGATGGAAGTGGTGTTCGCCCGAGACCCAACCGGCCGCCCCGGCGTCCCATATCGACGTGAGCTCGAGTGACACCTCCGTCACGGAGCCGGGAGTCGCCTCCACCGTCCGGACGACCTCCGGGGTCGCGAGCCCGCGTACCGCCGACACCAAGATGGGACCTGCCGGGACGGTCAGCTCCACCACGCCGGGAGAGTAGAAGAACACGCGGCCGCTCTGTCCCTCGAATCGGGGAGCCGAAGCATCGGGCACCGCGGGGTGTCCGGATCCGTCCACGACGCTGAGTCGGGTGGCGGACGCGCGTCCGTCTACCGAGGTGCGCACACGCACGCGGGCCGTCTCCTCACCCCAGTCCCAACTGACGACCCGCACGGCTTCCGCCGGCCCACCGGCTCGCCGCACACGCCAGAGACCCATGCGCTCGTCTGAATCGGCCTCGGCGTAGTACACCCATTCCCCGTCGTGACTCCAGGACGGTGTGAGCGGCAGGCCCCCGCCGACCAGCAGGATCGTCGGCCCGGGGTCGTCGACGTGCATGAGTCGCAGATCCCATCCGTCCTGGGTGGGCCAGTTGAAGGCGACGATCTTGCCGTCCGGACTCAGCGCCGGCCGTGTCATCGACGTGATGCTGCCATGTTGGAGCGACAGATCACGTGGCGCGGCGCCCTCTTCCCCTTCCCGCCGGAGAACGATCCGATCCGGCCCGCCCCGGCCCTTCGCCAGGTACACCATGACGCCCGGACCGGGTTGGGGGCGGAGCTCGATTCCCGGGGAGTCGGTGAGCTGGCGGTCGGTCCCGGTGTTCAGATCATACTCCCAGAGGTCGAGACTGCCCGCCCGCCCCGACGAATAGAGCAGCGCCGACCCGTCGGGGGAGAACGACGGATCGAGATCGAGCGCGGGGGAATCGATGACGAGCCGCTGTTCCCCCGAACCGGCGTCCACGATCACGATCGCCATGTCGTGGTCGTTGTCGCGCACGAACGCGATCGACGCGCCGTCCGGTGACCAGGCCGGCCGAAAGTCCATGTCCCGCCCGTTCGTCAGGCGGACGGCGTCTCCGGTCTCCGTTTCCAGGACCCAGATCCACCCGCGCGACGAGAAGGCGATGGCCGACCCGTCAGGCGATACCGCCGGATCAATCGGCCCGTTGGTGAGCGTGGGAAGCTCGAAGCCCTCGAGGTACACGTGATGGGAGAGTCCGGAGACTTTCGGATATCTATTGGTCCACTGACCGGCCAGGGGCCCGGCGGACAGGGCGGAGGCACACAGGACGAAGGCCAACAGGAGAGCCACGGGCGCGGAACTCCACAGGGTGCGGCGGCGGTGACACATTCGAAACCCTTTCTGATTGTGGGCAGCCGTTCGGGCGACCCCGCGGAAGGCTCAGCGGCATTCGCCCAGATGTTTACGGAAAAAGGCCTCGAGTCGCGAATACATGTCGATGGAGTTCGCCGGATCCCGGAAGCCGTGGCCCTCGGGGTAGGTCATCGATTCGAACTCCTTCCCGAGTTCCGTCAGCCGCTCGACGGCGAGTTCGAAGTTCTCGAACGGGGCGCGGACATCCTGTTCGCCGTGCATGATGAGAACCGGCGCCGTGATGGCATCCATCCGGTCGAGCGTCTCCGACTTCGCATAGATCTCCGGACGCTCTTCCGGTGTCCCCCCGTGTCCGGTGATCGTGAAGATCTTCCCGAGTCGGTCCGCGTAGGGGAGCGTGAGCGCCTCCGAATAGATTCCGCGCATCGGTACCGCCGCGTCGAACTTGTCGGGGGTACGAGTGATCGCCGACATGGACTGCATCCCACCGTAGCTCCCCCCGTAAATCCCCACCCGATCGTTCACCCACGGGCGGCTCCGGAGCCAGTCTGCCGCGGCTCCCGGGTCTTTCGACTGGTCGTTCAGCCAGTCTTCGATCGACAGGTCCTGGAACTCGCGTCCGAAGCCCGATCCGCCACGGTAGTTGACCGCGAGAACGACGAACCCCCGCGATGCCAGATACTGCTCCGTGAGGTTCGTGCCCCGCGTGTACGAGTTCGTTCCACCGCCGTGCACCTGCACGAGCGCAGGACAGACCGGGCCTTCGTATGCCGCGAACGCCTGGCGAAGCCGTGGCACGGGCCCGCCGGGCGTTGCGGCCCCGAGCGCGTCACGGATCGCGGGCGGCAGGTAGAGGAACCCCTGCATGTAGAGTCCGTCGAACGTTTCGAACGAGATCTCGGTCGGCCGTTGCACGTTCGCGAACGAAGGCGAAAACTCGGTCACTCGCCGTGCGGGCCCTCCATCGGCGTCGACGACCCAGCTCTCGCGCCCCTCGAGCGGCGCGTCTCTCGTGAACGCGGCGCGGGAGCCGTCGGGCGTGGCGTGCAGGGACCACCCCCCGCCGCCCAGGTTCGTGACCCGGGTCGCCACCCCGCCAGAAGCCGGTGTCGCCCAGAGATCGAAGGCGCCCCGTTCTTGATAGGGGAAGTAGACCCGGTCACCATCCCCCGACCAGAACGGATCGAACCGCATGATGAAGTCGGTCGCATACACCTGCATGTCGATCGGCGCCTCCGACCGGACGCGTGGGGTGCCCGCGCCGAAGTCGAGATCGATCAGGTAGAGGTACGCGAGGTCCTCGTACCAGTACTCGTCTTTGGCGGTCCCCATGAGGACCAGCTGTGACCGGGTAGGTGACCACACGGGGCTCGAGGAGGCCATGAGCCCGCTGGAGACCCTGTGCCGCACGCCGCTCGCCACCTCCACGAGCCACACGTCGTCGTGCCACCAATCGGCCTCGTTGGAGACGTAGGCGATCCACTCGCCATTGGGCGACCACGCGGGCGTAAACCTCGAGTCGTCGGCCTCGGCCGCGTCGCTGGTCAGCCGGTGTGCCTCCGACGATCCGTCGGCCGGTACCACCCAGATGTCCTGAAACCCGCTCTGTGTCGAGTAAAACGCCAACGTGGACCCGTCCGGCGACCACGCCGGCGCCCGGATCCCGGTCAGCCCCGTCGCGACCGTCGAGGCTTCGCTCGACCCTGTCCGAACGACGTGGAGCTCTCCTCCCGCGAGGAACGCCAGGCTGGACCCATCCGGCGACCACGCCTGGCCTCCGCCGCGTACCCACAGCGTGGGCTCGCCGCCGTCGGCCGGTTGCAAATAGATGCCCGCACCCTCCGGCCCCTGTCCCGATACAGCGAGCGTCGACCCGTCCGGCGAGATCACGACGCGCCGCGCACCTCCGCCCGCTCGATAGATGTTCTCGAGTGTCAACGGCATCTCATCCGCCGCGCTTCCTCCGGCTTCAGGTGGTGATCCGGGCGGTGATTCGGGCGGCCGACACCCGACGATCATCGCCGTGAAGCCGACGGCAAGGTTCAACATGGCGGTACGGATGATCGCCTGGTACGGCATCGCTGACTCCGTTTCCGGGGAGTGGCACCCGGCCATCACTATTGCCGAGCGGCCATTCCCACAATACCGATGAGGGGGTAGACGAATTGCCCTCGGGGACATCACGAAGCGAGCACGCCGATGGAACTCTTCGGAATCAACGATCCTGACGTCGCGCTTACCGACTACGCGATCACACTGCTGTGTCTCTGGATCATGTGGCGAATCCGAAGCGGACCCGGGTTGGGACGCACGCGCCCCTGGCTTCTCGTTTTCTACGGCGGAATCGCGCTCGCCGCGGCGTTCGGGGGGACCGTCCACGGGTTCTTCGAGTTCGAGGGGACGGCCGGCTACGATATTCTCTGGCCCGCGACGCTCATCTCGATGGGAGTCGCCGCCCTGGGCGGCTGGGGCCTCGGCGCCCGGCTCGTCCTGAAGGATGGACTCGGGAGCGCCCTCATCGGGCTCGCGAGCCTCGAGTTTCTCGCATATTCCGGCGCGGTGATTGGAGGATATCAGGGCTTCGAATTCGCGGTGCTTCAGTATCTGCCGGCTACCGCGTTTCTGACGATCGCCGTCATCGTAGCCGAGCGGCGCACGCCGCGCCGGGGGTTCCGGGAGGCGCTCCTGGGGATGGTCCTGACGTTCGCGGCCGCCGCGGTCCTGCGCCTGGAACTTCACGTCCACCCCGTCCTGTTCGATCACAACGCCGTCTACCACGTGGTACAGGCCGCGGCACTCATCTTCTTCTATCGGGGAATGACCCGGGCGTCGGCGAAGGGGCGGTAGGCCGTCCGGTGCTTCGACGTATTCGTCTTGAGCCAGGCGTATGCGGGCGAGCGGATGCCCCCCGGACGTCAACCGCGGGTTCTTACCTCGAAGCGGACCAGGTTCCCGCAATCTCCACCGTGTCGATCGCGGAGAAGCGCTGGATGATGAGCTGGATCGAAACATCACCGCTCATCCCCTCGGCCACCAACGTGCCGGTATTCCGAATGTTGTCCGTATCCACGTCGAACTGCACGTCGTTTCCGGTGAGGATCCCCCCGACGATATCGCCGCCCCCACCGTCCACGACCTGGTCCTCGCCAAACAGGAAACACGTCAGGAGGGCATGGTCATAGATGCCGCTGAACGCCGAGCCCGACA
>JBGMQU010000038.1:15601-20352 GCA_048060725.1 Gemmatimonadota bacterium | reverse complement strand
GGTCGGGGACATGACAGGGAGGGAGTGGAAGATCGATGCTAACCCAACAGCATTTTCAGATAGATCGCAGTCGCCCGGCGACGTTCCGCGAGGAGTTGAGAGGGATCGTGGAGGTATTCGCAGCATCCCTCGTAATCGCCCTGGTGGGCGTTGCCTTGATCGCGGTGCTCTAACGTATTCAGGGATCCTCGTTAGTCGACACTTCGTGACCCAGGGCGATCTGCCGAGCGGCGCCCGTAGCCAAAACCGGCTGCGGGCGCCCTCACTACACCATGACTACTCCATGACGCGGACGTACGTGGCCGTGGCGTTCGGGGCGGGCGGCTTGCGCCCTTCGGAACGCAGACCCGCGAAGTGGAACTCGATGACGGCCCTCACCTGACGTTCCACCTGATCTCGCGTGCGGCCCGAGGCCACGCATCCGTCGAGATCCGGTACGAACGCCGAGTACCCCGCCTCGGTCGGTTCGATCACGACCAGAAATCCCATGATTCACCTCCGGTTTGTGACTCGAGACTCCGGCGGTTGATCAACGGGGCGTCAAGCTAGCGACCCCCTTCCCTCTTCTCTCCACCCGGCTGTTCCAGATACGGAACGCCGCTCTCGATCCATTCCGGCGCGGGGTCACCCTTCAGATAATGCCCGAACCACTCCATGATCCTGCCGTGGTAGTCGAGCTGGTTCTCTTCCTTCCTGAAGCCGTGGTTTTCGTCGTTGTAGACGAGAAAGACGAAGTCCTTCCTCTCCCTTCGCGCGGCGTTGTAAAACTCCACGCCCTGATTGAAGTCGACGGCACCGTCTTCCGTTCCCTGGGCCATCAGGAGCGGCGTGTTCATGTTCGCGATGTGGAAGACCGGGCTGTTCCGCCGGTACGCGTCTTCATCTTCCCAGAATGGAACTTCCATCCGCCCCTGACTGATTTCGAAGATGCGGGCGTCCGTACCTCCGGAATTCCAGTACACGGACAGGTACATCGAGAACAGATTCGTGAGCGGCGCTCCGGCCACGCCCGCCGCGAAGATGTCGGTCTGGGTGACCACGAACGTCGTCTGGTAGCCTCCCCACGAATGTCCGATCAAGCCGATCCGATCGGGGTCGACCATGCCGGTCTGCACGACGGCCTCGACGGACGGGACGATCGAAGCGACGGCGCTCACGCCCGGATCCCGATCGCGGTACACGATGTCGGGCTGCCAGACGAAGTACCCATCCTGGACCCAACCCTGGAAGTCGTAGTACGAGCGTTCGGACGGGACGTTGTAGCTCCGAACCGCGTTCGACCGAATCTCGTAGATGTAGACGATCATCGGATACTGACGTCCCGGCTCGTAGTTCGCCGGGTAGTAGAGGGAGCCCTGCAACTCGTCGCCCCACGTGTTCTCGAACTCGAGCAGTTCGGCCTTTCCCCAGGCGTAATCTCCCTGGAACGGGTTCGTATCCGTGATCTGGCGCGGGTTCCGTAATCCGGCGTCGTGCGCGACGAAATAGTTCGGCGAGGTTTCGAAGTTCTCGGCTCGGTAGGCATACACTTCGGCGTCGTCCGCCTTGACGAGGCGGGAGATTCGCGCTTCTTCCCAAACGAGCGTCTGCGGAGCCTCGCCCAGCCGCTCGCTCCGTGCGTACCCCCACATCTCGGTCCAGTCGTCATAGATCGAGAAATACATCGGCTCCGTCGGGTCGATCGCGTCGGCGTCGAACTCGCCATCCGTGCGTGCGCGCCGGTGTCGCACGTTCGACTCTGCGCCCCGGGTCACCCGGGCGGCGGCCGAGGCGTCGGGCGCGATCCGCCAGATGTCGTGCTCGTCGTTGAGCAGGACCGCCGCGTCGTCCTCGAGCCAGCCTGTCACACCGTACGGCGGCTTCTGCTCAACGGTGTGGTCATCGTCGAGGTTCACGAACGACGTCGACAAACCCTCTGTCAGACCGCGGCGCTCGCCGGTCTCGGTGTCGTAGGTCCAGTACTCATCGTCCTCGAGCCAGAGCAAGTAGCGGGCGCCGGGGCTCATCCCCATGAAGTACTGGATTCGCTCGAGGGCCATGTGGCGCTCGCCTGTCCGAAGGTCGACGACGTAGAGATCGTTGAAGACGGGGCCGAACATGCGGTCGTCCTCGTACGGGGTCTGGTCGATGCCGACGGCGGTCCATTGTCCTTCGGTGAGCCGCACGGTCTCGGTGAGGTCGTTCTCGATCTGGACGAAGGTTCCGTCGGCCACGTACCACGCGGAGAGGTAGTTGTCCTGACGGTCCCGGTCGGCCCGGACTTTCTGGGTGGGGACGATGTCTACGTCGGCCGCGTGCCAGATCTCGACCGTGGTCTTCTCGTCGCCCTCGTCGGCACAGGCTTCGTCATCCGCTTCGTCGTCAGCTCCGCCGTCATCGTCACCCTCCCCCCGGACATCATCTTCCTCCGGGGCATCCGGGTCATCCGGGTCATCGGATTCGGCTTTCTCCATCTCCACCAGTTCGCAGGCATCCTTCGCCGTGCGCTCCTGAATGCCGAGGAAGATCGCCGAGCCGTCGTCGCTCCAGCGCAGGGCCTCCCACTCCACCACCCGGTGATCGGTCGGGAACCCGCTCGCGGATGAATACAGGAACGTCGCCGCAGACGAACTCTCGAGATCCGCGAACGCCAACACGACACGCGCAGTGTCTGCCCAGGTACGCTCCGCGTCCGAATCGGAGTCAACGGTGCGCAAGAGCGCCAGCGCGGCGGAGTCTTCCCGCCACGTCAGCCCCGAGTACGACGCCTCGTTCGAGTCGAGCGTACGCAGCCGGCCGGTTCCGGCCTCGTATAGCTGCACGCCGTTTCCGGCCATGCCCTCGGCATCGATGATCATGGCGAGGACCGCCGTGTCGTCCTCATCCCGCCAGCTGGACTCGCTCACGTTTCCGAAGTTGATGTCCGTTCCGGAAGCGAGATCGCGCACGACGAGGTCGGCGCCAGACGCCTCGCGGTCGCCGGAGGGCGCATAACGCTTGAGCGAGAGAAAGGCGCCGTCGGCCGAGAACTCGAACGACTGGACGTCTTCGATCTCCTCGACTTCGCCGGTCCTCAGGTCGAGGAGGCCCACGGAGTTCTTCACCGGCTTCTTCTGCTTCTTGAGTTTCTCGCGAGCGTCCTCGCTCAGGCCGATCGAGTAGGCGAGCCACCGCCCGTTCGCCGCGAACTCGGGTCGCGACCCGTACTCGATCACGATCACGGAGTCGGGACTGGAGATCGGCCGCACACGCAATTCGTTCTCTTCGTTCACCCGGGTGATCGATGCGGCGAGCCACTCCCCGTCCGCCGACAGCGTGGCGCCACCCAGACGCTCCCACTGGCCGAAGTCATCGGGTGTCAGGGCCGGACGCTCCTGTGTGACCGCCTGCCCGGCAACCCCCTCGGACGCCCCGAGCACAAGAACGAGGGCGAGGGTCAGCGGTCCGGCGAGAATCGAAGGCCGGGAGAAGATCCGCGACCGGAGCGGGACGAGAGAGCGGACGGACAGACCTGCGAAGGAACGGGTATGCATGACGAATCCACCTGGAAGCCTGTTGATTACGGGACGGCGGTTCGAGGAAGCTGACGGGCGCCGGGTCGGTACGCCAGATAGGTTTGAACAGTTGGCCGCCCGCAGGCCTCCCGACACGATGATCCAGCCCCAGGAGCCTACCCATGCCGCTGTCGTCTCTCTCCACACGTCGGGACTTCGTTCGCACCGCAGCCGCCGCAACCGGGGCACTTACACTCGGGTGCGGAGGCCGGGGGGAGGGCGGGAGCGAAGCGGGCGATGCCGGAGCGGGAGACCGAAGGCCGCTCGACATCCTCATACTCGGGGGCACGGGGTTCATCGGGCCCCACGAAGTCGCCTACGCCACGGAGCGCGGGCACACCCTCACGCTGTTCAACCGCGGGAGGACAAACCCGGGGATGTTCCCGGAGATCGAGCAGCTTCGGGGCGATCGAGGCGGCGATCTGGCCTCGCTCGAGGGACGCACCTGGGACGTCGTCCTCGACAACTCCGGCTTCTACCCCCGTCACGTGCGCCTTTCGGCCCAGCTGCTCGCCGACGCCGCCGACCGCTACATGTTCGTGTCCTCCATCTCTGCATACGACGAATCGCTCCCGGCCGGAGTCGACGAGTACAACGCCCCGATCGCCACCATGGCCGACCCGACAGACGAGACGGAAGGCCCCTACGGCCCGAGCTACGGCCCGCGGAAGGCGCTCAGCGAAACGGAGGTGCTCGCGGCGTTCGGGGAGGACCGCACGATCATCGTTCGGCCTGGCCTCATCACCGGACCCGGCGATCCGACCGACCGCATCCGGCACTGGATCGCGCGCATGCTGCGACAGGACGAGGTACTCGTTCCGGGGTACGCCGGCGACCCGATTCAGCTGATCGATGCCCGCGACATGACGGGCTGGATGATCCGTATGCTCGAGAACGGAGACGTCGGCACGTACAACGCGGTCGGCCCGGACTACCAGTTGACGATGGACGAGCTGGTGAACGGCGTGCGGAGAGCGACGGAGACCGAAGCCGACCTCGTGTGGGTCAGCGACGAGTACGCGCTCGAAACCGGGATCGCCGGCCGCTACAGTCCGTGGATTCCGGCTAGCGGACCGCGCGGACTCATGCTCGTGAACAACGGCCGAGCGATCGGCACTGGCCTCACGTTCCGGCCGCTCGCCGAGATCATCGAAGACATGATCGTCGAGTACCGCGAGGTTGTCTCCAACGACCCCGATTTCGGGACGCGCGGCGGAG
>JBGMQU010000038.1:6112-15501 GCA_048060725.1 Gemmatimonadota bacterium | reverse complement strand
GTCGTATCGGTCCGGCGACCCGTTCGCCGTGAGGCCCCGGAGCCTATCTTCGTCTACGGTCGTGCCCATGCCGTATCCGCTCGAGGAGGAAGACCTGCACACCGCGAGACGACATGGACCGGTTGGAATGGTCCTCGTGCTCCTGGCGCTCGCCGCGAGCCCGGGGGCCACGAGCCTGGGTCTCCTTGGGCCGAACGGACTCGCTGCCCAGGAGCTCTACCTGGCCGGAGGCACCCTCGTCGACCCGGAGGCGGGCGAGGCGCGTCGACAGGATCTGTTGATCCGGGACGGCATGATCGTCGCGACACCGTCGGCTCCGCCGGAAGACTTCGCGGGCGAGATTCTCGACGTGACCGGCCGGTGGGTGATTCCGGGCCTCATCGATCTACACACGCATTCCTTCGGCAACCAGGCACCGGGCGACGGGGCGACGGAGTTCATGGGCGTGCCGGGCGTCGCTCAACGAATGCTGTACGCCGGGGTGACCGCGTTTCTCGACCTCTTCAGCCCCGAAGATCAGATTTTCTTCGTGCGAAACTCGCAGCGTGAGAATCACAGCGCCGGCGCGGACATATTCGCGGCGGGCCCCTGCATGACCGCGCCGGAGGGACACTGCTCGGAGTACGGGATTCCGACGCGGCTCATGAGTACGCCCCAAGAGGCGCGTCAGCAGGTGCGGGAACTGGCGCCGAAGGCGCCCGACGTCGTGAAGATCGTGTACTCGCAGTTCGGCCGGATGCCCTCGGTCGATCAGGCCACCATGGCGGCGGCGGTCGAGACGGCCCGGGAGTTCGGCATCCCCACGGTGATCCACGTCGACGCGTGGGACGACGTGCGAGATGCGGCCGAGGCGGGAGCCAGCGCCGTCACGCACGTCCCCGGCGACGGAGTGATTCCGGAGGACGTACTGGCCCTCATGGTAGAGCGCGGCGTGGCCAGCATCCCGACGCTCGCCGTTCAGACCGGCGTGTCGGACTTTACCGCGAACCCGGAACAGCTCGACTCACCGCTCGCGCGCGCAGTGGCGAGCGACGCCGTGCGCGAGGCCTACCGGGCCGACGAACTGCCCGAGCGCATCGAGGCGTGGCGTCGGCGCCAGGTCAGCGAACGCGACGACGTCTTCGCCAGCGTGAAGCGGATGCAGGAGGCCGGGATCGACGTCCTCACCGGTACCGACTCCGGCAATCTGGGCACCCTCCAGGGCTGGTCCGTGCACCACGAGTTGCGACAGCTTGTGGCCGCCGGGCTGAGCCCGGCCGAGGCGCTCGCGGCCGGAACCACCCGCGCCGCCCGGTTCCTGAGTCTGGAGTACGGGGTGACGGAAGGATCGCTGGCCAACCTCGTGGTGCTCGAGGCCTCACCCCTCGAGTCGATCGCGAACACGGAAACCATCGTCTATGTCATCCACCGGGGCGTAGTGGTAGAGCGCCAGGCCCCGATTGCGAAATAACACGCCCGGCAGCGGGCGACACCTGTAGATCCGGAGTGCTTCACCCATGAGTTGGACCCCGATCAAAGACTTCGCCACGACCCTCGCCGGCCCTCGATTACGAGCGAGCGCGCTCGCGGGATTGCTCGCGCTACTCCTGGCGCCGTTCGCGCTCATGGTGGCGACCGACAGCGCCGGACCGACACCGGCCCAGGAGGCGGACAGCCGCTGGCCGCTGGAGATCACGGTGCCCGAGGGAACGCTCATCATCTACCAACCTCAGCCCGAGGAGTTTTCGGGGAACACGATCAAGGCCCGGGCGGCGGTCTCGACCACGCTTACAGGTTCGGAGGAAGCGACCTTCGGAGCCATGTGGATCACCGCGCGGGTCGACACTGACCTGGAGGACCGGGTCGTGATCATCGAGGACGTCACCGTTGACCGAGTTCGTTTCCCCAATGCGACCGATGAGTCGACGGCCCGAGTCACCGAAATCATCGAGAGCGGGGTACCGGACGATCTCGTCATCTCGCTCGACCGTCTGCTCACCTCGCTGGAGCTCGCCGAGACGGAACGACTCGCGGCCTCGGATCTCTCCAACGATGCCCCCACGATCGAGTTCCGGGCGCAACCGGCCGTGCTGATCCTGATCGATGGCGAACCCCGGATGAAGCAGGTCGAGGACTCCCCCCTGATGAGGGTGATCAACACGGCCTTTTCCATCCTGCTCGATCCGGGTTCGGGGTCCTACTTCCTCTACGCGGGAAACGACGTGTGGTACACCGCGCCGGAAGTCGCCGGACCCTGGCGCGTCTCTCCCGGAGTTCCCGACGCCGTGAAGGGAATGCAGCCGCCCGAGCCCGAGGGCGACGAGTTCGGAGACCCGGAGGCCCAGGGGGGATATGCCGACTCGCCGCCGCTCCTGTTGGTCGCGACGGAGCCGACGGAATTGATCTCGTCCAACGGTGAGCCCGAGTTCACGCCGCTGGCCGAGACCGGTCTGCTCTATCTCGCGAACACCGACAGCTTCGTATTCATGGAACTGGAGACGCAGCGCTTCTACATCCTCGTTTCGGGACGCTGGTTCCGTTCCTCGTCGCTGGAGAACGGGCCGTGGATCTATGTCCCCGCAGACGAACTCCCGGCCGGGTTCGCGTCCATCCCGAACGACTCCGACGTGGGTGCGGTCCTGTCGAGCGTCGCCGGTACCGATGAGGCGCTCGACGCCGTGCTGGACGCGCACATTCCGCAGACCGCCGCGGTGAGCACATCGGCCACGATCGAGGTCGAATACGACGGAGACCCCGTCTTCGAGCCGATCGAAGGCACCGGGATGACCTACGCGACAAACACGCAGTACCAGATCGTCGAGGTCGACGGGCGCTTCTACCTGTGCCAGGCGGCGACGTGGTTCGAATCGGCGTCGGCCACCGGCACCTTCAAGGTCGCCACATCGATCCCCGACGAGATCTACGACATCCCCCCCGACAGCCCGGTATTCAACGTTCGATACGTTCAGATTTACGAGTCGAAGACGGACACCGTGTACGTGGGGTACACCGCCGGCTATACCGGTGGCTACGTGGCCGGCCCGACGGTCGTGTACGGGACCGGGTACTACTACGCTCCGTGGTACGGCGCGTACTACTACCCCCGCCCGGTCACCTACGGGTTCAGCGTCCACTACAACCCGTGGGTCGGCTGGTCGTTCGGCTTCAGCATCGGCTACGGACCCTTCCACTTCGGCATCGGGACCGGCGGCTGGTATCGAGGCGGATTCTGGGGTGCGGGGGCGTACTGGGCGGGGCGGCGCCACGGCGCATACAACGGATATCGAGCGGGCTTCCGGGCCGGCTATCGGGCCGGCCAGCGTGACCGGAACCTGTATCGGCCGACTCCCTACGCACGGACCCAGGCCCGCGACCGCGCGCGGGTGGCGGCCGGGAATCGCCCCGCGGCCGGGAATCGTCCCGCAGCCGGCGTACAACCTTCCGACCGAACTCGAGACGTGGCTCGTGGGCGCATCGCCACGTCGAACAACGTGCTCACCGATCGCAGCGGGAACGTGTATCGACGGAACGACGCCGGCGGCTTCGATCAGCGCCAGAGCGGTAGCTGGCAATCGCGCCCCGATCTGTCGAATCGGGCGGGTGCGGCCAACCGCCCGGCGACGCCCTCGACGCGGCCGTCGACACGGCCAACGACGCCGTCGACCCGCCCGGCAACGCCGTCGACCCGGCAGAGGACGCCGTCGACCGCGTCACAGCTACAGCGCACGCAGCAGTCGCGGGCTCGAGGAACCTCGCGTACCCAAAGCTTTAACTCGGGACGTGCGCGAAGCGGCGCTCGACCGAGCGGCGGCGCGCGCCGTCGGCCCATCGAATAGACGAGGACGAACGGATATGCCAGGTCCGACAGGCGGTTCGACCCGCGCGGTGCTCATCGACAAGCTCGGCCCGCCGGACGTTTTTGTAGAGCGCGACGTCCCTCTCCCCGACCCCGGTCCCGGAGAGGTCCACCTGAGCGTCGACGCAGCCGGTGTGAACTTCGCCGATCTCATGATGCGGGTCGGGCTGTACGGCACCGTTCCGCCACGCCCCTTCAGCCCTGGCTTCGAGGTCGCCGCGACCGTCGCACGCGTGGGCGAGGGCGTGGAGGAATGGGAACCCGGAGACCTCGTTGTGGGTCTGCTACGTCACGGCGGCTACGCCCGCGACGTCGTCGTGCCGGCCGATCAGATCTTCCGGCGACCGGACGGCATCAACGCCGTCGCGGCCGCCGCGATCCCCGTGATGTTCCTGACCGCCTGGATCGCGCTGTTCGAGGCGGCGCGGGTTCGGCCGGAGGAAAGCGTGCTGATCCTCGGCGCGGGCGGAGGCGTCGGGACGGCCGCGGTACAGCTTGCCGCATCCCACGGCATGCGGGTCATCGGAACCGCCGGGACGCCGGAAAAACGAGGGTTCGTGACCGGTACGCTGGGTGCCGAGGTCTGCTTCGACTCGAGAGAAGATTGGGAACCCGACGTGCGCCGCGTCGTGGGACACCGCGGACTCCACGTCGCGCTCGACCCGGTCGGGGGAGATGCGACCGTCGCGTGCCGTCGTCTGCTCGCGCCCCTCGGCCGGCTCGTCTTCTACGGGCTGAGCCAGGCACTCCCGGGAAATCGGCGGAACTGGGCCAGGGCAGCCAGGGCCTGGGTGAAGACGCCCCGCTTTCACCCGGCACAGCTGGCCGAACCGAACCTGGGGATCTTCGGCATCCACCTCCTCCACCTCGGGAATCGGTCGCACGACATCCTGATGCCGGCGCTGGAGGAGATCTTCAAACGCGTGGTCGCCGGCGAGTTGAGCCCGGTAATCGACACGGTGTTTCCGCTCGACCGCGACGGGGTGGTGGCGGCCCACAACCGGATTCACTCCCGGGCCAACCTGGGAAAGGTCGTGCTGTCGACCGACGCGTAGAAGAACCACCGGAGCCGGCTGCCGGCGAACGCTGCCCGACCCCCTACCCGGCAGACTCCGCGGTCCGAATCGCGACCAGTGGGCTGGGTCGCGCGACGGCCCGGCTGCCCAGCGCCCCGAGCGCGAGCGTCAGGAGCGTCGCCCCGGCCCACAGCGCGGCGAGGGACGCGACCGGTACCCGATACGGCATCTCGAACACCCAGTGGCTGAGCCCCCACCCGGCCAGCGCCGCCAGCGAGACGCCCGTGAGCCCGGCCAGCGTACCGAGCGCGAAGAACTCGGTCACGAGGATTCCCCTCAGGGCACCGGAGGAAGCGCCGAGGGCCCGGAGCACGGCATTCTCGCGCTGACGGAGCGCCCGCGACGCGACGACGGTAGCCGCCAGGATCAGCAGGCCGGCGATCAGCGTGAACCCGCCCATGAAGCGGGTCGCGAGGGCCGCGCGGTCGAGGATGCGCCCGATCGTCTCCTGGATGGCGGTCAGGTCGATCACGAGAGCGCCCGGAAGGCCCGTCACCACACGGTCCTGGAATACCGCACGGGCGTCCTCATCGACGATGCGCGTCAGGATGAGATTCGTCCGGGGTACCCGCTCGAGGCCGCCAGGCTCGAACACCGCGACGAAGTTCGGCTCGAGACGAGCCCAATCTACCTCGCGGATGCTGGCCACCTCGCTCTCGATCATCCGACCCTGAAAGTCCCAGGTGATCGTGTCCCCCACCGCCACCCTCAAGGCCCGGGCGACCTCGATCTCGAGCGAGACGCGAACGGTGCCCGGAGATGCCGACCCCACGTCCCACCACGCCCCCGACACCATGCGCTCGCCCACCACCACGGTGTCGCGCACCGAGTTTCGATACTCCCGCCGGAGCGCCCACCCCTGCGGGGGGCGGGAGGCCCCGGCATCGTTTCCTGAACGGCGACCGCGACCAAACCGCCGCTCCTCGATCTCGCCGAGCAGTTCGGCAACGAGGCGTCCCTTCACCGCCGCCAGTCGCGCCGGAATGATCGGGATCACATCCAGCACGGGCTGTCCCTGCGACTCGAGCAGTCCGACGACGCCCGCCGTCTGGTCGGGCTGCACGTCGAAGACGGCCACGTTCGCGGCGATCCCGAGCGCAGACAGCGAAAACCGCTGCCGTACGTTGGCCTCGACGACGGCGATCGTTCCGATCACGAATACGCCGAACCCCAGGGCGACGACCGCGGCCCGGGTCTGGTTCTGCGGGCGGAACAGGTTGGCGACTCCCTGCCGAATCGGGAACGGCAAGCTCCGCGGCGTCGCCCGCCGGGTCATCTCGACGAGGAGGCCGGCGACCAGGCCGAGCGCGGCGAGGGTGACGCCGGCCCCGGCGGCGAAGCCGAGCCCCACCACCAGGTCGCCGGCCTGCCACACGCAGAGCCCGATCACGGTCCCCGCGATCGCGGCGAGGGCTGCCTGCTCGGGAAAACGCCGCAACCCGGACCCACGTTCGGCCGCCGTCGGTCCGATCGCCGCCTCGCGCACCGCCCCGAGCGCGGGCACATGCCGGACCGGAAGGATCGCCCGCCACGCGAACACGATCGCGGTCCACAGGCCGGCCAGTATTCCGACTCCGATCGCCCACGGGTCGAGCGCGAACTCCAGATCGAGGGGAAGGACATCGGCGAGCAGTTTCGGAATGGCCGCCTGCAGCCCGACACCGGCCGCCGCCCCGAGCAGCGCGCCCGCCAGGCTGAGCACGAAGGCCTGCAGGACGTAGATCCGGACGAGTGTCCAGCCCGATGCGCCGAGGCATCTCAGCACCGCCGCACTTCCCCGCCGCTGTCTCACATAGAGGTGCATGGCGGACGCGACGCCCACGCCCCCGAGCAGCAGCGCACCCAGCCCGACGAGGCCGAGGAACCGGCTCAACGCCTCGAACGCGTGTTCCAGGTCGCGCTCGCGCTCACCCGCCGTGTGCCAGGTGATCGCGTTTCGTCCGAGCTCCGGGCCGTGCGTGCGGATGAACCGGTAGACGGTGCGAGGGGAGCCGGAACGCACGTAGGCCCGGTAGGTGACCAGCGAGCCCTCACGAATCAACCCGGTGGAGTCGAGATCCAGAGGAGAGATATAGACGCGCGGGTTGACCGCCGACCGGATCCCGGGATCGCCAGGCATGCTCGCGACTCGCCCGGCCAGGACCAGACGGGTCGCCCCCACCGTCAGCGTATCGCCGATCTGCGCGTCGAGACGCACCATCGCGGCCGCATCGGCGAGGATCACACCCGATCGGCCCAGCGATCTCCACAGGTCGGGGGGACGGGTCTCGACCGCCCCGTAGAACGGATAGGCCGGCGTCACGGCCCCCATGCTCAGCAGCGCACTCCGCCCGCGATCGGAGGAGACCATCGTCGGGAGACTCGTCACCCTCGCCACGTCGGCTCCCGACGTCTCGAGCGAATCCAGCAGCGCATCCACCTCGGGCGGGAACGGGAAGCGGCTCTCGAGCTCGAGATCCGCGCCGAGCAACAGACGACCCTGGTTCTGGAGGCTCAGCAACACGTTCGACCTGAATCCTCCGACCGCGACGATCGCAGCGACGCCGACCGAAACCGACGTGATGAACAGGGCCAGACGGCGACCGGACGCTCGCAACTCGCGCCGGGCCATACGGGCCGCAAACCCCTTCGTCACGCCGGCGTCAACCTTCCCGCTTCCAGCCGGATCACCTGGTCGGCGAGGGCCGCCAGGTCGAGGTCGTGTGTGACGAGAACCAGCGTCGTGCACATCTCGTCGTTCAACTCCCTGAGCAATTCGATCACACGGGCGCCCGTATCACGATCGAGATTCCCGGTCGGTTCGTCCGCGAACAAGACCGTTGGTCGGTGCGCGAACGCCCGCGCGAGGCTGACGCGCTGCTGCTCACCGCCCGAGAGCTGGACAGGGTAATGGTCCGCGCGGTCCGCCAGACCCACGCGATCGAGCAGGGCCAGGGCCCGATGCTCGTACTCGACGTGGGTCGCGGCCCGACCCGGTGCCAACTCGAGCGGCACGCAGACGTTCTCGAGGGCCGTCAACGTGGGGAGAAGCTGGAACGTCTGGAACACGAAGCCGACCTTCTCGGAGCGCAGGCGCGCCCGCGCATCCTCGTCGATGGTGTCGAGACGCGTGCCATCGAGCCACACCTTCCCCGTCGTCGGCCGATCGAGCCCGGCCAGCAAGCCGAGGAGCGTGGTCTTCCCGCTCCCCGACGGACCGACGATCGCGATCGAATCCTCCGCTTCGATCTCCAGATCGATATGGTGCAGGACCGTGAGACGACCGTCTCCGCTGGGGTAGGTCTTCGTCACGTCTTCCGCTACGATCATCGCCATGTCATCGAGCCGATCCAGCCTGTCCCTGAGCCTTCGCTTCCTCGCCATCTGCGCCCTTACCGGATGCAGGGCCGAGGCGACATCCGACGATGTTGGGGGGTCCACCGCCAGTCCCCGCCCCGCCGCCGACTCGCGGGCAACCGTCGTTTTTCTCGGCAACAGCCTCACGGCCGGTCTCGGAGTTAGCCCGCTTGAAGCCTTCCCCGCGCTCGTCCAGGTGAAGATCGACGGGGCCGGCCTGCCGTTCCGCGTCATAAACGCCGGCATCAGCGGAGAGACGACCGTCGGCGGCCTGAGCCGAATCGACTGGGTGCTCGAACATTCACCCTCCGTTCTCGTGCTCGCACTCGGCGCGAACGACGCCCTGAGGGGCACGCCTCCGGACACCATTCGATCCAATCTCCAACGGATCATCGATCGGACGCGCGAACGCTTCCCGGACGCCGTCGTCGTCATCGCGGGCATGCTCGCGCCCCCGAACATGGGCGAAACATACACCGCGGCGTTTCGATCGGTGTTCACGAATCTCGCGGTCGAGAACGGGGCGCCGCTCGTGCCCTTCCTCCTCGAAGGCGTGGCGGCCGATCCGTCGTTGAACCAGCCGGACGGCATTCACCCGACCGCGAAGGGACACGAGATCATCGCCGACACCGTGTGGGACGAGCTTCGCGGAGTTCTCGAGGGCCTCGCCGCGCAGGACATCAGGGTCGGAGCGCAATGAAGCGTCGGCCGGGGTTCCAGTTCGGATCGAGGAAGCCGAAGGTACTCGAGATCTGGAGGAAGGTGGCCGGCGAGCTCGGAGGCGAAGTCACCGTCGATGCGCGCGGCAAGGCAAAGCGCCTCTACGTGCCGCACGGGAAGTGGTTGATCGTGACCGACATCTACACGCAGTCGACCGGACAGTCGGTGCAGCAGTACACGCGCGTCCGGGCGCTGTTCTCGCGCGCACGGCCGTTCACCCTGCGGGTCACGAAACGAAACCCCTTTCACGCGATCGGAGCCCTGTTCGGCTACCGGGCGATCCCGACGGGCTACAACCCGCTCGATCGTGCCCTGTTCGTGCGCGCCGACCGACCCGATGTCGCCCGTTCGCTGCTTCGCGGGACGTCCCTCGGACAGGCGCTCATGCGCGATCCGCTCACACTCGCCGTCACCCGGCCCGG
>JBGMQU010000038.1:0-6012 GCA_048060725.1 Gemmatimonadota bacterium | reverse complement strand
CGCCGGATGCCTTGGCGGCGCCGGCCCCTCGCATCGTCCAGCGTCCGCGCCCACCTTGGCAGGCGGAACGTCCGATCACACGTCCAGCATCCAATCACACGTCCGGGGATGACATGCGCCTCCGCTATTCGTTCGCCGTCTGTTCCCTGCTGCTCGTCGCAGGCGTGAGCCCGATGATCTCGCAGGAGCATGCGCCCAACGACTACGGTGATCCCGACACTTGGCTCTGCAGGCCGGATCGGACCGACGCCTGCTCGGTGGACCTTACCACCACCTGGGTCACGCCGGAGGGGGACACGGCGCTCGAGCGCTGGTCCGCCGACCCGTACGCCCCGATCGACTGCTTCTACGTATATCCGACCGTGTCGAACGACCCGACAGGCAACAGCGACATGGACGCGGGCCCCGGCGAAACGGGCGTCGTGCGGTCGCAGTTCGCGCGCTTCGGCGCGTCGTGCCGCCTGTACGCTCCGCTCTATCGCCAGTTCACGCTGACCGCCCTGCGGTCGCGCATGTCCGGGGGCGACGTGACGCTCGACCGCGAACTCGGCTACAACGATGTCGTCGACGCGTGGAACCATTACGTCGAGTACGACAACGACGGTCGCGGCGTGGTGCTGATCGGTCATTCGCAGGGCGCGAGCGTACTGCTGCGCATGATCGGGGAGGAGATCGACGGGAAGCCCATCCAGGAGTCGGTCGTCTCCGCGATCTTGCTGGGGACAAGCGTCCAGGTGCCGCGGGGTGAGGACGTGGGAGGCTCGTTCAAGCACATGCCGCTGTGCCGGTCGACCGATCAGACCGGCTGCATCGTGACGTTCTCGACGTATCGGGCGACGCTCCCACCGAACCGCACGAGTCTGTTCGGCCGAAGCCGGGGCGCCCGCAGCGTGGCGGGGTGCACGAACCCGGCGGCGCTCGGCGGCGGTCCGGCCGAGCTGCACTCCTACTTCGGCGCCGGCAACTTGCCCGCGGACGGATCGTGGACCGCCGACGGAACTGAAATCGAGACCGGGTTCGTGAGCACTCCGGGCCTGCTCACCGGCGAGTGCGTGAGGGCCGATGGGTTTTCCTATCTCCAGATCACCGTGAACGGTGACCCATCGGACGCCCGGACAGACGAGATCGGCGGCGACATCATGATCGGGGGAGCGCCCAGCGTCGCGTGGGGTCTGCACCTGCTCGACATGTCCGTGGCGATGGGCGATCTCGTCTCCCTGGTTCGGAAACAGGGAGAAGCGCTGCTCGCCGGCAGCTCTCTCAGGCCGTGAGGTAGCGACTCGGGTTCTTGGTCGCGTATCGATGTGCGGTGGTAGCCGCCCAGATGTGGCATACCCATCCGAGCAGTCCGCCGCTGCCGATCCACAACCCCGGCGTGACGATCAGCCAGAACACGCCGCGCCAGATCGTGCCGTTGTAGATCTGTCCGATGCCGGGCACGAGAAAGCTCAGTACCGCGGCCGTTCCTGGATTCCGCATCTAAACCTCCCGGACGTCTTGGCGTCTATTCGAATTGGAGTGTCCGCCCTCGAATGCTCCCGTGAACTCGAATGGCCCTACGAAAGAAACCGGGCGATCGTTTCGATCAGCGTGTCGGGCTGATCTTTGTGGGGTGAGTGCCCGCATTCGGGGATCATCACGCGCTGGACCGGCCCCGAAACGCCCGCGACGATCACGTCGACCTGGGCGAGCGTGCCGAAATTGTCATCCGCGCCCTGCACGACGAGCGTAGGTACGGTGATGGACGGGAGGAATTCTTCAAGATTCCACCGCTGGAACTCGTCGCTCCGCCAGACGTCGTGCCACCCCCAGAACGCGCATTCCACATTATCGCCGTGGTGTCGCTCGAGCCGTTCTCGAAGATCCGTCTCGCGAAATCGCCGGCCGACCTCCTCGATCGTCTCGCGCGACAGGGGCTCGTTGAAGACGTGCGCCGCGATGAGGACGAGCCGGCGCACCCGCGGGTCGCCCAATCCGGTCCGCACGATCGCGATCGATCCACCATCGCTGTGGCCGACGAGGACGGCCTCTTCGATTCCCGCCGCGTCGAGAACCTGCGGCAGGACCACTTCCCCCTCGTGGTGCATATAGGTGGCGGGCCGGGGAAGCTCGACGGGGTCAGACCCGCCGTACCCGGAGCGGCTGTACGCGAAGACCGGGCGCCCGACCGCCGCGGCGAGCCGGTCGGGAAACTTCTTCCACGTGCTGATGCACCCCAGTCCCTCGTGGAGCACCACGATCGCGCTCGGCGAGCGACCTCCGAACCAGCGGTACTCGAGCCGCTGTCCGTCCGCCGTCAGAAATCCGGAATCGGGCCCCGTCGGCGGCACACTGAGCTTCCCGCGCAGGCGGCTAGTTTTCGGCGCCACTCATGAGCGTCTGCAGTTCCCCGTTCAGCTTCTCACCGCGGGTGATCAGCGAGTCCGCGCTCACGTCGATCTTCCGCATGTGCGCGAACATCGACTCCTGGAACTCCTCGACCTTCGCGACCATCTCCGGACGTTGCATGACGGTCGATTGCGCCTGCCGAAGCGCCATATCCATCGTCTGGAGTTGTGGTCCCATCTCGGCGACCTTCTCCTGATCCCCCGCTTCCTGCGCGGCGGTGTACTCGTCGACCAACCCGTCGAACTCCTCGCGCATGGCGATGCTCCCCGGTTGGACCTCCTCCATCGCCGCCTCGATCTCCGCGACGAGATCGGCCTCCAGCGCCTTGATCCCGGGATCGCTCATCGCACGGTCCCGAACGGCCTGGAGCTGCTGATCGATCGCCTGGAGCTCGGTGAACAACTCCATCTGGCGCTGCTGTTGCTCGGGCGTCATGGGCGCGGCCCCGCCCATGATCGGCGGGACCCCGGCAGTCGCCAGAGCGGCGTCCGCCTCGACCTGCATATCGGCTTCGGATGCACACGCGCCGATGACGATCGCAATCAGTATCGGCAGCGCCGCGCGCTGAAATGTGGTCTTCACGTGAGGGTACCTCTGAATCCTGGAGAGAGAACAGTGACCAACTACGGGTCTGGAACGGCACATGCTAGCGGACCCAGCCGAAGCACGCACCCTCCCCCCGACGCACCCGGGTCCGTTCAGTCGGCAGGACCCCTTCAGTCGGCCTCGTTCATCCGGATCGGCAACTTCCGAATCCGCTTCCCGGTGAGCGCGAAGATCGCGTTCGTCACCGCGGGAGCGATCGGCGGCACGCCCGGCTCGCCGACACCCGTCGGAGGCTCGGAGCTCTCGATGATGTGGACCTCGACTTCCGGCATGTCCTCCATTCGGAGCACCGGATACGTGTCGAAATTGCTCTGCTGGACCTTCCCGCCTTCCAGCGTAATCTCGCTGTACAGGGCGGCGGTCAGGCCATATACCACCGCGCTCTCCACCTGTGCCTCGATATTCCACGGGTTCACCGCGACGCCGCAGTCGATCGCGCAGACGACCTTGTGGACGTTGACCTTCCCGTCGTCATCCACCGAGACTTCCGCCACCTCTGCCACATAGCTCGAGAACGACTCGCGGACGGCGATGCCGCGAGCGCGTCCCTCCGGTAGCGGCGTGCCCCACCCGGCCTTCTCCGCGGCAACTTCCAGCACCTTGAGGTGCCGCGGATGGTCCTGGAGCAGTTCGCGACGCAACTCGAACGGATCCTTCCCGCCGGCGTGCGCTACCTCATCGAGGAAGCTCTCGTTGACGAATCCCGTGTGCGTGTGGCCGACAGAGCGCCACCACAGAACCGTCACCGACTTCTCGGGCGAGTGTAGCTCCACGTGCCGGTTCGGGATCGCGTAGGGCATATCCGCAGCGCCTTCTACCGAGGCGGGGTCGATCTCGCCGCCTCCGAACGGTGTGCCCGACATGATCGACTGGCCGACGAGCCGTTGCTTCCAGGCGACCGGCATCCCTGCTTCGTCGACTCCCGCCGCGAGCTTGTGGACGAACATCGGGCGATAGTAGCCGCACTGCATGTCGTCCTCGCGCGTCCAGATGGTTTTCACCGGAACGCCCTCGTCCTTCGCCACGGTGACCGCCTCGGATACGAAGTCGGACGTCGGGTTCGCACGTCGGCCAAACCCGCCGCCGAGGAGCGTGGTGTGGATCCGGATGTTCTCCGGCGGCATGCCGAGGATCCGTGAAGCGGCCATCTGGTCGAGCGTCTGCGCCTGGGTGCCCGCCCAGATATCGCAGCCGTCATCAGTCACATGGGCCGTCGCATTAAGCGGTTCCATGGCAGCGTGCGCCAGATACGGCACCTCATACACCGCCTCGACCGTTTTCGCCGCCGAAGCCATGGCCGCCTCGGCGTCGCCCTCGTCTTCGGCCACCGGGCCCGGCTCGTCAGCGAGCCGCATGTACTCCTCGCGAAGTCCAGCGGTGGAGAGCCCCGCCCCGTCCCCGTCGTCCCACTCGACCGTGAGCGCCTCTCGCCCCTGACGCGCGGACCAGAAGTCTTTCGCGATGACCGCGACGCCCGTAGGCACCCGCTTCACCTTCACGACGCCCGGCAGCGCCTCCGCGGCGGACGCGTCGAACGACGCGACCTGGCCGCCACACACCGGCGGGTGGGCGACCACCGCCGTGAGCATGTCGGGGAGCTTCATGTCGATCGAGAACTCGGCCGTACCATCGACCTTCGACGGTCCCTCGAGCCGCTTTACGTTCGTCCCGATGATCTTGAACTCGCTCGGGTCCTTGAGCGTCACGTCCGTCGGCTCGGGCAGGGTCGCCGCGTCGTCGGCCAACTCGCCATAGGTCGCGCGCTGCCCGCCGGCGCCCATGACCACTCCGTCTTCGGTCCGCAGAGCGCTCGCCTCGACACCCCATCGATTGGCGGCCGCCTCGACTAGAAGCGCGCGGGCCGTTGCGCCCGCCTGCCGCATCTGCTGCCACGTCGTCATCACGCTCGTGCTACCGCCGGTGAGCTGCATCCCGTACGAGCCGGCGTAGCGACGTTCGGCCGGAGCGGAGACGACTCTGATCTTCGACCAGTCCGCGTCGAGTTCCTCCGCCATCAGCATGGGAAGAGAGGTGTACACCCCCTGCCCCATCTCCGACTTGTGGATGACCATCGTGATCGTGTCGTCCGTGGCGATCCGGATAAACGCGTTCGGTTCGAACGGCTCCGCGGTCGCGGCGAAAAGCCCTCGAACGCGGCCTTCCGGAAGGTGGAAGCTGATCACGAGTCCGCCGGCCGCCGCCCCGGTTCGCTGCAGAAAACTGCGCCGCGAGACGCCCGCTCCGCCCGTCATCGCGCACCTCCCTGACTCGTCTGCCCCGCAGCCTGTTTGATCGCCGCGCGCATCCGGTTGTAGGTGCCGCATCGGCAGATGTTGTCGCTCATCGCCGTGTCGATCTCCTCATTCGAAGGATCGGGATTCTCGTCGAGCAGCGCGGCCGCCCGCATGATATGCCCCGACTGACAGTACCCACACTGGACGACGTCATGCTCGAGCCACGCCTGCTGGAGCGACGTGAGTCCGCCCTCGGAAAGACCCTCGATCGTGGTGATCTGGGAACCCTCGGCGGCCCGGACGGGCGTGCGGCACGACTTCCGTGCCCGGCCATCGACGTGAACCGTGCAGGCACCGCACTCCCCGATGCCACAGCCGAACTTCGTACCGGTAAACCCGAGGTGATCGCGAAGGACCCAGAGCAGCGGCGTGTTCGGGTCGACGTCTACCTCGTGCGTCCGGCCGTTGACCGTGAGTGTGACCATGTGCGGCACCTTGTGTTGGGGACGCCGCAACATATCACGGACGGGGACGCCGGCCAGATCGTCGGACCAAGATCAGTCCGCCCGCAACGCGACGGCCGGGTCCACCGCGATGGTCCGGGGTCCGGCGCGGGAATCCATACAGCAACCATCCCGATAGGCCCGAACCCGCCGACCACGAGATCGACGGCGCCCCGAAAGTCGGCGTGGTAGAGGCCGAGATTACCCGCTCCAGGTCGAACCGATAGTCAAGGAGATCGAGCGCGAGCTCGGGGCGCTCGATGCGGACCGTCGAGCCGAGG
>JBGMQU010000037.1:18687-27504 GCA_048060725.1 Gemmatimonadota bacterium | reverse complement strand
TCTACCAGTTCTTTTCGACGACGGGTTCCTTGAACCGGTTGCGGCCCATCACCCGATCCCGAATCGAGGCCTCGGCGTCGCCGGCCTGATCGAGCAGCGCGGCAGCTTCCTCCGGCGACAGCATCTGGTCCTCGCCCTGGTCGCCCGCGGGGGCCCCGCCAGCGCCCGAGCCGCCCTGCGAATCGGCCTGGCCACCCTCCGATCCCTCGCCGCCCGACTGCTCATCCTCTTCGAGCCACCGATCGACAAGTTCGAGATTCCAACGGGCATCGACGTCGTCGGGGCGTGTCCGTAGCACTTCCCGAAACGACTGCCGCGCGGCGATGAACGCCGAGCGACGGGCGGTTTGATCCTGCTGCGCGAACCGCCCATCGAACGCGGTGCTCAACCCGTAGTTGTAGTGACCGCTCTCCCGTACCGTTTCGCGTTCGCTGCGCAACGCCTGTTGAAGCGGCAGTTGAGCGTCCGCGACCTGACCCTCGAGAAGAAGCGCCGTGCCGAGATTGTAGTGGTCGATCGGGCGATCGGAGCTTTCGGCCGCTTCACGGTAGCGCGACACCGCATCGGACTCCGCCGACACCGCATCGGACTCCGCCGACGCCGGCTCGTCCTGGACGGGCGCGGCCTGGGTCGCACCAAGCCAAACGGTGGCGCCAAGCGCGAGCGCAGGCAGCCGCACCCTCGATGTCCTCCCCGCGATTCGACTCATGTGTCCCTTTCCTCCATCCCGCCGGCCGCTCGATCTCATCAACGCCTCCACCTCATCGACGCGTTCCACAATACGCTCCCGGCCCCCGTATCACCCACGCGGGAAAAGAAAGCCCTCACCCCACAGGCTCGCGAAGGCGAGCACGAGGAGGAAGCCCACCGCCGCATTGCCGTTGTTCGGAAGCGACCCCACATCTCCATCGGAAATCTCGCGTTCGATCGCCCCCACTCCGCCGGAGCCATTGACGTACCGGCCGCCGGTGGCCTCCGCGAGGTCCTCGAGCACCCGCTCCTCCAGCCGCGTGATAACCGTCTCTCCATCGGGTCCCTGTAGATACGCTGTACCGCGCCGGCGGCGGAGCGCCGTATTCGGGTCGAGAGAAGCGTCGCGCGTCAGCGGAATCTGGCCGCCCTCGGCGGTGCCCAGCCCCACCGCATGGATCCGAATCCCCTCCTGTCGCGCCCGGTCGACTGCATCCTCAACGGGCTGGCCCGCGGTCTCCTCGCCGTCCGAAAACACCACGATCGCCTTCCGCGCGTTCTCCTCCCCGCCCGCGAGCAGATCGATCGCCTGGGTCAGACCGGCGGCGAGCGACGACCCACCCAGCCCGACCGCCGCCGGACGGACGCCCTCCACGAACATCTGAATCGCGTTCACGTCGGTCGTGAGCGGGGACAACACGTAGGCCCGTCCCGCAAAATAGACAACGCCGATGCGACCGGTAACGCGAGTCGCCAATCGTCCCGCCAACTCGCGTTCGATCGTGAGTCGATTCGGTTCCAGGTCCTCGGCCAGCATCGAGTTCGACGCATCGAGGAGGAGGATGGTCTCCACGCCCTCCGGATCGGTCCGGCGGCTCTCGACTCCGCCGGATCGACTCGCGAGCGCCAGCGCCCATACTCCCACCGCAAGGAGTACGAGCCGGGTGATTCCCACCGCGGACGCGGGCAGCCGTACGTATCTACGAAGCAGGTTCTCGTCGGCGAATGCCTGACGCTCAGCGCTGGCCCGTCGGTTCGCCATCGTCCGGAGGGCGACGGCCCCGGCCGCCAGCAGCACCGCAAGCATGAACGCCGACATCAGTATGCCGCCACCCTTCTAGACCCAGACTCGCCGCGACCGCGTCGCGGTCGCAAGCAGTTCGGCAAGCAGGAGCGCGAGAGCGGCGAACAGCAACTCCCGGCGCAGTCCGACACGCTCCTCCGTGCGGACCTCCTTGATCGGAGTCGTCTCGAGCTCGTTGATTCGATCGTAGATCCGAGTGAGCCCCTCGGGGTCTGTCGCCCGGAAGTAGAGCCCGCCCGTTTGTGTGGCCACCCGTTCGAGAAGTTCGTCGTTCACGTGTACACGGACGTTCGCGTATTGATAGCCGAACGCCGTACGGGCAACGGGAACCGGCGCCACGCCATCGCGTCCGACACCGATCGTGTACACGCGGATGCCGAGAGACGCCGCGGCAGCCGCCGCGTCTTCCGGCGAGATGCTCCCGCTGTTGTTGTCTCCGTCCGTCAGTAACACCACGATGCGCGACTCCGGTTCGAGGTCCCGAAGTCGATTCGCCGCTGTCGCGAGCGCGACGCCGATCGCCGTTCCATCGCGTAGCTGTCCGGCTTCGAGTCGCTCCACCGCGCTCTCGACGACGGCGTGATCGAGCGTTCCCGGCACCATGGTCAGGGCTTCGCCGGCGAACGCGACGAGTCCGATCCAGTCGGACTCGCGACCCTCGATGAAACGGACGACTTCGCGCTTGGCCACCTCGATCCGGTTGTCGGGCCGGAAGTCCTCGGCCAGCATGGAACTCGAGATGTCGACGGCGAGCACGATGGCGACGCCCTCGCGCTCCGACTCGACCCGCTCCCACACCCGGACGGGGTGCACCAGCGCGATCGCCACGAGGGCCAGGCTGGTGGACCGAAGGGCCGTCGGCGCGAACCACCAGACGCGCCGAATCGGTCGACCGGCCATGAGTCGTCCGGGAGACGGGTATGGCAGTCGCACCCGGTTTCGCCGCATGACCCACCATCCGGCCGGGATGACGAGGAGCAACACCAGGAACGGCCAGCCGTCAAGCGAGAAGCCACTCATGACTCCCCTCCCGTCGGCCGGTCTTCCGGCTCGCTCGGCAGCTCGGAACGAACGAACGCTTCACCCGCTTCGAGGGCCGATTCGGGGCCTCCCTCCCGACCCCGCAGATGTGCGAACCGGACGAACGCCGATCGGCGCAGGGCGCCGATCAACTCCCCTCCGACACCGAGGCCGAGCAAGCTGCGGGTCGGCGCCCACCGCCTGGTCATCCGCGCATAGCGGCGCAGAGATCGCTCGTATCGATCGTAGAAACGTCCGACGGGCAGCTGTCCGGCGTTCCAGTCGATCCGGAGGCGCTCCAGGTCGCGGAGCGCGAGGTGGCCGGCATCGGATGGGGCCATCACGACTTCGGGCCGCCGCCTCTTCCACCACCAGTAGGCCACGGCCGCGGCGGCCGCGAGAAGCACGAGCAGCCACCAGGGAAACGACCGGACACGAAGGAACGGTCGGGCGTCCCTCAATTCCAGCCCTGCTTCGTCGACCGGAAGCACAGACGCCACGACGACGATCGGCGCCGTGATCATGACCGGAAACTCCGCGCCGTCCTCGGGGATGATGTTCGCGGCGACGGGCGGGATCGCGAGCGAATCGGCCGACCAGGCGGAAAGGGAGTAACGAGCCCGCCACGACTTCCCATCGTCGGTCGACTCGGTTTCAACCCCCCCGCGCTGCTCGATCTCTTCGGGCAACGGTAGCACGGCGGGGAACCGCACCTCACCCGCCGCCGGAAGCTCGACCCAGAGATCGAGCGCGAAGACTTCGCCGACGAAGATGGAGTCCGGTTCGAGCGTCGAGGCGACGATCGGGTTGGGACTCTGGGCCGTCGACGGCTGTGGCATCGAGACGCACGCCAGCGACACGCCGAAGACCAGCGCCCCGGGCAGCCGATGGCCCCGGCGATCCGGAATCATGTCTTTCGTCTCCGACCGCGGGCTGCGAAGAAACTCGCGAGTTCCGGTTCGTAGGGCCGATCGGTGCGAATCGGGAGGTGATCGACCCGACAAGATGCAAAGAGGGTCTCGAGGGCCGCTTCCTCGGCGGCCACCTGACCCTCGAACGAGGCCCGAACGTACGGATCGGACAGATCCACGACCGCGCGCTCACCAGTCTCCGGATCCTCTACCTCCACCCACCCGGACGCAGGGATCGCCAGCTCGGCCGGATCGCGAACGTCGACGGCCACGACGTCGTGGCGCGCGCCGAGCGACAGGAGGGGTCGGGCCAGCGCCTCCACTCCCACGAAATCGGACACCACGAACACGAGCGACCTCACGTTCAGCAGACGCGAAGCGGCCGCGAGGGCGAGCGACATGTCCGTCCCTCTCCCCTCGGGCACGCAAGATACGAGGTCGTACAGCAGTCTCAGGTTGCGGTTCCGGCCGCGACGCGGACGGATGAAGCGTTCGATACGGTCGGTGAAGATCAGCAGACCCACGCGATCACCGCTTCTCATCGCGGCGAGGGCGAGGACCGACGCGACCTCGGTCGCGAGGTCACGCTTGAGGCCGCCCCGTGTACCGAAGTCGTTGGACGCGGACAGGTCGACCGCCAGCAGGACGGTGAGCTCGCGCTCCTCGACGAAGCGCTTCACGTAGGGCCGGCGCATCCGCGCCGTGACCTTCCAGTCGATGGCCTGAAACGGGTCGCCGGGCTGGTAGGCCCGGACCTCGGAGAACTCGACCCCCTGACCCCGGAAGATCGACGCGTACTGGCCGAGCGCGGGGCTGTCCATCAGGCGGCGGCTCTTCAACTCGAGGCGCCGGACCTCGCGGATGTTGGCCAGGCGTTCATCGGTCTGCTCCGCGGCACGAGGACGCCAGAGAAGATCGAATACGCTCACGGCACAGGCACGGTCTCCAGGAGACGATCGAGAATCGCCTCCGAGTCCACGCCCTCGGCTTCGGCCTGGAACGTCAGCACCAGCCGGTGTCGAAGTACGTCGCGCGCGATGGCCTGGACGTCTTCCGGCACGACGTAGCTTCGTCCGTCGAAGAAGGCGGTCGCCCGGGCCGAACGGGCCAAATATATCGTTGCACGTGGAGAGCCCCCGAACTCGATCCATTGATCGAGGTCGGCCAGGCCCGCGCCGGCCGGGTCGCGCGTGGCATGCACGAGCGCCAGGATGTAGTCCTCCACCCGTTCGTCCAGGTACACGGTGGAAAGGAGGGCACGCGCCGAGAGAATCTGCTCCGGATCCGCCACGGCCTCCACGGGGGGGAGGTCGTCGGAGACCATGAGACGCATGATCTCCCGCTCCTCGTCTGGCGACGGGTAGTCCACCCGCACCTTGAACATGAACCGATCGACCTGCGCCTCCGGAAGCGGATACGTGCCTTCGTGTTCGATCGGATTTTGCGTGGCCATGACGAGAAACGGAACCGGCAACGGGTGGGTCTCGTCTCCCACCGTGACCTGTCGCTCCTGCATGGCTTCGAGCAGCGCCGATTGGACCTTGGCCGGGGCACGATTGATCTCGTCGGCCAGCACGATGTTGGCGAAGATGGGGCCCTTCTTCGCGATAAATTCTCCGGACTTTTCGTCCCAGACCAGCGTACCGATGACGTCGGCCGGGAGGAGATCCGGCGTAAACTGGATCCGGCGGAACGTCGTGTGAATCGAATCCGCGAGCGTCCGCACTGTCAGCGTCTTGGCCAGGCCAGGAACGCCTTCGAGCAGGATATGCCCGCCGGTCAGCAAGCTCATCAGGACGCGATCCACCAACTCGGTCTGGCCGACGATCCGCTGACCGATCGCTCGGCGCACGTCATCCAGAAAGACCCCGGCCTCCTCGATCGCGGCCGTGCGGCGTTCGAGATCTGCCTCCGAGATGCGTTCGGCCGTCTCCGGTTCTGCGTTCATTCAGCCTCGTGAGTTGATGCTTCGAGTCCGACGGCGACACTGGCGCCAGCCGCGTCCACACCACGTAGTTCGACACTCGAGTGGCCCGCGACGATGGCCCCGGTCCCGAACCGACGTGATGCGGCGGGCTTCGATTCTCACGGCCCGACCGCCCGAGAGCAAGCCATCTCGGTTGTCAGTCCGTTGGTTCATGTGGCTACGCGGGCACACGGGCCGCCGCCGTGTGCAACATACGGACCTCTCCAGCGGTTAGATCCCGCGCGCTCCCGGGGGCCAGACCACCGAGCTCGAGCGGCCCGAACGACGTTCGCTCGAGCGTACGAATCTTGAGATCCAGAACTCCGATGATCCTGCGGATCTCGCGATTCCTGCCTTCCAGGAGCGTCAACTCGAGACGAGGCGCCGAGGTCTGCGGCGGGGTGTCCCAGCGAGCCTGCTCGGCGGCGGCCGGGCCATCCTCGAGTTCCACGCCCTGAACCAACCGTGTAGTGATGTCGGGCGGGACCGGCCCAACCAGCGTGACGACGTATCGGCGCCGTAAACGCGCGCTCGGGTGCAGCAGCGCGTTCGCCAGGTCACCGTCGTTGGTGAGGAGCAGGAGGCCCTCGCTCATGTAGTCGAGACGTCCCACATGGAAGAGCGAAGCGGCGTCATCGGGAAGGAGGTCGTAGATGGTGGGACGCCCCCGGGGGTCTCCGCGCGTACACATCGAACCCGGCGGTTTGTGAAGCATGATCCACCGAGCAGCCTGCACGCTGACCCTCAGCCCATCGACTTCGACGATCTGCCGGGTCGCGTCCACCCTGGTTCCGGGCTGCGTGACCACCTGGCCGTCGACTCGCACGCGACCCTGGGCGATGATGTCCTCGCTCGCTCGACGGGAGGCCACCCCGGCGCGGGCGAGAAATTTCTGAAGACGCACGACGGATCACCTCAGCCGGACGAGGCCGGGTGCGGTCCGGCCCCATTGTGTGGGCCGGACCCATTGGTGGCGGTGGGCACGTCATCCCCCCTGCTCTCGCCCCGCGCAGGGGCTTCTTCAGTACCGGATCCCTCCTCGTCGGCACCCGCGGGCGCCACATCATCCACCTCATCCACCTCGATCGACGTCGCTTCCATCTGAGGCGAGGCGTTCCTTAGCGCGATCGGCAGGTCCGCGGGCTCCGGCAGGTCCTTCAGGCTCTGGAACCCGAAATGGTCGAGAAACTCATCGGTGGTCCCGTAGAGAAGCGGACGTCCCAGGCCGTCCCCGCGTCCCGTAATGCGAGTCAATTCCCAATCCTGAAGCGTGCGCAAAACCGACGCCGTGGCGACGCCGCGAATCTCCTCGATCTCGATGCGGCCGATCGGCTGCCGGTACGCGATAATCGCCAGCGTCTCCAAAGCGGCCCGCGAGAGGGTCGGCGGACGCGGTACCGAATCGAACCGTTCCAGGTACGGAGCAAATTCCGGCCGCGTCAGGATCTGATACCCGTCGCCGAGCTGGTAGACCTGAAAGGCATGCTCCTCCGCATCGTACCGCTCACGGAGGATCTGAAGCACGTCGCGAACGGTGACGACGTCCAGCGCATCGTCCGCGCGCGCGATCTCGGACGGCGTCAGCGGCGTCTGGCTCGCGAACAGGGTCGCTTCGATGATCAGTTCCGGCGTCATGCGTCAGGCTCCACGGCGGCAAACTCCCTTTTCTTCGCAGTCGTCGGTGTGACCGCCGGGTCCGCCAGGTCCACGGTCGGCTGCTCCTCGCCCCGAAAAATCCAGATCGATCCGAATCTCTTGACCTGTTCGATCCGAAGTACCTGCTGCTTCGCCAGTTCGAGACACGCGAGCAACGCCGCCACGACGTGCTGTCGTTCGTTCCACGAGCGAAACAGCCGGCTGAACAACAGTCGCGGGGCGCCCCGAAGGTGTCGACGGATCGCGGACATCTTCTCCTCCACCGTCACCACGCGGATCGGGGCAAGGTGCTTGGGTTCCGGAACGCGCTCGGGCAGATCGAGCGCGACGTCGAGAAAGTCGTCCACGGTGGTGGCGAGTTCGCCGCGCACGGCCGCCGGCTGGACACGCTGCTCGACGAACCCCTTGCCATGATGCCGACGGCGATCGGCCTCGGCGTCTGCGAGGACGCGGGCCACTTCTTGGAAGAACTCGTACTCGAGCAGCCGACGCACCAACTCGGCTCGGGGATCCTCGCCCCAGTCCTCTTCGTCGCGACTCGGCAGGAGGAGTTGCGCTTTGATGCGCACGAGGGTGGCCGCCAACTCCAGAAACTCTCCGGCCCGGTCGAGTTCGAGTCGATCGAGACCTTCCGTGATGGCCGCCTGGAACTGTGCGGTGATCTGCGAGATGGGAATGTCGAAGATGTCGACGTCCTGAGCCCGAATCAGATGCAGCAACAGATCCAGCGGGCCGCGGAAGCGGTCCAATTCGACGACGAACGGCTCGGTCCGCATCTGGCTCGGCAGCCGACTCGGCCCCGTGGTCGTCCGATCCGCCCCTGGCAGGTCGTGCTCAGGCAATGTCGTACACACCCTCCCGATCGTACACACCCTCCCGTATGTGAACGGGTGTATCATAACTGTCGAGGCCGCTTCGTTCACCTCCCACGACGACACGGACAATACGTTGTCGCGACGGCTTGAGCTTGGCGGCCGATCCGTCTATCTTCAAGGGCTTTCCGGCCCGCCGGTAGACGGGCCCGATACGAGAATGACGGAGAGGCGAAGTGCCCAACAACGCTAGTCAAAAGAAGCGGCTTCGGCAGTCCGAGACGCGTCGTCTGAGAAATCGGAAGGTCCGCTCGGAGATTCGCACGCTGAGCAAGAGTCTGCACGCCATGGATTCGCTCGAGGAAGCGCAGCCGGCGCTGTCCGAACTTTACACGGCGCTCGACAGAGCCGCGCGAAAGAACTTGATGCCGGCCCGGTCGGCGGCGCGTCAGAAGGCGAAGGCGGCCAGACACGTGAACCGGCTCGCCGAGGCCTGACCTCGACGACACCCATCGTCCGGTGATCGTCCGGTGACGACAAAGGGAGGACCCCCACGGGACGGGCCCCGCCTTTTTAAATCTTATCCTTCTCACACGTGCCCCCCGACGCCCCGGGGGAGGGGGCGCCGCTGGCGCCGATGCTCGGCTGGGACGCCTGCTCGTTCCGCGGCGCCCCGGT
>JBGMQU010000037.1:0-18677 GCA_048060725.1 Gemmatimonadota bacterium | reverse complement strand
GGTGACGACAAAGGGCCGACCCTCACGGGTCGGCCCTCGTCTTTTCATATCTGACCTTCGTCACGTGACCACCACGACGCCGGGCGTCAGGCGTCGTCCTTGCCCTCGTCTTCATCGAGCATCGCCGAGACCGCGTCGAATCGATCCGGCTCGTCGAGCGACAGCGACTCCAGGAACTCGAGTTCGTCGAGATACTCCCCACCCTCGCCGTCGCTCACTTCTGCGGTGGCTTCGGCCGTTTCGTTTTCCGTTTCCGTCACGGCCGCCGTCGGATCGTCGTCCTCGGCCTCCACCGTGATCTCGACGTCGTCCTCTTCTTCCCCTGCCTCTGCGGACTCGTCGGCGTCCGACTCCCGCGCGTCGTCGGCGACAGCTTCCGCTTCTTCGTGGTCACCATCGCCAACCGCTTCATGGCCGTCTTCATCGCCGTCCTGGTCCGCGGTAGCGTCGGGAGCCGCTTGCGACTGAACGGCAGCGACGAACTCCTCTTCGGTACCCGAGTCCGGCCCGGTCGATGAAGCAGACGGGGTGCCGCCTTCTCCGATGCTGTCGATGATCGCCGCGAGCTCCGAGACGGCTCCCGCCTCCATTCCCAACAATTCGTCGACCTCGGAAAGCGATCCTTCGATGTTGCCGCGCGCCTCATCCCACTGAGAGTCGGAGAACTCCCCGACTGCGTGGCGCAAACGCGCCTCTTCGAGATGACCGGCCTGCGTATCGCGGTCCGCCTGGAGGGAGTCCACCTCCTTCTGCCGCGACTCCAGGCTGGCGACGAGCTTGGAGCGGTGTTGCACGAGCTTGGCGGTGACCTTGTCGAGGCGACCCTGGTAGTCGGTGCGAACTCGATCGAACACCGCCGGGTCGGCTTCGTTCTGGTGTCCCGCCAGACGGTCCATCCACCCCTGGATCGTCTGCGATTCCGAGATGAGGTCGCTGACTTCCGCTGGCACCACCGTACCCTTGATGTCTGACGCGTTACTCATGTCGTTCGTCTGTCCCGACTTGGCTCGCTCGCGCTGGGCGAGGAGCGGCTAGCGACTCTTATCGGAGTGCCGCGTCGCAGTCAGAAATCGCGTCGTGGCGAGCACCGATCCGAAGCGAATATTTGCAATTCCCGGGCCCCTGTCACTCCCTTCCGGGCCTTCGTGTCCCGAGACGTCAGTCGGCAATGAACCGCGTGTCGCCGCCCACGATCGTACGGACCACGCGACCGGTCACCTCACGACCCGCAAACGGCGTGTTGCGACTCAGCGACCGGAACGCGGCGGCGTCGACGGTCCAGCGCGCGTCGGGATCCATCACGAGGATGTCGGCGGGACTCCCGGGGCGCAATGTGCCACCCGCGATCCCCATCGCTCTGGCAGGCGCGCAAGACATGCGATCGATGAGTTGAGACAGCGTAAGATCGCCCGGTACGACGAGTTCCTCGATGCAGACGCCAAGCGCCGTTTCGAGACCGACGATGCCGAACGGTGCGTCGTCGAACTCGCGTTCCTTCTCTCCGTAATGGTGTGGCGCGTGGTCCGTGGCGACCATCTCCAGCACGCCATCGATCAGCCCCTGCCGGATCGCCTGCCGGTCGGCCTCGCTCCGAAGAGGAGGGTTCATCTTTGCGTCGGTTCGGTAATCCCGAACCGCATCCTGGGTGAGAGCGAGGTGGTGAGGTGTTGCCTCGGCCGTGACGTGGACGCCCCGCTCCCGCGCCCGCCGGATCGAATCGACGGCCTCGCGGGTCGACACGTGCTGGATGTGCAGGTGCCCTCCGGTAAGCTCGGCGATACAGATGTCTCGTGCGACCACCGCCGACTCCGACGCGCTGGGAATCCCGCGCAGCCCCAGCGCGGTCGCCACGGCGCCCTCGTTCATGACACCGCCCGCCGTCAGGCTCATGTCTTCGGCGTGTTGAAGAACCGGGATTCCGAAGGTCTGGGTGTACTCGAGCAACCGACGCATCATTCCCGAGTCGGCGATCGGATGGCCGTCATCGGTGACCGCCACAGCGCCGGCTTCGACCAGCCCTCCGATCTCAGTCATCTGTGCTCCCGCAAGCCCCTGCGTCGCCGCCCCGACGGGGCTCACGCGCGCACCCCCTTCTCCGCGACGGGCCCACCGCCGGGCCTGCTGCCGCACGTAGCCGACCGCGGCCGGATCGTCCAGGGGCGGGTCGGTGTTCGGCATGGCCCAAATGGTCGTGAAGCCGCCGGCCGCCGCGGCCTGAGCACCCGACCGGATCGTCTCTTTGTGCTCGCCGCCGGGCTCGCGAAGATGGACGTGGACGTCCACGAGCCCCGGGGCCACGACGAAGCCGGAAACGTCGATTGTCAGGGCGTCATCCGGCCCGGCGATATTCGCCTCGACGGCCTCCACCCTCCCATCCACGATCAGGACGTCGCGTGGCTCGTCGATTTCCTGCGAGGGGTCGACCACACGGCCGCCCGTCAGCATCAGCGCTCGTTCGGCGCTCATGCCCCACCCTTTGCAGTTTCGGCCAACTCGGGTTGGCCGCCGGCGAGGAGGTACAGAACCGCCATGCGCACCGCGACGCCGTTGGTGACCTGCGGGAGGATGACCGAGCGCTCTCCGTCCGCCACATCCGAGTCGATCTCGACCCCGCGGTTCACGGGACCGGGGTGCATGACGATCATGTCGTCGGAAGCGGACCTGAGTCGGCGGGAACTGACCCCGAACACACGATTGTACTCCCGGAGCGAAGGAACGTACCCACCCGCCATCCGTTCGAGTTGGAGGCGCAACACGTAGAGGACGTCGCACCACTCGATCGCCTCCTCCACCCTTGCGAGAACACGCACGCCGAGATCTTCGATCCCGGAGGGAATGAGCGTACGAGGCCCACAAACCGCGACCTCCGCACCGCACTTCAGGAGACCCCAGATGTTGGAGCGCGCAACACGCGAATGGAGGATGTCGCCGACGAGGCACACGCGCCTTCCCTCGACGGCCCCGAACCGATCGCGGATCGTCAGCAGGTCGAGCAGCGCCTGGGTCGGGTGTTCGTGCTGTCCATCCCCCGCATTGATCACGTTCGAAGGGATCCGGTCGGCCAGAAATTTCGCCGCACCCGATGATCCGTGGCGAACGACAACCATATTGATGCGCATCGCCTCGAGATTGCGCGCCGTGTCCACGAGTGTCTCGCCCTTGCTGACCGACGACCCGCTCGAGGAGATATTCACGGTGTCGGCCGACAACCGTTTCTCCGCGAACTCGAACGAGATCCTGGTCCGGGTGGACGCTTCGTAGAAGAGGTTGACGATCGTCTGTCCTCTCAGGATCGGGACCTTCTTGATCTGCCGGTCGCTGATCTCCTTGAACGGTTCCGCGGTGTCCAGGATCGCAAGGATCTGATCCCGGTCGAGACCCTCGAGCCCAATGAGGTCCTTGCCTATGCTCATGCCTCCGTCTCGACGTGCACGAGATCGACTCCCCACTCTCCATCGAGCTCTCCGACCCTCACAGCTACCTCGGTGCCGATGGGGACTTCCACGACGTGTCCGGCGTAGTCAGGTTGGATAGGAAGCTGTCGACCCCCCCGATCCACCAGGACGCACAGTTCGACTTTTGCGGCCCGTCCGTAATCTGCTAACTCGTTTAATGCCGCGCGGATAGTGCGTCCCGTATGAAGCACATCGTCAATAATGATTACGTGCGAATCCGTGATGTCTTCAGGGATATCGGACGTCCCGATCAGTGGGAACGTCCCGATCTGGGCGAAGTCGTCGCGGTAGAGCGTGATGTCCAGGGAGCCGGTCGATACCGTCGCATGGTCGCCGCCGAGTCCCACGGCAATTCGTCGAGCGATCACGTCACCTCGTCGCTGAATTCCGACGAGCATGAGACGGCGCTCGGATGGAGTGGCTTCCCGGATCTCGGCGACGAGTCGATCGATGAGAGAGGAGATCGCCCTCTCATCGAGAATCGTCCTGGCTGTCACTGGATCGCTGGGCACGCGCGCCGTTTTTCTCGAGCTTTCGAAGCCCGGCGGAGACCGTTCCGCCGGGCCCGCGACGGTCTGGACCGTTCGGTCGGAGCGGAGTATAGATGCCCTCCCACCGGCGATCAATGTCGCGCACGCCACTCCGTGCGCGCTCGACTGATCCCCGCACCGCGGGTAGGTTCTCGCGATGCGGAATCCCTATCGATTCGCCCTGCTTGCCGGACCCGTGCTGACGCTGCTGGCCGCGGCCGGTTCCACGACCGCGCTCCAGCAAGCCCCCGACCTGTCCGTGGACGCTCCGGCCATTCTCCTGTCCGGAGTTCCGTTCGATGTCACCCTCTTTTCCGCGAACGCCACGAACGCCACCTACCGGATTTCGGTCGACGACGGGCGAGTTCTCGCGACGGGCGATCTCCCGATCCGGGAGCGGGTGCAGGTACGGAATCTGGAAGTCGGGGCGGAGGACCTGCCGCTTCAGATCACGATCACCGATGCAAGCGGAGCGACGGCCGAGACGTCGCTTTCCCCGCCTCGCTTCCCGGGCTGGGTGAGCCTGCTGCCGCCGGTTCTGGCGATCGTCCTCGCCCTGGTGTTCCGAGAAGTCGTCATAGCGCTGTTTTTCGGTGTCTGGGTGGGGGCGCTTTTCATCTCCGACCTGAACCCGTTATCCGCGCTCTGGCGAACGGTAGATACGTTCATCGTTCCGTCCGTGGCCGACACGGGAAACGCCTCCATCCTCATCTTTTCCGGGCTCCTCGGTGCGATGGTCGGCGTCATTTCCAGATCAGGTGGAACGCGGGGCATCGTCGAGGCCGTGCGACCGCTCGCGACGACCCCACGCCGGGCTCAACTCGCGACGTTCCTCGGCGGCTGCGGGATCTTCTTCGACGACTATGCGAACACGCTGATCGTCGGGAACACGTTCCGGCCGATCACGGATCGTCTGAAGGTCTCGAGGGAGAAGCTCGCCTACCTCGTGGATTCGACGGCGGCGCCAGTCGTGACGATCGTTTTCGTGTCGACGTGGGTCGGGTTCGAGATCTCACTGATCCGAGACGGCCTCCGTATCGCCGCGGAACAGACGGCCGATCCGGCGGTGGCAGCGGCGCTGTCGGCCGCGAGCCCGTTCACCGTATTCCTGAGCAGCATCCCGTATCTCTTTTACCCGCTCCTCACGTTGCTGATGGTGGCCCTACTCATCGTGACGCAACGCGACTTCGGGCCGATGTACACGGCCGAGGTCCGAGCCCGGACGGGTGGCGGCGTGTTCCGGCCGGGCTCCCAACTTCTGGTGGATACGGAGACGGGCGAGTTGGAAGCGAAGGAAGGGATTCCGCTCCGGTGGATCAATGCGGGAGGGCCCGTCCTCACCGTCATCGCCGTGGTACTTCTGGGGCTCTACTTCGATGGTCGGAGCGTCGCCGGGCCGGCGACGCTGTGGGACACGTTCGGGGCCGCCGATCCGTTCAAGGCGATCCTGTGGGGGGCGCTCGCGGGGTGCATCGTGGCGATCGCGCTGCCGGTCGCTCAGCGGATCCTGACGTTGAAGGAAGCCCTGGAGAGCTGGGTGGCCGGGACACGCGCCATGACGATGGCGTTCGTCATCCTGATCCTGGCCTGGGCGCTCGGCGCGATCACGCAGAGCCTCGGGACGGCCCGCTACCTGACACTGCTGCTGAGCGGAAACCTTTCCGTCGAGCTGGTCCCGGTCCTCACCTTCGTCACAGCCGCAGTGATCAGCTTCTGCACGGGGACGTCGTGGGCGACCATGACGATTCTGCTGCCGCTCGCCGTTCCCCTGGTCGTCGCCATGGGTGGGGCCGCCGAATTCGTCAGCGGTTCGGGCGGGGGGTTGCTCGTCGCCACGATCGCCTCGGTCCTCGCCGGATCGATCTTCGGAGATCACTGCTCGCCCATCTCCGACACGACGGTGCTGAGTTCCATGGCGTCGGCCTGCGACCATCTCGATCATGTCCGCACCCAGCTTCCCTACGCCGTGGTCGTGGCGCTCGTGGCGATGGTTTTCGGATCGTTCGCAACGGCGTACGGCCTGTCCCCGCTCGTGGCCTACGGCCTGTCCGGCGGACTGCTGTTCGCCATCATTCGGTTCGTCGGCAAGCCCGTTCCGACCGGACTCGGCTAGCGCCGCGCCCGGAAGAAGCCAGACAACAGGGTGGCGGACTCCTCGCGCAGGAGCCCCTCGATCACCTCCACCCGGTGATTGAGACGCGGATCCGCGACCAGGTTCTCGAGCGACCCGGCCATCCCTCCCCTGGGATCTCGCGTGCCGAACACCAGGGCCGATACCCGTGCCAGGACGATCGCCCCGGCGCACATGGCGCACGGTTCGAGCGTCACGTACAACCGGTGACCTTCCAGGCGCCAGTTTCCGACGGAGCGCGCCGCGGCCCGCAGAGCGAGCACTTCGGCGTGAGCGGTCGGGTCGGCGAGTTCCTCCCGACGATTGTGCGCTTCGCCGACCACCTCGCCGAGCGCATCCGTCACCACCGCGCCGACCGGGACCTCCCCCCGGTCCGCCGCCATCGAGGCAAGCGCGAGCGCCCGACGCATGACCGTCTCGTCAAACTGCATTGCCACGCCAGAACCCCGCATCACCCCGCCGCCGCCTTCGCGTCGAGGTAACCGAGCGCTGCCTCGATCCGGCGGCTCACGATTCGCGGCCCCATTAACGCCACGACCTCGAAGATGCCCGGGCTCACGCCCTGTCCCATCAGCGCCAGGCGAAGCGGGTTGATCACCCGTCCGGCACCGACGTCGAGCCGATCGGCCAACTCCCGAATCACGGGTTCGACCGACTCCTCCGTCCACGGTTCCGACAACGCGGCCAACTGCGGCGCGAGCGCGCGAAGCAACTCGGCAGACTCGCCGGCCTTCCGCCAGAACCGATCGACGGCCGCCCGCTCGTATTCGACATCATCCACGACGAACGGCAGCACCTGGGCGAAGAGCGCGTGGAGGGTGCGCGGTCGATGCTTCACCAGATCGATGATCTCGGCCAACCGGGAGGCGTCGACCTCGCGTAGCCCTTCCTCCGCGACCATCCGCGCGATCTCGGGCGCCAGCCGCGAGGCGGGGCTCGCCGCTATATGCTGGCCGTTGAGCCACTCGAGCTTTTCGACGTCGAACACCGCGCTCTTTTTCAAGATCCGCTGAGCCGAGAACGTCTCGGCCAGCTCGGTGGACGTCATGACCTCACGATCGTCTCCCGGCGACCAGCCGAGCAGCGAGAGGAAGTTGACCATCCCCTCGGGAAGGAACCCCTGGTCCCGATACGCGAGAACGGACATCGCCCCGTGTCGCTTCGAGAGCCGCTTCCCGTCGGTCCCGAGAATCAAGGGGACATGCCCGAAGACCGGGCACGGCCGACCGAGCGCTTCGTAGATGATGATCTGCTTGGGCGTGTTGGAGATGTGGTCGTCGCCCCGGATCACGTGGCTGATCCGCGCATCGAAATCGTCGGATACGACGGCGAGATTGTAGACCGGCGTTCCGTCCGATCTCAGGACTACGAAGTCGTCGATGGTCTCGTTGTCGAACGAGACGGGGCCATGGACGAGATCTTCCCATGTCGTTGCTCCGGCCGGCACCCTCACTCGGAGCGCGAAGGATTCCCCAGCCGCGGCCCGCGCGTCGGAGTCGGCCTCCTCGATCCGGCCGCACCGCCCGTCATACCCGAACCCGGTCCCGGTGCGCCGGGCCTCTTCGCGGCGTGCCGCGAGATCGTCCGGAGTGCAGAAACATCTGTACGCGGCACCGCGCCGGAACAGGTCCGCCGCGTCGGCCTTGTGCCGGTCCACCCCTCGCGCCTGGAAGAACGGGCCCTCGTCCACGTCGAGCCCGAGCCACTCCAGACCTTCGAGAATCGCCTCCGTCATCTCGTCGCTCGATCTGGCCCGGTCGGTGTCCTCGATCCTGAGGATCAGCGTGCCGCCCGTCTGGCGGGCGAACAGCCAGTTGAACAACGCCGTTCGGGCTCCCCCGACGTGGAGGAAGCCGGTGGGGCTCGGTGCGAAACGCACACGCACGGTCATCTCGTTCCTTTCCATTCGTACCAGAAGGCCGTTGAAGAAGTACGGCGGGTCGCGTTACGGACGCCACAGCCCCGTAGAGCCGACATCTTCGCGCGCAGCGGCGCGGGATGCCATGCGGGACCACTTCCCCACCTGGAGGGGTGCGCCCGCGTCGTCGTCTTGGATTCAGGGCTACGGCAGGGTAACGTGACCCGCCAGCGTTCCCCAGCAGCCTCCTCGGCCGGCAAACGACCATGACTCAGTCCTCAGTTTTTGTTCTACCGGGCCTCCGCAGCCCCTTCGCGAAGATCGATCGTGAGCTGGGCGGCTACGACGCGCTGGCTCTCTCCGTACCGGTCATCCAGCAAACGGTCGCCGGCGAGTCCGGACCGGGCCGCCGCCACGCAGACTCGATCGACCTCGTTCTTTGGGGAGCCGTCATCCCCTCGCTGAGCGTGAGTAACTGGGGGAGAGAGGTGTGGTTCGACTCAGGACTGAGCCCCGGCGTGCCGGCCCAGGGAATCGTGCAGGCGTGCGCCACATCGCTCGCGGCAGCGACGCACGCGGCCGGGCAGATCTCGGCCGGTCGCGCAGATCTCATCTTGTGCGGCGGCGTCGAGTCGATGACGAACACGCAGATCGGTCTTTCCCGATCGCTCAGCAGGAAGCTCCGGCGAACCGCTCAGGCCGGCAGCCCGACGCGGATGATCACATCTCTCGCGAAGATCCGTCCCTCCGACCTCAAGATCTCGATCCCGGGCGTCAAAGAGCGGACGACCGGCAGGTCAATGGGGGAGCACGCCGAGGATATGGCGAAGGAGTGGGATGTACCGCGCGAAGCGCAGGACCGGTTCGCCCTGGCGAGCCATCAGCGGTCGACACGCGACGAGGGTTCGTTCTTCCGCCCCATGCTCGTCTCGCCCGGCACCTTCCCCACGGATCGCGATGACCTGCCGCGACCCGGGACGTCGCTCGAGAAGTTGTCGTCCCTGCGGCCGGTATTCGCCCGGGACGGGACCGTGACCGCGGGGACTTCCTCTCCCCTCACCGACGGGGCAGCGGCGTGCTGGGTAGCCGGGACCCGCGGGTTGTCCCGCCTTCCGGATCACCTGCCGCGAGCCCGACTCCTCGATTGGGAGCAGGCCGCGATCGACCCCGGGCGGGATGGGCTCCTCATCGCCCCGGCCATCGCGATCGCCCGGATGCTCGTGCGACGGGGCCTGGAACTGGGCGACATCGGCCTGTGGGAAATCCACGAGGCGTTTTCGGCTCAGGTACTCGCGACGCTGGAGGCACTGGACGACCGCAGCTGGCTCGCCGATCGCGCCGGCGTCGACCAGGATCTCGGCGAATTCCCGCGGCAATCCATCAACCCCAACGGGGGGAGTGTCGCACTCGGCCACCCGTTTGGGGCGACGGGCGCGAGGATCCTCTCGCAGACGGTACACGAACTCGTCGACTCACCCGCCGGCACTCGAGCGGTGGTGAGCGTCTGCGCGGCCGGTGGTCTGGGTCACGTGGCGCTGCTGGAGTCGGTATAGACGGCTGTTCAAGAACTACGTCGGGTCACGTCTAATCCGATCGGCCCAACCTGTACGTGTGCGCCACCAGGGCGGCGAACACCGCCGCCCCGAGAGCCACGTGCGCGGCGCGCCACTCCGATGGCAGAATCCTGAGTACCATGACGGCGGCGACCAGTAACTGAGCCGCCGCGAGTCCCGCCGAGAGTAAGGCCGTCCCTCTCGCCCGACCGCCACTCACGAACGGCAGCGCCATGCTTCCCAGAACCACGAGGTACGCGACGACGCGATGGGTCCAGTGCAGATGGATCCGCCAGTGCCCGCCGGGGAGGATCGATCCGTTACACAGTGGGAATCCCTGACAGGCCGGCGCGGCGTCAAGGTTCGCGACGAGAGCGCCGAGAAGAACGGCCACCGCAGACAGCGCCGCAAGCACCAACGCCATCCGGGCAGGGGCCGCGTCCGCCCCTCGAAACGACGTGTTCGATCCCGCGTCCGCGCCGCCCATGGCCGCCAGCAGCAGGAGCACCAGCAGCGCCATGGCTGTCCCCAGATGAAGCACGACCGACCAGGGCGGCAGTTCGAGCCAGACCGTGATCGCGCCGAGAATCACCTGGACGGCGAGCAGCGCCGCGACCCACACGCTGATCAGGTAACGCCGACGCCATTCCTGAGACCTTCGTTCCAGAAACGCCCACACCGCCAGAACGCCGACTAAGCTCGACACGAGCGCGGCGACGAGTCGATGGCCCCATTCGATCACCGTCGCCGGGTCCTCGAGGGACGGGATCAGTCGGCCGTTGCAGAGCGGCCAGTGGTCGCCGCAGCCCAGTCCGCTGCCGCTGATGCGAACCCACCCGCCGAGCACGATCAAGAGGTAGGTCACGATGAACGATGCCGTGACCACCCGCCTCCAGCCGTCCGGCCCGCCCCCCCCTCCCGCCGACACTCTCACTACTGGAGCAACGCGTCGATCTCGGCGGACAGGGACTCGATCGTCTGTGGCCCATAGAACGTGTTCACGATCCGCCCCTCCTGGTCGATGACCAGGGTGAACGGATATCCCACGGCCTGGAAGTCCTCGAGCGCCGTCGCCATGTCGGTGATCCACAATCGGTATTGCACACCGTAGCGGTCCGCGAACAACCGGATGTCCTCCGCTTCGCCGGAGTCGACCGCGATCCCCACGATCTCGACGTCGCGATCGGCATAGGCCTCGTGGAGCTCGACGAGTTCCGGAATTTCGCGACGACACGGCACACACCAGGTGCCCCAGAAGTTCACGATAAGGACGCTCCCGCGCAGATCAGAGATCGAAGCGGTGCCGCCCTCCACGGTGCCGAACGTGGTCGAAGGCGCGAGGGCGCGACCCTGCTCGACGGCCTCATCGGGGCCGCCGGCCCCTTCGGTCGAGGCGTCGGGGGCGACACACGCCGCCACGGCTGCAAGAGCGACGAGGGCGCCCGCCACGAAACGTCTGTCCTTGATCACCTGACTCATGCACGACCTCATCGCGAAACGGTGGGCATTTCAGAGACGGACAGAAAAGAACGGTTCCCCTGCCGCGTGAAAAGGCGGAGGCTGCGGAAGCGCCCACCTGCGCCGCCCGAGTCGGAAAAGGAGGGGCAAAATAAGGGTCGAATAGAGAAAGCCCGCACGTCCTAGCTCCCAGCCGGTGAGGTGCCTGCCGGCCTCGACCGGTATCGGTAGTGGGATCCACCCTGGGTCTTCATCTCGCTAGAACGCACGGGGCCTTCCCGGCCCTGCTTCCCATCCGCCGAAGAGAGGAACGACGGACAGGCACGGCGCAGAGTAGCAAGGGGCGTACCCCACGATCCCCGCGGTTTCGCGCGGCGGGCAACCGGCTCGCCCGTACCGGATTAGGTGAGGCGAGGGGAGGCCGAGGCTGCGTAGACGCAGGTTCGAGGACGGTACGTATTTGCAGCCACTCGACACTGTTTGTTGCGTCCGGCGGCGGCGTGCCGACCCGAAACGACGCGGCCGTGCCCGGCGTCGCCGGGCACGGCCTTCGTGCATCGTTGCGTGAGGTACCGTTCAGTTCTGGTGTGCGGCCATCAGTTCTGGTGTCCGGCCATGCTCAATTCGTTCGCAATACCGGAAGCGAGGCGCGCACGGATGCTTTCCGCATCCGGGTGATCTGTTGCGAGGATGCGCAACTCTTCGAGCAACTCGGCCCGGTTTCCAGGGTCTCCCCCGTTTCCCATCAACTGAAGCGTGTCCGACAGTCCCATCGCGAGGCTTTCACGGAGGACCAGTTGCTCGGGATGCGCTCCGGCCATCAGTCTCAACTCGTTGAGCAAGTTATCTGCGTCGGCCGGATCCTCGGCCATGCACGTCGCATGAAGCAGCGTCGCGAGCCCTTTCGACAGCCGCTCACGAACCTCCGAATCGTCGCCGTGCTGTCCCGTCAGCTGCCGGAGTTCGCCGACCAGCTCGCGAGCGCGATCGAGTCGACCTTCATCGACCGAATGGCTCACCCCGTTGAACAGCGCCTTGGCGAGACGAAGCCGGGTGGCCGATCGCCCTCCCGACCCCTCGTTCACACCGCGAAGCTCTTCGAGCAAGGCGTCGCGTTCTGCGTAGTCCTCTCCTGCCTTCGCGTAGTTCATCGCGTTGAAGAGGGCCTTGGCCAGATGTTCCTGGACCGTTTCGTCCTGCGGGTGTTCAGCCGCGAGGGAGCGGAGCTCCTGCAACGCGGCGTCGCGACCACCGGCGTCGCCGGCCGCGTGTGCGACGTTAAGGGTGTTGAACAGAGCTCGTGCGAGGTTGCTTCGGACGACGTCGTCTTCCGGGTGCTGTGCGGCCAGGTCACGAAGCTCCTGGACGATCCGATCACGCTCGCCATGCTCGTCGCTCTCGGTAACGTGAGTCAGCGCGCTGAACAGGCCTCGCGACAGATGATTACGAAGTTGCGGGTCCCCCGGGTTTTGGAGCGCCAGACCGCGGAGCTCCGCAAGCAGGTCTTTGATCCGCGTTCCGTCCGAATCTCTCTTACCGTTGAACATCGGACCTCGTGGTTCCAGGTGCAGGTAGTTGTGATCAGAATGCACCCCGGTCGTGCAAAAACCGTTCACGGAGAGGCCGGGGGGTCGGCGATTTCTCAAGCTGTTCGGATTCAACAGCTTAACCGACCCGGGTCACGACGACCCGGTGAAGGGACCCCGAAACTTATTGCATACGAGAGAACCCGTTTGCATAAAACGCCTCCGGAACCGCCCGGAGCGACACACGGGCACCGGCCGGATGGAGAAGGTCGCTCGCAGGCAACTCCGTTCATCCTCCGGAGACAGCTCTCGCGTTTCTGGGGGTATCGGCGGGCGTAAGAACGCGGCCCGGAAGAGCATAGGTCAGCTCTCCATCGTCGACGACGAATTCGCCGTTGACCATCACGAAATCGATGCCGGTCGCATACTGGTGCGGCTCGAAAAAGGTGGCCGTGTCGGCAATTCGTTCGAGGTCGAGGACCGCGATGTCGGCGATCATGCCCTCGCGGATGGCTCCGCGGTCGCGCATCCCCAACAACTGCGCGGGCAGCGACGTCGCGGACCGGACAGCGTCCGGTAGCGACAGTACCCTCTGCTCAATGGAATAGCGCTTGATTTTTCGTGGAAACGTCCCGTAGTACCGCGCGTGTACCGGCGGATCTCCCGGCAACGCGATCCCGGCGTCCGACGCGGTCACGAGCCATTCCTCTGCGGCGAACGCACCCACGTCGACTTCCGAGAGCGAAAAGCCCCGGATCCGCGCTCCGCCCGGGCGCCCACGATCGCCGCCGAGCTGCAGCCGGATCGCCATCTCAACCGATTCCACTCCGTTCATCGCCGACAGCTCGGCGAGTGTACGTCCGATCAGCTCTTCGTCAGGATGGTCCATCACCAGAAGATTCTCGGCGCCGCCACGTCTCCCGATCTCATGGTCGATGTCCATCCGTAGCCGGTCGGCGAGATCGGGATCCGCCAGGGCCGCTTCGAGCACTGCGCCGTAGTCGGGTCGCCAGCCGTCGGTTCGTTCCTGTCGTCGGACTTCCTGAAAAAGCCACGGCGGGATGAGAACTGTGGAACCATCGCTGCCCGTCGTATTGTATGGGTACGAGTCCGCCCAGATGGGCACCCCTCGCTCCCGGGCCCGGTCGATCAATTGGATCATCACGCGACTCGCACCCCAGAAATCGGACCCGCGCGCCTTGATGTGGGTGGCGACGGTCGTGACCCCGGTGCTCTCCGCGACCTCGATGTCCTCCAGAATCGTGTCGATCATGGTCGGGGGACCCGGATCATCGACGCTCGGCCAGAACCACATGGGGGTCAGGCCGGAGCTGCGTTCATGCACGACGTAGATTCCACCGGCCGCGCCGGCCTCCGCCACGACCTCGATGACCTCCGACGTCTCGCTCCAGCGACCCGGCACGTACTCGAGACCGGCGCTCAGGCCGTACGCCCCTTCACTCATGCCCTGACGAACGAGTTCGCGCATCGCGGCGACCTCGGCGTCGGTCGCAGCGCGCCGGAAATCGTCGCCCATGGCGAGGCCCCGGACCGTGCCGTGCCCGATCATGAGGGCGGCGTTGGGCCCGATACCCAACGCTTCGTAGCTCGAACGCTGGTCGGCGATCGGCCAGTCGGACCGGCCGTCCTGATTTACCACGACGGTCGTCACGCCCTGTGTCACGAGATTCGGCGCGGCGCGGCGCTGCGCCCCCTCGCTGCCGGACTCGCCCTCCGCGCCGAGCCCCTCATCCGCATGCGAATGCAGATCGATGAATCCGGGGACGACCAGCCGGCCGGCGAGATCGATCACCCGGTCGGCCGTCTCGCCCGACAGATCTCCAACGGCGACGATCCGGTCGCCGCGGACGCCTACATCGGCCCGAAACCATGGGTTGCCGGTGCCATCCAGCACCCGGCCACCACGAAGAATCACGTCGTAGGCCTCGGCCTGCTGAGCGGCGACAGACGGGATCGTCAAGCCAGCGGCAAGCGTGCAGAGAACGCAGACGCCCAACCAGCGCCCGGAGCCAGAAATCGACCGCTTCATGGATTCTCCCGTGGATGAATGGCAGCCTCACGGAGAAGCTATATCGTGCGCGCCGCTCCCCGCAGCCTCACCGCGATTTGTGTGTCGGAGGCCCGGCGGTATAGATGGAGGGTCATGAGCGATCTACTACTTCGGGCTCTCCGCCGTGAGAAGGTAGAACGAACCCCCGTCTGGTTCATGCGCCAGGCAGGCCGGTGCCTCCCGGGGTACCGGGAGATTCGTCGCGCCCATGGGTTTGAGGAAATCGTCCGCGATCCGGAGCGCGCGGCCGAGGTGACCGAACTTCCGCTGGACTACTTCGCCGTGGACGGTCTCGTTCTCTTCATGGATCTGTCCACTCCGTTCGAGGCGGCGGGACTGGAGGTCGAACTGCGGGCAGGCGTTGGACCGGTCGTCCTCGACCCGTGGGCCGGCCCGGCGGATGTCGATCGACTTGTGCCGTTCGACCCTCGCGTCGCGCTCGATTACGTCCTGGAGGCGATCAAGCTGGTGGTCTCCCGGCGAGATGTGCCGGTGCTGGGCTTCGTGGGTGCCCCCTTCACGTTGTGCTCATACCTCGTTCGCGGATCGCGGACCCAACGGCTGGCGTCGTTGAAGGCCTTCATGCTCCGGCAACCAGAGCTGTGGGACCGGCTGGCCGGGTTCTGGGCCGACCACCTGGCCGATTTCGCGATCGCCCAGCACGAGGCGGGGGCGGGGGCGATTCAGATCTTCGACTCGTGGGCCGGCGTGCTCTCGCCGGAGCAGTATGGCGAGTGCGTTCAGCCCTACACGGCCCGTCTTCTCCGGACCCTGGCGGACGCCAACGTCCCGACGATCAACTTCGCTGTCGGAAACCCCGGGTTGCTACCGGCGCTCGCGACGGCGGGGGGAGACGCGGTGGGCGTAGACTGGCGACTTCCCATCGACGAAGCGTGGCGACTGATCGGCCACGACCGGGCGATCCAGGGAAATCTCGATCCATCGACCATCCTGGCCGGGGAGGCAGCGGCGCTCGCGGCCACCGAGGACATCCTGAGGCGGACGAGCGGCCGACCCGGTCACATCTTCAATGTAGGACACGGGCTCCACCCCGAATCCGATCCTCGCGTACTTCGAGCCATCGTGGAATGCGTGCACTCCTACCCGGGCCCGGAAGCTTCGGCGCCGTGAGTCCGCGACCCGCGAAGCCCGGCGTCCTGTTGATCGACTTCGGTGAGCCGGAGTCACCAGACATCGATTCGGCGACCAGGTTTCTCGAGCGAATCTTTCTCGCCAACGCGAACATCGAGGCGCTCGGGTCGATCGGAACCGCGCGTTCGCGGAGCGCGGAGCTCGCGCGCCGGCGCGCGCCCGGTCTCGTCGCCGACTACGAGCGAATCGGCGGGTCGCCGCTCCGTACGCAGGCCGCCGCGCAGGCCGCTGCGCTCTCCGAGGAGTTAGCCCGCCGTGGCTCACCGGTCCCGGTGGCGAGCTGCACGCAGTTTACCGAACCGACGATCGCCGGTGCGCTGGAGCGCTTGCGGAACGCTGGCGTGGAGACGGTCTCGGCGCTTCCCGTCTATCCGCTGTGCGGCCCCTCCACCACCGTCGCCTCGCTACGCGAGGTCGACCGCGCGCTCGCGATGCTCCTGTGGGATCCACATGTGGTGGAAATCACCGGGTGGCATCGTCACCCTTCGTACGTGCGACTCCGCGCGGACGCGATTCGAACGTCCGCCACTCACGAATCGATGGACCTCTCCGATGACCGTGTCGAACTCGTGTTCAGCGCCCATGGCACCCCGATGAGATATGTGAGGGATGGCAGTCGATACGTCGACTACGTCGAGGACGGGTGTGCCCGCGTGGCGGCGGAGTTGGGTGTGTCGGAGTACTCGATCGGGTACCAGAATCACTCGAATCGCGGAGTGGAGTGGACGGCACCCGACGTCGAAGCCGTGCTCAAAAGCCTGGCGGGATCGAGGTCGGCCGTTGTCGTCGATGCGGTGAGCTTCGTACACGAGCAATCGGAGACACTGGCAGAACTCGACCTCGACCTGCGAAAGGACGCGGAGGAGGCCGGGCTGCGTTTCCACCGTGTACCCGTCCCTCACGACGCGCCGGAGCTGATCGAGGTGCTCGCCGATCTGGTGGAGGCCTCGTGGGGTGTGAACCGGGCCGGCCTGCCCCTCACCAAGCACTGCACATGCAGACCCGGCGCAACCGTCTGCCTGAACGGCCGGGTCGAAGAAGGTCGTTGAGTCGCGCTCGACTCGCCCTACTTCTTCAAGGCCCCTTCAAGCTCTGAATGGCGGAAGCAGTCCACGGTATGGTCGTTGACCATGCCCGCCGCCTGCATGTACGCGTAACAAATCGTCGGACCGACGAAGCCGAAGCCTCTCGCGCGAAGCGCGTGGCTCATCGCTTCCGACTCCGCGGTCTTCGCCGGCATGTCGCTCGGGCTTTTCCACCGATTCCGGATCGTTCGGCCATCGACGAATCGCCAGATGTATTCATCGAAGGAACCGAACTCCGACTGAATAGCGAGGAACTCCCGGGCATTGGAAATCGTCGCCTCGATCTTCTGACGATTCCGAACGATCGAGGCGTCCGCCCGCAACCGCTCGACGTCAGCGGGTCCGTAGAGCGCGACCGCGGTCGGGTCGAAGTTGGCGAACGCGGCCCGGAACCCGGTGCGCTTCCTCAGGATGATCGCCCAGGACAGTCCGGCCTGAAACGCATCCAGCACCAGGAACTCGAAGTGTCGAGCGTCGTCATGTACCGGAACGCCCCACTCCGTGTCGTGATACGCGATCATTTCCGGGTCCGATCCCTGCCAGCCACAGCGTTTCGGGGCGGCATTCACTCGATGTCAGCCTCCGGGCTGGACGGTGAGTTCCTCGATCACCCGATCGACAACGCTCCCGACCTGACCGCGAATTACTCCGGCGAGCATGTCGGCCGCCTCCCGCAGGAGCGAATCGGCGTCCTTCCGGTCGGGCTCGAAACGAACGACCTCTCCCAGGAAAATACCGACCAGCTGACCCTCATCCTCCGGCGGAACGTCCTCCTCCTCCGCCTCGTAGGCGGCCCCGGGCACACTCGTTCGCCAGGGCTCGGGTGCGTCCTCCTCCTCCGCCTCCTCATCCTCATCCGTGTCGCGAGACCGGCCCATGGGCACCAGCGCCAGCAGGCTGCCTTCGACGCCGGGCCCTCCCTCGCGCACGTTCAAGGCGAGCGAAACGGGTGAATCGAACAACTCCATTTCGAGAAAGTTCTCGACGCTCTCGGATGGTATGGCGCACCGACCGATGGGCCGGCCCTCGTGGAAAGTCCCGATACAGATGGCGCCTTCCGGAGTGAGGTGGTGTTCGATCGGACGCACATCCAACTGCACCGGCGATGCCGTCCCGACCAGAACGTGTTGGTGCCGCTCGCCCTTTTTGCGCGGCGGCGGCAGCATGTCACCGTAGAACAAGGTCGTCATCACGTCACCCTCCGCTCCCGGATCCGGCATTTCGCCGAGCCTACCAACCTCGGTACCCGGTCAAGCTCCCAAAGTGGCGCTCCATGTCATCGACGGCTCAACGCATGATCGCGTCACCGCCGACGGACGTCTGTCACTCCTGTCCGCGAGAAGGTTCGACCTTCACCTCCTCGAAGGGCGCAGTCACGCGAAAATTGGTCCGGAATCGCGTCACCGGCTCGCCGCGTTGCTCGACGATATCCTCGCCGATGTTCCCCAGAAACGCGTCCGCCTGCTCAAGATAGCCCAACTTCCGCGGATCGATACTCATCAGGCGGGCTCCGGTCGCGTCGACCGCGACAGGGTCCTCGCCGAAGAGGAGAACACCGACCTCACGCGGTTCGCCCTGAATCGGGCCATTTCCCTCCATCCCCAGAATCCCGTCCACGATGTTGAAGCGGGGTACATCGAGCGCCGCGTTGATGTCGAGGATGCTGCCCTCCAGGCCGGCCCAGTGAAGAACGTTCTTCGGCCACCCGTAGATGGCACTCGGGACGATCCCGAAGAGGTTCTTCATCGACAGGGTCACACCCGCCCAATGGTGCGTCTTCAGCTTCGGCATCGACACGAACAACCCGGCGTCGAGGACGGTTTCGCCGCCGTTGAGGGCGAGTTCGTCGAGGATCGCC
>JBGMQU010000036.1:17759-27799 GCA_048060725.1 Gemmatimonadota bacterium | reverse complement strand
CGAGCCCCTGGCCCGATCGACGGTCCCCCGCCGCTCATCGTGATCGATGGAGTGATCCAGCCCGCAGAGACGACGCTCTCGGAGCTCGATACTCTCGACATCGATCGAGTCGAGATCGTCAAGGGCGCGGAGGCGCTCCGGCTCTACGGCGACCGCGGGCGGGACGGTGTGGTTCAGATCACCACGAAGGGCGGCGGCACGCCGTAAGAGGTTGCGCCCAGTGGCCGCAGCGGGTCGCGGGGTCTGGCAGGGGAGGCTGATCGAGGGCCCACCGGGGACTATGTTCCGGTAGGGCCCTTTGTCGCACCGGAAGGTCGATTGTCGTACCGCGAGGTCGGTCATGGTCAATTCCGTCAGAATCGCCTGGGGCGCGGTAGCCGCTACGGCGCTGATGGCGCCCCTCACGCTCTCCGCTCAGGAGGTGCGTGGACGCATCGTGGCGGAGGGCGGCCTCAATGAGCCGATCGAGGGCGCAATCGTCACGCTCCTCGACACGGGCGGCGCCACCGTGAACGCGGTCTTCACGAACGAGTTGGGGATCTTTCGCCTGACTGCGGTCTCTGTCGGCGAGTACCACGTCAGGGTCGACCGGATCGGCTTCCAGCGCTGGGAATCAGATCCGTTCGACCTCGGCGAGGGCGCGCCTCTGATGGTCGAGTTCGAGATCCCGATCCTCCCGGTTCGTCTGGCCGATCTGGATGTGTCCATACACCGGCAGTGCGTCGACAACCCGCGCGATGCCGCCGAGGTAGAACTGGTGTGGGACGAGGCTCGAAAGGCGCTCGAGAGCCAGCTGCTCGCGCAGACGATGCAGCTCTTCCGCTTCAGCTCCGTTGTCTTCAACCGATCGATGTCGGCGAGAGGGCGCGACATCATCGGTGTGACCACGTTCGCGGCCGAGGGCGTCTCGCAGGCGCCCTTTCGGAGTCTGGCCGCGACGAAGCTCTCTGCCGATGGTTACATCCAGGAGGAAGGCGAGACGGTCTACTACTACGCGCCCGACGCGACCGTGCTGCTCTCCGACACGTTTCAGGCCGACCACTGCTTCGGTCTCGATCGGGAGGAGCGCGACGGGCAGACGTTCGTGGGTCTGACATTCGAGCCACGCGACGGACGCGATCTCCCCGACATCAAGGGCGTGCTCTGGCTGGACGAGACCACGAACGCCCTCGATCACGTCGAGTTCCGCTACGAGAACATCCCGTATCGTGGGGTCAATGATAAGCGGATCGCGGGGGTCGTCGAATACGGACGCCTCCCGACCGGTGCCTTTATCGTGCGCGACTGGTACATCCGCATGCCGACGCTGCTGCACGACGATCGGCGCAATCGATACCAGATCGACGGGTTCGTCGAGTACGGTGGAGAGTTGCGCGATGTCTCGGAGCCCGAGGGGGGCGCGGTCGACTGGCGGGTTGGGGCGGGAGTGACGGGTGCGATCACGAACACCATGACAGGCGCGCCGCTTCGCGATGCCACGCTCGTACTGGATCCTCCCCGCGGAGACGACCAGATCCGACACACGGGACCGAACGGCGAGTTCTTCTTCGACGGCCTCGAGCCCGGCACGTACGAGTTGGAGTTGCGCCACGCTCTATTCAACACGATCGACTTCGACCCTCCGCAGATCGAGTTCGAGCTTTCCGCGGGCGAACGTCGCGACGTGTCGTTCGACCTGCCCGACCCCGGTGAGATCCTCACGGACCTGTGCGGTGAGGAAGCCGAGGGTACCGCGGTGATCGTGGGCCGGGTACGCGATCGCGAAACGCTGTTCCCGCTCAATCGTGCCCTGGTGTGGGCCGAGTGGACGGAGCTGAGTCAGAGTTCAGAGCCCGCGGAGGCCCACGGACGCATTGTGGTTCAAAGCGACGACACGCGTGCGAGTCGGGCCGGATACTTCGCGTTGTGCGATATCCCCATCGGGCTCGACATCGCGCTTCAGGTCAGCGCTCAGGGTGGCCGGAACGCCGCGCAGGGGCTGCGGACGGCACGCATCGTCAACTTCGCCGATCTCAGGCTCGACCCTTCTCGTTGAAGGCCTGCCTGGCCAGCGCTTTTAGGGCCTGCCTGGCTAGCGCTGAAGTCCACCAGGCTACAGCACTTTTTCCTTCCACCGCCCCCGCCTGAAGAGTGCCAGGCCGACCATCGCGGACAGCGAGTACGCGAGGGCGAACGACCAGAACACCCCATCGGGCCCCACGTCGAGCACAATCGCGAGCACGTAGGCCAGCGGAAGCTGAAAGAACCAGAACACCCCGATGTTGATCCACGTCGGCGTGGCCGTGTCGCCCGCGCCGTTGAACGCCTGGATCGTCACCATCCCCCACGCGTAGAAGACGTACCCGTAGCTGATGATCCGCAGGGCGCGAGTCCCGACAGCGAGCGTCTCGGGGTCCGGCGCGAAGATTCTCATGATTTGCGGGGCGAACGTCACGAACACCACCGTGATCACGGTCATGAACACGGTGTTCCACATCCCTGTGGCGTAGACCGCGTGCTCCGCTCGATCGGGCTTGCCGGCCCCCAGATTCTGCCCCACGAGCGTGGCTGCGGCGTTCGCGAGCCCCCAGGCGGGCAGGATCACGAAGATGACGATTCGGATTGCCAGCACGTATCCGGCGAGCACGATCGACCCGAACGACGCGAGGATGCGGATCGACCCAATGTAGCTCACCTGTGAAACGAGCATCTGACCCACTCCGCCGCGCGACACGCGGAGCAGGTTGAGGATGATGCCCCGATCCACCCGCAGGTCTTCGCGTCGCACGCGGACGCGCTTCCCGCGGGACAGACTCCAGAGCTGGTAGCAGACGCCGATTCCGCGTCCGGTGGTTGTCGCCACGGCGGCGCCCGTGAGGCCGAGCTCCGGGAAGAACCCGATGCCGAAGATCAGCATGGGGTCGAGGACGATGTTGATTCCGTTCGCCAGCCAGACCGACTTCATGGCCATCGTGGCGTCCCCGGCGCCCCGGTAGATCGCGTTGTTGATGAACAGCAGGACGATCACGACCATTCCGCCGAGCTGGATGCGGGCGTACGGAGCCCCGATCGCGACCGTTTCGGCATCGCCTCCCATCGCGGCGAGAAGCCACGGAGCGGCGATCGCGCCGGTGGTGCCCAGGACCGCCGCGATCAACAGCCCGACGATGATCGCCTGGACGGCCGACTTCGCCGCGCCGTGTTCGTCCTTCTCGCCGATTCGGCGCGCGACGAGCGCGGTCGTGGACATGGCGACCCCGGCCGCCACGGCGTACACGATCACCAGTAACGTCTCGGTGAGGCCGAGGGCGGCGAGGGCGCTGGCTCCGAGCCGTCCGATGAAGAACGCATCCACCACGACGAACAGCGACTCGCCGGCCATTTCGAGGACCATCGGGAGCGCGAGCAGTAAGACCGCGCGATTCAGGCTGCCGCTGGTGAAGTCTTCGTTCGTGCCACGAAACGAATCGCGTACGGCTTCCCACAACCCTCCCCCGGAGGCAGGGGAGAGTTCGTCGTTCGTGTCTGTGGGAAGGGAACCATCCATCATCGCCGTCGCTCTCGAAGGAGCCGCAATGCTTCGCCGTGGACTCCGCCGACGCAAGCGGCCGCGTCCCCTGAAACGTCTTGAAGTCAGCCGTCTTCCGCTGTCGCCCCGGCACCCCGGGACACACCCTGGGACGCATCCTGTGTCGCGCCGATCGCTACTCCGGTGTGACCGACCGCGAACAACCCCCCGCCGAGCAGGTCGAACAGGGTCGTGAGGATGCGCCAGGCGATCAACGCCTCCGCGCCGCCGGAGACGCCTACTGAAGCGAAGAGCCCCGCGAACGCCGCCTCTCCGACGCCCAATCCCCCGGGAGTTATCGGAAGCGCATTGGCCAGCATCCCGAACGGGACCACGAACACGAGCCACCAGTTGAACGCAGTACCGCTGGTCGCTCGCGCCAGAAGCAGGATGGACGTCACAAGCAGTGCCTGGGTGACCAGCGCCACCGAAAATGCCGTCAGGATCGCCCTCTTCTTCCCCCTGAACGCCCCCACGGTATCGAGGAAGCGCTCGGCATGTCCGTCGAGCCGCACGTGGCGCAGCCATCGAACCGCCGCGTGTCGCAGCGAAGGCCTCGAACCCAACGCGATGACGGCGGGCACGGCCAGCAGCCCCAGGACGGCCAGCACGAGCAGGCCTTCAACCATTGCCGGAAAGGTCGCTCCCGATGCAGCGATCGCCAGCGCTGCCAGGGGCGGCAGAGAGAGAAGCGACAACGCGCCGACGACGCGGTCGATGATAAGAACCGTGGCAATCTCGGTCCCGTACCCCGGGTGGGGTCGCGCCGCGAGGTAGATGCGCGCGAGGTCCCCTCCGCTGGATCCCGGCAGGAACGCGCTGAAAAAGCCGCCGATGAGCGTCAGCCGGATCGCGGCGCCCAGGGGGAGGGTGAAGCCCTGCGCGGCGAGGAGGATGCGCAATCGCTGGGACACCAACGTGAGGACGAGAAACAACAACACGAATGCGAGGGCCGAGAGCTTCCAGGCGTCCAGCAGACCCCCCAGGGATGACCAGTCGATCGCGCCCGCCGAAACGAGATACGCGAGAAGAGCTACACCCAGGGCCAAACGAAGAAGCGGAACACCATATCGCCGGAGTCGACCCATCATCGCCTTTCCGGGGGAAGGGGCGTCGGGAAGGGGCGTCAGCGGGTCCAGATCGCGATCAGATTACAGTCGCCGATGGGGACGTCGGCCCGGATCCGGATCATGAGCGCGTCCGGTGCATCGCTGCACGAGTAGGCCTCCACGCCGCGAATCCGGCTGTAGGGCAGCTCGCTCAATTGGCGGATGGAGGTGTACCCGAGCCAGCTCATCGGGCGGCCGTTGAGAAGAACGAACTGGTTTCGGGCGAACCGAATCGAGAGCTCTCTCTTGAACTGAAACAGCGTCCGCAGCATCACGTAGGAACGGATCTCCTCGTACGTGCCGAAGTATCCGTCGTCACCAATGGACAGCTTCCGTTCGTAGAACCCGTTGTCGAGCAGGTAGGGGTCGCGGCCGGTGATCTGGACCTCGAGCGGAGCGAGTGCGATCGCCTGGGTGCGAAGCTCGACCCGCAACTCGGCGAGCTGCTCCTCGTCGAGCGAGATGGCCTCGGTTCGTTCTGCATAGGCGATGTGCCGTACGGTCATCTCGTAGTCGCCGGGCGGAATCGCCCGGAACGAGGCTCTCCCGTACTGGTTCGTGATGCCGCCGACAGGGATCGGCGACAGTTCGACCGTGGCGCCCTCGATCGGCGTCCCGTCGTCCGCGTCGACGATCGTGAACACGATGAACGCCGGGTCGCCGAGATCGACCTTCAACTCCAGGTCCTGTGGCCGCTCGAGCTCGATCCGCCGCTCCTTGCCGCGACGCAGGAGATACGTGGCTCGTACCTTCGCGCTGCGAAACGCTTCGAGTTGGCAGAACCGATACCGGCCGCGCTCGTCGGTCGATGTCGTGACGTCGTCGAGGTCGGGCAGGCCGGGTTCGTTTTCGTACGAGAGGCGCACGATCGCGCCGGGGAGCGGAATCTCGCTCTCGTCGTCGATCACGACGCCCTCGAAGCCCACCTGAACGGACCCCGCGTCGCCAGTGGGGCAGGACCCGAGGCCGGCCCTCTGTGCCAGAAGGCTACCGGGCGCGACGAGTGCGGCCATGGCGACCCAACCCACCGCGCCGCGTCGGATTCCGGGTGTCTTCATCGCGCCGGGCGAACGCTCACGCGACGAGAGGCCATCCCCGTGTTTCCCTTGCCGGCGTCAATTGCGAAGATCTGTAGCTCGACGTCGCCGGGCACATCGACCGTGACGGAGGCCGTGTACTCACTCGTCGTTCCCGAAAACTCCATCGGCCATTCACCGACGGTCTCGCCATCTCGAAGCGCCCGCGCAAAGATCTCGTAGTCGTCCGAATCCCACAGCCCGCCGGGCTCCGTGGGGCACCCGCACAGCATCGTAACGCGACTCCGGACCTCGAACGGCTCGCCCGCGGTCACGGTCTGATCGACTCCGGGCGTCTGCATCTCGACGGTGAAGCCGTTGAGTTCGATGATGACGCCTTCGCCCGTGATGTCGCGTCCGGGAATGACCAGAAGCGTCTTCGAACCGGCCTGCGGATGCTCTGCGCCGAGCGGCCCCGACGCCTCGATGACGACATGCGTGGGTTCGAAGACCTCGAGTTCCGCCAGGAAGCCCGCCGCGCCATCGGTGTCGTACACGGTCTCGCCGCGTTCACGCGCGCCCATGAGGTTCGGCGTGCTGCCCGTCGATCCCTCCTGAACCCCTTCCGCCAGCACTTCGCCGGTCGAGGCATCGCGGATGGTGATCTGCGCCCCGCCGACACCCGAACCGATGATCTTGGCGTCGTTCGCGGTGACCCGAACGAGCACCTTCGTCGCCTGGGCCTGCAGCGACGAAGCCACCGCTCCGAGGGTCGCGATCGGGATGATCGCCGTCAGGATGTACCGAAGGGCCACTCGCCCGTTGTCGTCTCTCCAGCCCGTGTAATGCATCTGACCCGTCTCTCCTGTCGTTACCCGGTCTCCGCTAGCAGGTCGCGAAGCAGCGCGTTGCCCGCCCGTCCGAGGTTGGTTTCGCCGACGTTGTAGTTCCGCATGAGCGCAACGCCGTATCCGGTTTCCGGGTCGAATACAAGGTAGGCGTTGTACCCGGAGACTCCTCCGCTGTGCCCGACGAAGGTGACCGTTTGTCCGTCCACCAGTTCGACCTCGGTGAGGAAGAACCCGAGTCCGTATCCCGTTCCGTCTTCGGGAGTCTGGCGTCGGACCACCTCTGCCCGCGTATCGTCGCGGAGCAGCTCGAACTCGGTCCGTCCCATCACGGCCGCCGCGAACGTCGCGAGATCGGCGACCGTCGAATGCACGCCGCCGTTGGGCACCTTGTACCCGCGTCCGTTGTGCTCGATCGCCGGCGTTCGGGTGCCGTGACCCTCGCCGCCGTACCCGACCGCGAGGCGCCGGGCCAGATCGGGGCCGATCACGAACGTGCTGGACACCATTCCGAGGGGATCGAAGATCCGCTCCTGCATCATTTGCATGAAGGGCTCGCCGGCGGCGCGCTGCAGCGCGTAGCCCAGGATCCCATATCCGATATTCGAGTACTGGTACTGCGTGCCCGGCATCGTGTAAAAGCTCGTGTGCGGGATGGAAGCGAGAACCTTTTCGCCCCAGGCGTCGATCGGCCCTGCCGCCGCGCCCTCCAGCCGCGGTTCGCGGATGAGGCCGGCGGTGTGGCTCGCCAGCTGCCGGAAGGTGATCGGCGACATTCCCGGGGGTGGCTCCGCGAACCCCGCGACCTCGGGGAGAACGTCCACCACCTCGTCATCGAACGCCAGGACGCCGTCTTCCGCCAGGTCGGCCATCAGCACGGCGGTCATCGATTTCGAGATCGATCCGGTGCGATAGACGGTCCGCACGCCGGCCGGAACCCGGTTCTCCCGGTCGGCCCACCCGAACCCCTGCGCCCACAGGACGTGATCCCCCCGGAAGACGGCGGCCGTGATGCCCCCGACTCCGTCCGCCGCGACGTCGGCCGTGATTTGCGAGGCGAACCGGTCGATCGCCTCCTGGACCTGAGCATGTGCACGGCCAGCGAAGGCCAGTGCAATCGCGAGGGTCGCGATGAACAGTGCCGGGCCCCGCCTACGAACCCCGCTCAGCCGCCCTCGCAGAAGAGAGCTGCGGGTCCGCATGTCAGGACGCCTCGATCATGGGTTGGGTCAGAATCGTCGCGATGATCCGGATCCCCTGGAGGAAGTCGCGTACGCGGAGGTTCTCGTTCGGCGAATGCTGGTTGTTGTCGGGGTTCACCGTTGGAACGATGACCGCCGGGATGCCGAGTGTCGTGACGAAGGGGGAGATGGGAATCGATCCCCCGGAAGTGCGCACGCGGATCGGGGTCTCGCCGAACAGCCGCTCGTACGCCGCCGTCAGCCAGCGCCCGGGCTCCGAATCGAAATCCGTCCGGAACGCCGCGTAGTTCACGTCCGTGTCGAACCGCATGATTTTCGCGTGATTCGCTCGCTCCTCATCGGTCGGGCCGCGTCCGCTGATCACGTGGAACCCGAGCGACTCGACATGGCCCCGGATCAGTCCGAGCAGACGATCGGGGTCGCTCTCTCGAACCAGCCGCACGTCGATTTCGGCGACGGCCTCCGGCGGGATGATCGTCCGCGACTCGCTGCCGACCCAGGCGGCGCGGATCCCGCGGACGTTGAACGACGGGTACTGGACGGCCTCCTGAGGGCTCGCGCCCACCCGGTCGGGCTCGGCGATCCCCATCCGGGCGTGCAGCGCCTCGATGTCGTCGGGGACCGCATCGAGTATCGCCTTCGTCTCCGCGTCGAGCGTCACGCCATCGTAGAACCCCGGTATCGTCACCCGCCCGTACTCGTCCTTCGCGGATGACAGCACGTCGGCCAACCGGAAGACCGGGTTCGGGACGTAGTTGCCCCAGTGCCCGGAGTGCTGGGCGACCCGGGGGCCGTACGCCGTCATCGTGATCGTGGCGATTCCTCGAGCCCCGAACTTCAACGTGGGCTCGCCGGATTCGTGGGGCGGGCCGTCGAAGATGATGAGCATGTCGGCGGCGAGCCGGTCGCGGAATCGATCGATCGCGTCGGCGAGGTGGGGCGACCCCATCTCCTCCTCGGTATCGACGATCACCTTCAGGTTGAAATCCGGCTCGACGCCGGCCGCCTCGAGAATGGACAGGGCCGCGAGGAACTTCGCGATCGGACCCTTCGAGTCGGACGCCGACCTCGCGAACATCCGCCATTCGGGGTCGGGATCGTCGTACAGCCGCTCCCACGGCAGCGTTTCCCAGTCGTCAGGGTTCCCGTCTACGCTGGCCGAGCCCGGGGCCCTCGCCTTCAGCGTGGGCGTCCACGGGCTCTCCTGGAACCAGGCGTCCGGATCGACCGGCTGGCCGTCCGCCTGCAGGTACACCAGGACGGTGCGCGTCGCGTCGGGCGACAAACGCGTGGCCAGCAACGCGTCGCTCCCGGGCATCGGGAGCCGTTCTACATCGAATCCGCGCTGCTCGAACTCGTCCTCGAGCCACTCGAGCAATCGCAGGATGTCGTCCGGGTAGTTCGCATCGTTGGGAAGCGAGAGCAGGGTCTGAAAGCGGGCGAACGCGTCGTCCGCCTGCGAGGCGGCGATCTCGTCGATTCGTTCGACGCTGACGCTCTGTGCCGGCAGCGCGCCGGGGACCGTCAGGAGGCCGGCCGTGACGAACATGGGGAGGGCCGATAACCGGGGCATGGAGGACTCGTGGCGAATGCGGTTCGTCTGGTTCAGGGACAGTGAATAGAGGGTTCCGTTCGGTGTTCCACAATCTCGGTGGGCGCACTACGTTGTCGCCCCGAGCCGGATTCCGAGAGGATTTCGGCACCGCACGTGTACGTACACCGAGGATCGACGCAGACCCCATGTCTCTCGCATTGCTCAAGAAGCTGGTCTTCCGGATGGACGGCTCCGCGGACAGCGCCAAGAAGCGGTTTACCAGCGAATCCGGAATCGAGTGGGAGGCCCAGCTGTCCCTGTACTCCGGTACGTCGCAGCAGTCTCCGCGGCTCCTGATCATGTTCCGTACTCCAAACGACATGGGCACGCCACAGCGCTACACGCAGGCCCCGCCGGGGACATCCAAGATCCCCGACGAAGCCGTCGAGGAGTTGGGCGACGATGACCTTCGCGAGCTCCTCGCCCGGTCGGTGAAGGTGTGAGCGGCCCCATGCGGGCGAACGACGCGCTCTCCCGATCGTTCATGGACGAGGGCCTGATCACCTGGGAGGCGTACGTCTCCGGCGGGCAGCCTCACACGCCGGCGGCGGCCCGGATCTTCTTCGTGTGTCTCGAGGATCCGTATGCGCGCCCCCGCTGGGTTCGACACGAGAGCGGATCCGTGGCTGAGGCCACCCGCGCTCTCGCCGGCATGACCGACGCGGATCTCGTCGGACTGCTCGGTGGCGCGACGCCGCTCGACTGACGCGTCCGAGTCCGAAGA
>JBGMQU010000036.1:0-17659 GCA_048060725.1 Gemmatimonadota bacterium | reverse complement strand
CCTCGGCGGTCTGCTACCCTACGACGATGATCGTATCGAGGCGGACTCCATCGACCCCGTCGACGCCCACGTACCGGTGCTCCACGATAATCGTGCGATCCCCGGCCTCGACATTGAGCAGGTTCGCGATGTAGGAGAACGTCGTGGGAGCGAGCCCGCTACACACCTGGCGATCGGCCCGGAGCGTGATGATCACCCGGAGCTCATCGCCATCCTCCTCGACTTCTCCGTTCACCTCGTCGCACGGCAGCTTGCCGACGATTTGTCCGCTCACGGTCGCGGCGGCCGTTCCGCCGGCGGCCCTCGAGCTCTCCGGCAGCGCCTCCCCCATCGCGACGACGGACTGGAGGATGCCGAAGCCCGGCCCCGTATCCAGGTTCAGGAGACAGCCTGCGGAAAAAATCGCCATGGCGATGGGCACCATGGGAAGGGCCTTGGGTGTGCCGAACACGAAATCACCTCTACATCGGGTTCACCTGTCGCGCGCTGTCTGGCACGCGCCGGGAGCGCAGGCTACCTGCCAAACGTAATGCAACGAGGGTGGCACCCGCCAATCTCCAATCAACGACTTTTGCTCCTTAATGGTCTATTCTTACAGACAGACCCTGGACGGACCCCGGGGCAGAACCCTGGGTGTCGTCGTCGAAACTGGAGAGTGGATCGACAGCATGTTCACATCGCGGTTCTTCCTCGTTGCGCTCGGCCTGCTCGCCCTTCCCGCGGCGGCCGTCGCACAGCCCAAACCCGTGCGGCCGGGGCCGTCGGCCGCGGCCGTCGAGTGTCCGGGTCTGGACTACGATGTCGAGACGGGGTTGGCGGGACTCGTCCGCGGTGCAGACGAGACCGTCACCATCCCGAACGCGTTCGTCGTGGCGTCCTGGACGGATTCCGATGGCGCACGCAACACGCGCACTGCCGAGGCCGGGCTCGACGGGGTCTACGTGATGTGCGGGCTTCCCACGAATACCCCGATCTCCGTGCGTGCGGGATTCGCCGACTACTCGAGCGACGCGACGACCGTTCGCATCGAGCCCGGACCGCCGGCGGGGTGGGATTTCGAGATCGAGGTTGACGAAGGCTCCTTTCGGGGCGACGCGGCGTTCCCCGGCAGGATCGTGGGGACCGTGATCGATCGCCGCACCGATCGACCGGTCGAGTCGGCCCAGCTGGAGCTGGTCGGGGACGACGAGAACCGGTTATCCGACGGAAACGGGCGATTCCTGTTTCGCGACCTCACGCCCGGCGTGTATCGGGTCGCCGTGAGTCACATCGCGTACGAACGGATGGAGCAGATCGTCAACGTGCCGGGCAACCGCACGGTTGACGTGCGCTTCAGCCTCAGCGCCGATCCGATCGAGCTCGAGCCGCTGGTCGTGACCGTGGTCCGCGACAATCGTCTGGAACGGAGGGGGTACTACGAGCGGCGTGACATCGGCGAAAAAGTCGGCAACGGAGTGTTCTTCAACGCCGAGGAAATCCGGAGACTGATGCCCTCGAGGGTCACCAATCTGCTCGAGTGGGTGCCCGGTGTCAGGGTCGACTGCTCGGGCGGCTCTCGCAGCTGCCGGGTCATCATGACGCGCGGCGCCCCGAGCCTGAGTTCACGGGGGGAGGTCGGGTGTGTGAACTCGAACATATATGTGGACGGCGTCCGTGTGGTTCGTGACACCCAGGACAGCCCGGAGTCGATCGACAGTTTCGTCTCACCGTTCGATATCGCCGGAATGGAAGTCTACCGGTCGGCGTCGGAGGTGCCTGCCGAGTTCGCGGGGTCAGTCGGGCGGTGCGGCGCCATCGTCATCTGGACGGGCAGCGGGGGCTGACGCCGGCGACGCCGGGTAGGCATGGAGGGCCGTCGCCTTCGCCCGCACGCTCACTCGCGCTCCCGCCTCCAGGCCGAGTTCCTCCGCGGCGTTCCTCGTGACGAGAGCCAACAGTTCCGGAGGACCGTCCAGCCGAAGCCGGACGAGTCCACCCAGGTCTCGCCGTTCCCGGATCGTGGCGTAGAGGAGATTTCTCGTGCTGCTCTCGCCGTGCAGGGCCGAGGCCGGGGTCAGGATCAGGTCTTCCGGACGGTAGGCGATCTTCACGGCCGCGCCGACCTCTACTCTGCCCACCGCCAGCAGCGAGACTCCCTCCGCATCTACGGAGAGCATGCGGCCATCCACTCCGACGACAGTCCCGCGTATCGTCAGTTCGGCTCCCGTCATTCTCGCCACGTAGGGGTCCGCAGGATCCTCATACAGGTCGGCCGGAGAGCCGACCTGAACCAGCCTGCCGTTCCTGAGTACGGCGATGCGGTCCGCGAGATGGAACGCCTCGTTCCGGTCGTGAGTGATGAGCAGCACGCTCGTCGTCCGCTCCCGTACGATGTTTTCGAGGTCTGTCCGAAGGTCCAGGCGCGCTTCCGAGTCGAGGTTGGCGGTCGGTTCGTCCAGAAACAGAACCTCCGGCTCGACGACCATCGCTCTCGCCAGCGCCACGCGCTGCGCCTCTCCGCCTGAAAGTGATGTGATTGGCGAGCGCATGAGGTCCGCGATTCCCAGGCTTTCACAGATTCCTCTCACCCGCCTGTCAGTTTCAGCGCGACCTACTCGGCGCAGCCGAAGACCGAGCCCGACGTTGTAGTGGACGCTCTCTCTCCAGAAGTGCGGGCGCTGGAAAACCACGGAAGAGGCAGATCGGAGATGCGACTCGGCGGCGGCACCTTTCCGGCCACGAAACATCACATCGCCCGTCGTCGGCTTCTCCAGCATGGCGAGCACCCTGAGCAGCGTCGATTTCCCCGCGCCGTTGGGACCCAGGACCGCGAGTAGCTCACCCGCGTGCAGGTCGAGTGTCTCGAGATCGAGGACCGTCTGATCGCCGTACCGTTTCCGCAGGTTCCTCGCGCTGAGGAGTGTGGGGGCCTCTTCCGCCCCGAGGTCGCTCGTCATGCCGGGAACGGGCGGTGGGGTGCGCGCCTTCCGAGCAGGAGAAGGAGGATGTTCATGTACAGGGCGACGCCCATCAGGACGATTCCCATCGCGATCGCGACGTCGAAGTTCCCGCGTCGCGTCTCGGTGACGATCGCGGTCGTCATCACCCGCGTCTCGCCGAGGATGTTGCCGCCGACGATCATGACCGCACCCACTTCACTGATGATCGCGCCAAACCCGGCGGCTACGGCGGCCACGAGCGAGGATCGAATCTCCCGTAGCTGCAGAAGCGTCGCCTGAATGCTGCTCGCCCCGAGCGCGCGGGCCTGGAGCCGCACATCGGCCGGGACCGTTTCCGCCGCCGCGAGGCTCACCGCCGCGATGTAGGGTCCGGCGATTACCGCCTGGGCGGCGATCATCGCCAATGGCGTGTACAGCATGTCGAGCCCACCCAGCGGACCGCTTCGGGAGAGCAGGAGGAACACCGCCAGACCCACGACGACGGGGGGAAGCGCGAGGCCCGTATTGATCACCGCGACGACCGATCCCCGGTATCGGAACCGCGAGAACCCGATCCCGATTCCGATCGGTAGCCCGATCACCATCGCCAGCGCGAGCGCCAGTCCGCTGATTCGCAGCGATCGGATGATCACGTTCCAGACATACAGATCGCCTGACGTGATCAGTCGCAGGGCTTCGATGAGAGGATCCACGAGAGGAATGTGGGGAGTGACCGGGGTGCTCTCAACCTCTAGCGGTCGCTCGAAACGCATGTGGCTCGGGTCCCGGGCTCAGCGCGTCCTCGTAACGGCCGCTGCCGCCGAATCTTCCGCAGTCGGGGACTGAGCCGCGGGTACAGAGCCGGCGCGGCCAGAATCCGGCGCCGTCGGCACGAAGAGCGGTCGAGTGGCCCCCGGGAGTCGGAAGCTCCGGATCGCGCGGTGACCCGCTTCGGACGTGAGCCAATCCGCGAGCATCTTCGCTTCCGAGGGGTGGGCCGCGCGCGCGGGAACGATCACGGAGTACGGATTCACCAGAGCGGGGTGGCCCTCGACGAGGGGGACGAGGTCGATGATGTCCGAGAGAACATCGAACGTGGCCCGGTCGGTCAGCGTATAGGCCTGCCGCTCGCTCGCGATCTGTAACGTCGTCCCCTGCCCCTGCCCCGATTCGAGATACCACGGGCGTTCGGGGGTCGTCCCGGCCCGTCGCCACAAGGCCAACTCCCGTTCGTGCGTCCCGGAGCTGTCGCCGCGGGAGATGAACCGCGATGCATGTCGGGCGATCGCCCCGAGCGCCGCCGCAGGGTCGGAGATCCGCCCGATGCCGGCCGGGTCGTCCGCGGGACCCACGATGACGAACTGGTTCGACATGAGCGCCGCACGGCTCCGCGCGTGGCCCTGCTCGACGAAGCGCTTCTCTGCCGCCGGCGCATGTACGAGCAGCACGTCGGCGTCTCCACGTCTCCCGAGCTCGAGCGCCTCACCGCTGCCGACCACGATGGTGCGAACCACGAGACCGGGGTGCGCGTCGGCGAACTCTCCCATGAGTGCCTCCAGCAGGCCAGAATCGTACGTAGACGTCGTCGCACCGAGAATGAGCGACGGCGGCCTCTCGCCGCACGAGACCGGGCCGATCAGGAAGAGCGGGAGTAGCAGCCAGCCGGCTAACCGTGCCGAACCCAACGCATGACCTCGGGCAGGTTGGCGCGCTGCCCTTTCATCAGGATGCCGACCCGATAGATGCGGCCGGCTACCCATGCGGCGCCCAGCACGAACGCTGCGAGCAGGACCAGCGACAGGGCCGTCTGCCACGGTGGGACGTTCGTGACGAACAGCCGCGACGGCATGACGAGGGGGCTGAAGAACGGGATCACCGACATGGCGACGGCCCAGGGGGCGTTGGGGCTCGTGATGACGCCCTGAACCGCGATAAACGGCACGATGATGAGCATGGTCACCGGAAGCGCCACCTGCTGCGCGTCCGTCTCGTTGCTGATCGTGGCGCCAGCCCCCGCGAACATCCCGGCGTAGAGCAGATATCCCAGCACGAGGAAGGCGAGCACGAGCGCGATCGTCACCCACGGTACGGAGAGCGACGCGATGTCGATCCCCCGGCCCGCCAGCGCGGCGGCTCCCGCGGACAGCCCGAACAACGCCCCGAGCGAGATCACGACGACCCAGACGCCGATCTGCGCCAACCCCACCGCTCCCACGCCGATGATCTTGCCGAGCATGAGTTCCCACGGGCGCAGCGACGAGATCATGACCTCGACGATGTGGGAGGCCTTTTCCTCGATGATCGAACGGATGATCATCTGCCCGTAGATGAGGAGGATGAAGTAGAACATGAAGGCGATGAACATGCTGATCGCCTGGAAGACGCCTTGAGACCGCGCCTCGCCCGTCTCCGAGACGTTCACTACACGGATCCCCGGGTACTCGAGCAAGGTTTCGGCGTCGACGTCCCCCACGCCGGCCTCGCTCAGCCGGGCCCGGAGGAGCGCCCGGCGGAGTGCGTCTCGCGCATCGTCGATGGTCGAGTCGAGCACGTTGTCGAGCCCGAACATGCGGGCGGGCTCGTCACTCCCTTCGACTACGTCGCTCGGCACGCGCAGGAAAACATCATAGTCGGATTCGGTGAGTGCCTGACGCACCTCCTCCTCGGACGCACCGTCGAGCTCCTGGACCCGCGAGGCCAGCGCCGAGTCTGCCAGGAGCTCTTCCACCAGAAAATCTCCGACCCGGCCAGAGGGGTCGATGATTCCAATCGACACCACCTCTTCTGTGTCCTGGGCGCTCGCGATGAACACGCCGGCGAGCACCATCAGGCCGACCATCAAGACCGGTAGCCCGATCGTCGAGATGAGAAACCATTTCGTCTTCACCCGCTGCATGAACTCGCGACGAATCACCGCAAGGACTTTCGGCGTGAACGGATTCATGCCGCCACCTCGTCTTCCGGGGCGTCAGTTGGGGAAAGCCCGGCCTCGGCTGCCTTCTCGATGAAGATCTCGCGCAGCGACGGTTCGACGAGCTCGAACCGGGAGATTCGCACGCCGCCAGCGACCGCGCCGCGCAGCAACTCCTGCGGATCGGCCCCGTCGCGCATCCGTACCTCGACGTACTGTCCGTGGTCGGCCACCCGGTCGACCAACCCCGGAGCGTCCAGAAATCGGCCGTCGCCCTCATAGGCGATCGCGATCGTGTTCTGCCCGGCCGCCGCCTTCACGTCCGCGATCCGGCCGTCGAGCACCTTCGAGGCACCCGCGATCATGCAGACGTACTCGCACAACCGCTCGGCGTCCTCGATGAGGTGGGTGGAGAACAGCAGGGTCGCGCCCTCTCGCTGACGCTCGAGCACCATCCCCTTGAACAGGTCCACGTTGAGCGGATCGAGCCCGCTGAACGGCTCGTCGAGGACGAGCAGGTCCGGTCGGTGGAGAATCGTGGCGAGGAACTGGATCTTCTGCGCCATCCCCTTCGACAGCGACTCGACCTTGTCGGCTTTTCGGTCGTCGAGTTCGATTTCTGCGAGCCCGCGGAGGGCCTCCGACCGGGCATCCCGCCGCTTCATGCCACGCAGCTCACCGAAGAAGATCAGGTGTTCGAGCACCGTCATCTTGGCGTAGAGCCCGCGCTCTTCGGGCAAATATCCGATCCGCGACCGCTGCGATACGATATCGTGCGAACCGAAAATCGCGACCGAGCCCGAATCCGGACCGATGATGTCCAGCATGATTCGGATACAGGTCGTCTTTCCGGCGCCGTTGGGCCCGATCAGACCGTAGATCGACCCCTCGGGCACTTCGAGGTCGAGATCGCGAACGGCCGTCGACTTTCCGAACCGCTTCTGGATGCCCTGGAGGCGTATCGCTGGAGTAGTCACGCCGGCGATGATACCCGCTGCCTGGGGGGTTCGCCACGTGGTATGACCATGCCGGTCCCCGGGTCGTCGCCCCGGTCCCGGCCACGAGGCCCGACGGTCTGGCCCGATTCCGCGAGACGCCCCATTATGAATAGTTATCCAACAACGTACCGGCTCGCGGTCCCGCAGGAGTGTTGGCAGGGGCGGGTTCGCGCGTCCAGGTGGGAGGTAGAATGGCGATCTATCGGGTCATGTATTACTCGTCGATCACGGTTGGGAGTGGCGGCCGTATCACGATTCCCCAGGACATGCGGGACGATCTGCAGATCGAGGACGGCGATAACCTGACGGTCCGTCTCGAGGGGGGCGAAGGCGGCGAACGTCAGATCACGTTGTGGAAGACCGTGGACGAGCCGGGCTCCGCGACGCCCTGACTCGCAGGGGTTCGGCGGGCGTTACCCCGGGGGGGCGCTCGCCGACGTTGATCCCCATGATGCCCATCAGCAGATCCTCGGCACGGCAGCCCACATAGCCCGATTCTTCCATCATCCGGGCGATCCCGCGCTGCCCCGTAAACCTCCGCAACGATTCGGGAATGTAGACGTACGACTCGGCGTTGCGGTGCAGCGCCCACCCGACGACTCGTGTCGAGACGTCCAGATACGCCAGATACGCGCGGCGGAAGAGCGGAGAGCGCGGCTTGCCGAAGTCGAGCGTCACCAACCGCCCTCCGGGCTTGAGGCAGCGGAGGATCTCCCGGAGACAGTTGTCCAGATTGGCGAAATTCCGCAGCCCGTAGCCGATCAGGACCCGGTCGAACGTCGAATCGGGGAACGGCAGGGCCTCGGCATCGCCGCCGACCCAGCCCAGGAGATCGGGCCCGGGTCGGTTCACCCCGACACTCAACATCTCGGGAGTCAGATCGGTCGCCACGACGTCGAGCGAGCCCCCCGCCGCCTCGACGGCGCTCCGCGCAAGGTCGCCGGTCCCGGCCGCGAGATCGAGCACGACCTGGCCGCTGCGGATCTCCGCGATCTCGAGAACCCGCTTTTTCCACCGGCGGTGCAGCCCCATGGACATCACGTCGTTCGTGAGGTCGTATCGGTGGGCGACGCCTGCGAAGAGCCTGCGGACATACTTGCGCTTGCTCGCCGGATCGTCGATCTGCGAGCCGATTCGCTGGTTGAGGTTCAAATGAGGGTCTCGCGGAGTACGGTCACCGGTTTCGCCGGCTCGAACGCGTCGAAACGGCCGACGCAGGGCGAAAGAGACGGCGGTCGGGTATGATCCGCCAGTCGCCAGGTCTCGCGTTGCACCCGCGGTATACGAGGTATACCATGTATACATGCCTCTACCACGCCCGATTTGCACGCGAATCCCCGTCGAGCTCGAGGCCGAGCTCGAAGAGCGCTTCCTCGATCTGGAGTGGAGCCCCTCGGAGGGGCTTCGAGCGATCGTGTCGGAGTGGCTGGCCCTCGGACGCTTCCCGGAACTCGAGTTTCGCGATACGGCCGTGGGCCGCCGTGCCGCCGTCCGCGGCGGTCCCGAGGTATGGGAAGTCGCGGCCGTCGCCGGGCCGGGGTTCGCCTCGGCGGGAGGGCTCGAGGCCCGGGTGCGAGAGCACTTCTCGTGGGTGGCGACCGAGGCGCTCGAACAGGCGCTCGGCTACGCGGCGGCCTACCCCGCGGAGGTTGAACGGATCATCGACCGCAATCGTCGGCTGGCCGGCAGGTCGCGCGCCTGATCTGGCTCCTGCTCGACCGGACGATCGCCCCGTCGCTACAGGCGGAACTGGAGGCGCGGGGCGTTCGCGCGATCCACGCGGCCGAGGAGGAGTTCGCCGCCGCGGATGCCAGGACGCTGCTCGAGTCCGCCATCGAGGACGAATGTCTGCTCGTCACCAGGAACTACGCGGACTTCACCGACCTGGCCGCCGCTTACCGCCACGCCGGCAGGGAGTTCCCGGGCGTTCTCTTCGTCCCCGTTAGCGACGTCGCCGACTCGGTCGGCGATGAGGCGGCCAGAATCGTGGAATGGGTCGCCGCCGGCGGTCCGGAGACGGCCCGCAACGCGTGTCGGTGGCTGGACTGAAGCAGCGCCCGAGTGCGATAGCGGGGCTGGACGCGCGACCTACCGTGCTTCTTCAGCAGCCTCCTCGGGACGCCGAACCGCCGCGAGGGCGCGCATCAGCACCCGCGCCTTGTGTTCCGTCTCTTCCCACTCACGCGCCGGATCGGAATCGTACACGATGCCCGCCCCCGCCTGCGCGTATGCCCGACCGCCGACCGCGAGAATCGTACGGATGATGATCGCCATATCGAGGCTCGCGCCCCCGTATCCCACGTACCCGGCGGCGCCCCCATACGGACCTCTGCGCGTGGGCTCGAGCTCGTCGATGATCTCCATGGCCCTCACCTTCGGAGCCCCGGTGAGGGTTCCGGCCGGGAAGCAGGCCCGAAACGCGTCGACGGCGGACTCGCCCTGACGCAGCCGCGCGCTCACTTCGCTGACGATGTGCATCACATGGCTATATCGCTCGACACCCATGAACTGTCGTACTTCCACAGTGCCGGGTTCCGCCACCCGGCCGACGTCGTTTCGGCCGAGATCGACCAGCATCAGGTGCTCGGCCCGCTCTTTCTCATCGGCGAGGAGGTCGCGCTCGTGCGCCTCATCCTCCTCCGCGTTCCGCCCGCGCGGGCGCGTGCCGGCGATCGGTCGGACGGTCACCTGGCCATCCTCGACCCGAACGAGCGTCTCGGGCGAGGAGCCGATGAGCGAGAACCCGTCGAAGTCGATGAGAAACAGGTACGGGGACGGGTTGCGTTGCCGCAGGGCGCGATACAGCGAGAGGGAATTCGCTTCGAGCGTCGACTCGGTGCGCTGCGAGAGGACCACCTGGTAGGCGTCTCCGGCCGCGATGTACTCGCGAACGGTCGACACCGCCGCTTCGTAGTCCTCCCGAGTGCGGTTCCCCCGCACATCGATCTCCCGCGTTCCGCCCTCCTGGGCCCCGTCCTCCCGCCCCCGGTCGACCCGGAGCGGCCGCAGGTCGTGGGGGCCCGCGAGCCGCGCAAGCCAGTCGTCGAGAGAGGCTGCCGCATCGTCATAGAGAGCGCCGGGGTCGGCGCCGCCATCGTGTGGGATCGGCACCGCGGCCACCGCGAATGCGCGCGAATAGAGATTGTCGATGATCAGAACCCGATCCGACGCCATGAAGCACGCGTCGGGAACGTCGACGTCGCGGGGGGGTGGATCGGGGAGCCGCTCGAGCCAGCGCACCGTGTCGTAGCCGAAGTATCCGACCGCCCCACCCCAGAATCTCGGTAGCCCCGGAGGGGCCAGGGGCTCGTACTCTCCGATCCACGTCTCGAAATCGCCAAACGGATCGGTGGTCGGGCGCGGCGGGCCCCACCCGGAGTCCGGCGTCCACACGCGAATCTGATCGTGGTCGAGGCGCCAGACCTCACGCGGCGAGGACCCGAGAAAACTGAACCGGGCCCATCGTTCGCCGCCTTCCACAGATTCCAGAAGGAAGCCGAAAGGCGGTTCCGCGAGCTTCGCGTATGCAGTTACGGCCGTATCCAGATCGAACGCGACCTCGCGATACACGGGCACCAGCGTCCCCGGGCGAGCGGCCTCGACGAAGGTCTCACGATCGGATGGAGCCAGGGGCGAATCCATTGCGCAACGCTATCGGGTCGGAGGACGGGGGGAAACTCGCCGCGCCGGGCCTCCGGTGCGTGACCCGGCAGGGTTCTCAGCAGCCTCCTGCGGGAGTAGCTTTCCCGCCTGCCCCCGGTCGTCGTGGCGAGCGCCGCAGCGACCTTTTTTGTCCTCGAGATGGCGACGCAGGTGACGAGATGTCGGACACGAGCAGGTTCCTCGAGCAGGTCGACCGCTACAGCGCGCATAATTATCACCCACTGCCGGTCGTTCTCGATCGTGGCGAGGGGTGCTGGGTATGGGACATCGAGGGGAAGAAATACCTGGACATGCTGGCCGCCTACTCGGCCGTGAATCAGGGACACCGTCACCCCCGTATCATCGCGGCGCTCAAGGAGCAGGCGGACAGGCTCACGCTGACTTCGCGCGCGTTCCACAACGACCAGATGGGACCGTTCCTCGAGGAACTGTGCGAGGCCACCGGCTTCGACCGGGCGTTGCCCATGAATACCGGCGCCGAGGCGGTGGAGACGGCGATCAAGGCCGCCCGGAAGTGGGGGTATACGGTGAAGGGCGTCGCGGACGACCAGGCGGAGATCATCGTGTGCTCCGACAACTTCCACGGCCGAACCACGACGATCGTCGGGTTTTCGTCCGAGGATGACTATCGTTACGGCTTCGGGCCGTTCACGCCCGGCTTCAAGATCGTCGAGTACGGGAATGCAGACGCGCTCGCCGCCGCGATCACGCCGAACACAGTGGGCTTCCTCGTCGAGCCGCTACAGGGCGAAGCGGGCGTCGTCGTCCCGCCCGAAGGGTACTTCAGGCAGGCCCTGGACATCTGTGCCGAGAACAACGTCCTCGTGATCAACGACGAGATCCAGACGGGTCTTGGCCGCACCGGACGCATGTTCTGCGGAGACTGGGACGGCGGGCGCGGCGACATCCTGATCGTCGGGAAGGCGCTCGGCGGCGGCGTGTACCCCGTGTCGGGCATCCTCTCCAACAGCGAGATCATGGATGTGTTCCGGCCCGGCGATCACGGGTCCACGTTCGGCGGCAACCCGCTGGGCGCCGCCGTCGCTCGCGTCGCGCTTCAGGTCATCGAAGACGAGGGACTCGTCGAGCAGTCCGATCGGCTCGGCACCTGGTTCATGGGACAGCTTCGCGACATGGGGTCGCCGCATGTCGCCGAGGTCCGCGGGCGCGGCCTCATGATCGGTGTCGTGATCAAGGACGAATCGGGTCCGGCGCGGCCGTTCTGCGAGGCGTTGCAGGATCGGGGCATCCTGGCGAAGGAAACCCACCACCAGGTGATCCGTTTCGCGCCGCCGCTCACGATCGACCAGGAGACCCTCGAATGGGTGGTCCCTCAGGTCGCGGAGGTGCTCGATGGCGCGGGGGTCGTGGTCTAGGAGGGTGTGACGGACGTCTCGTGAGCACCGAGAGCGAAGTGTCATTCTCGAAGAACTGAAGAAACGGCGAGCGGGACGCTTTGTCGTCGGCTATGCGGTCGGCGCGTGGATCGCTGCCCAGGTCGTCGGATTCTTCGTCGAGCAGGGCTACGTCGGCCGGACCATCCTGGACGTGGCCCTACTTCTCATTGGAGTGGGCTTCTTTGCTCTGCTGGTGGTCGTGTGGTATCACGGCGAGCCGGACCAGCAGAGGCTCCAGCGCGTGGAGGCCGTACTCCTCGGGGCCTTGCTGGTGTCGGCGGTGGGCGGGAGCGTCTTGCTCGTCACACGAGACCAGGGGGGCGCGATCGGCGCGACCGCCGGTCAGCCTGTCGTGGACCTCGGCGACCGTTCCGTGGCCGTCCTTCCGTTCGAGAACGACCTCGAAGACCCGACGATGGCCTGGCTCGACCGGGGGATCTCGGAGCTGCTGGCCACGGATCTTTCGCAAGTCGACTCCCTGCGGGTCGTCGGGGTTCAGCGGGTGATCGACTTGCTACGCCAGCTTGGCGAGTCGGACGAGCGGATCGTGCCCGAGGAGCATCGAACGACGGTCACACGGATGGCGGGAGCCCGATACATGTTGAGCGGCCGCATCGCCGGCCAATCCGACAACCTGGTGCTCATCGCCTCGCTTGTGGACACGGATACCGGTGAGATCACGGCGGCGGCCCGTCGGCAGGGTTCCGACGTCTTCGCCCTCGTGGACGCCGTGTCCGCCGACCTTCTCGCGGCCGGACTCGCACCGTTCGCCCGCACCGAAATGGCTTCGATCGTCGACCTGACGACCCGGAATCTCGAGGCCTACGGGGAATACCAGCGAGGGAAAGAGGCCCGGTACCTGTTCAGGTTCCCCGAAGCCGTGGAGCACTTCGGTCGCGCCGTGGCGATCGACAGCACCTTCGCGCTGGCCCACTTCGAGCTGGCTGGCGCCCAGGTGCAGGTCGGCGACTACGCCGGCTCGTCAGAGAGCTTGCGCAGGGCCCGAGAGAACCTGACGCATGCCTCGCGGCGCGATCGAATGTACATCGAGGGAATCGGCGCAATGATCGGTGGCGATCTCGCGGAAGGCGAGAGAAGGCTCGAGGAGCTGATCGCGCAGTACCCTGACGAAAAGGACGCGCGGATCGCCCTGGCGGGTCTGAAGCGCGGCAGCCGGGGGGCCGGACCCGAGGTCGCCAGCCTTCTCGAGGAGACGCTTCGGCTCGATCCTCTCTACTCCCTGGGGTACAACCAGCTCGCGTACAACGAAGCTCAACGTGGAAATCTCGACAGCGCACTGGCCTTGATCGATACATACGTCGGTCTCGAACCCGGCGAAGCGAATCCGATGGACTCGCGCGGGGAAATTCTGACCATGGCCGGCCGGACCGCGGAGGCCCGAGAGGCGTTCCGTCAGGCGCTCGGACTGAACCCGACGTTCACGCTCGCCCTTCGACACCTGACCGAATCGCACCTGCGGGAGGGTCGCGGGTCAGAGGCGCGAGCGGATCTGGCGGGCAGCATCGAGAGCGGCAACGCGAGCGTCCGGATGGTCGCCCGAATGCTGGAGGCGGAGACGTACTTTTGGGACGGCGACTTCGACTCGGGGCTGTCGTCGCTCTCAGCGGCAGTCGACGACCCGGATCCCGACCCGGCTCAACAGGTGAACGCGCTCCGGTCCCTTCAGTTCGCCCACCTCCAGCTCGGTCGCTTCGATGAGACGCCGGTTCTCGGCGCCCGGATGAACGAGCTCACACCGCTCGAAGGGTCTGCGGAGATGGTCGAGATGGTCGCGGCGGGGGAGGCCGGCCTCATCGACGAGCTTTCGAGCGCGGGCGACCGGTTCGTGGAGCGATTTCGCCGGAGTCCCGACCTCCAGGTATTTCTGGATATCGCGATCACCATGTCCGAGGTCTGGAAGGCGTTCTACCGGGGCGAGCACGGCAGGGTGCTCGAGCTCGCCGCCGCCGCCGCCCCCTTCCGCTTCGGCGCAACCGGTACGGAGCAACTGGGCTACCCGGTCATGCGATCCCTGCTCGCACTCGGGGAAGGTGATCGGGCGATCGGGCACGTCGACATCGCGAGGGGTGCCGGCATCACGGGCGTACCGGGCCAATGGGATTCGCTGACCCTGCGCATTCTCCAGTACTTCAACGGCCGCGCGCACGAGTTGGCCGGCCACACCGAGGAAGCGATCGCTTCATATGAGAGGCTGCTCGAGGGGTGGGGCAGTGCCACCCGGCAGGTCCCGCTGGTCGCGGACGCGGAGGATCGGGTGGCAGCCCTCAAAGGGTAAACCGACCACAGACGGTGGGCAGCCCACGGACGGCAGGGGGCCACAGACGAACGGCGACCCACCACCTTCCACCCCCTTCCCGCCAGAATCCCACACAACCCTCGACGTCGATCTCGTGTCCACAGTTCGAAGACCGAAACCACGCGGAAGACACGAACAGGAAGACCGGTGACGGAACCGCAACTCGTTCAACGAGTTAAGGACGGGGACCACTCGGCCGCTCGCGAGTTGTACGACGCGCACGTCGATCGGGTCTTCCGCATCTGCTACCGATTCGCCGGGGAAGACGACCTGGCGCAGGATTTCACGCAGGAGACGTTCGTGCGCGCCTTCACGAAGATCGACACGTTTCGCGGCGAGGCCCGGTTCGGCACCTGGCTGGGGTCGATCGCGACCACCGTGTCGCTGAATGGACTGCGTACGGTGAAGCGTTTCCGCGGACGTGAGACCGAACTCTTCGACGACGTCCGGGCCGCCCCTTCGGGGCTGCGGATCGAGCCCGATCTGGACATGCGACTCGGCCGCGCGGTGGAGGACCTGCCCGAGGGGTACCGAACCGTCTTCATCCTCCACGATCTCGAGGGATACACGCACGAGGAGATCGGCGGGATGCTCGGAATTCGGGCCGGCACGTCGAAGTCACAGCTGTTCCGCGCACGCAACCGGCTGCGCGACGAGCTCTCCGACTTCGCCGGCGAGTGGGCGTCGTGAGCGGCGAGACCGCCGATTTCGAGCGGTTCACCGGGTTCCTCTTGCGAGCCGCGGCGTCGTATCACACACCTCCGGAGACTCCGCGCGACGACATTTGGGCTCGCGTCGAGCTGGCGGTGGGCTTCGCCGGCCCTGACGGGGCCGCCACGGCGGATGCCTCGTTGCCCGGACTCGCGGTCGGTTCGGACGACGATCTCGTCGACGCCGCGGCCGGGTACCACGCGCCCTCCGTCACGCCGCACGACGATATGTGGGCGCGCATCGAGCCGGCCTGGGAACTCCGCCGGTCCGCCCCGGCCGGGGCCCGCGAGGCCGGGCTGGCCGATCTAACCGATCTTGACCCACTGCCCGAGACATTCCGTGCGAATCGGCACGGCCCCGATCGACGACGCACGGTCGCCCGATGGGCCGCCCCGATCGGCATTGCGGCTTCGCTCGTGATCGGGATCGCGCTGGGCCGGACGTTCCTGGCGCCGGGTGAGCCGAGCCCCGCGGTCGCGATCGCGGATCAGGCGGACGGGTCGGGATCCACGGTCGCGTCCGAGCCGGTCGGTGAGGACGCACCATCGCGAAGGGATGTTGCCGTCCGGCTGGCGACCGCCAGGCACCTCGGACAGGCGGAGTCGTTATTGACGTCGTTCCGCACCGACGAGGCCGAAACGGGGTCGGGCGGAACCCTCGAGATGTCGGGTTGGGCGCGTGAGCTCCTCGGAGAGACCCGGCTGCTTCTCGATCTGCGGGTCGAGCGGACGCCCCGGGAGGCCGAACTGTTGGAGGAACTCGAGCTCGTGCTCGCGCAGATCGCGCGGCTGGGGCCCGACGCCCCGGCGTTCGAGCGCGAGATCGTCATCGACGGACTGGTGAGACAGGGAACGATCGCCCGACTTCGTGCGGCTTCGCCCCCGGGCGCGGGCACGTCGATCGGAATGTAGAAGGGTGTTCTTCCAACACTCTTCCAGGTCACCAAATGCGGTTCGTGGGATTCGAGCAAGGATGATGAGCAAGAAAATGGATACAAGGGTGACGATCGCGGCACTGATCTCCGTCGCGATGGGAACGGCGGGAGCCGGCGAAGTGATGGCGGTGACGACCGGAGCCTCCGCGTTCTCGGTGGTCTCGGTCGTCCAGCAGGGCGAAGAGGTCGTTGCGTACCGGCGTGCGCGGGAGGCCGTCGCGCAGGGTCAGTTCGAACGCGCCGCGGACCTGTTTTCCCTGCTCAGGGAGCAGTATCCCAACACACAGTACGGCGCGAACTCGTACTACTGGCAGGCGTTCGCCATGTACCGCAGTGAGGCGCTGCGCGAAGCCCTGGGGGTTCTCGAAAGCCAACTCGCGGAGTATCCGGCCGCCCGGATCAGCGAGGATGCCCGTGACCTCGAGCTTCGGATTCGCTCGATGCTCGGGCAGCGAGGGGACGCGCGGTCGGCGGAGCGCGCGCTGCGCGAGGCCGAGATGGCGCTGGCTCGGACCGAGATGCTGGTCCAGCGTTCGACCGTTCGGGCTCGGGATGTGATGGCCATGGAGATCGCCGCGGCGCGCGCCGGGGCGGCGACGCAGGAGGGGTGCGAGGGCGACGACGTACGGCAGGCGGCGCTTCAGGCGTTGATGCAGATGGAGACCGAGCGTGCGCTCCCGTTGCTTCGCGGCGTTCTTGAACGGCGCGACGAGTGTTCGGTCGCGTTGCGCAAGCAGGCGGTCTTCGTGCTGGGGCAACTCGATCCCGCCGACGTCGAGGATCTCATGATCCACGTCGCCCGCACCGACCCGGATCCGGGGGTGCAGGAAGCGGCGGTGTTCTGGCTGTCTCAGGCGGGGTCGGACAACGCGGTGTCGGCCCTGTCCGATCTCCTCGAGTCGACCGAGAACCCGGTTCTCCAGGAGAACGCGATCTTTGCGCTGTCACAGAACCCGGGAGATCGGGCGTGGGAGGTGCTTCGCGCCTACGTGTTGACCGAGGAGAACCCGGAGCGGGTGCGCGAGAAGGCCATCTCCTGGCTCAGCCAGAATGCCGATCGCGCGGACGCCGCGTTCCTCATGGATCTGTACTCCCGGGTGGAGGCAGTGGGTCTCAAGGAGCACATCTTCATTACCCTCACGCGGCGGGATGATGCCGTCGCGGTGGACTGGGTACTCGAGCGGGCGCTGGACACGAACGAACAGGTCGAGCTGCGGAAGCAGGCGCTGTTCTGGGCGGGCCAGAATTCCGCGATCGACCTGGACCGTCTCAGGGGCCTCTACGAGCGACTGGCCGACCGTGAGATGAAGGAGCAACTGATCTTCCTCTATGCGCAGCGCCAGGAGCCCGAACGCGTCGATCGGTTGATCGAGATCATCGAGTCGGAAGAAGATGTCGAGTTGAGGAAGCGGGCCATTTTCTGGCTCGGCCAGACGGGCGACGAACGGGCGATCGAGTTTCTGCTCCGCCTCGCCGGGTGAGCGGGGCCCGGCGACAGCTCGGTCTCCCCCGGCGACAGCTTGGTCTCTCCCGGCGACACGCTTAGCTTCCTCGGCGCCGAACCACCGGGCAGATCCACCTGCCTGATGTGAACACGCGAAGCGCCGGGGCGTAACGACCACCACATGAACGGGATCGAGAAGGTACGGGTCGGCCCGCTGCCGATCTGGGGCTGGGGGCTCGTGTGCTCCGCGTTGATCTGGGTGCTCTACGTGATCACGCTGGCGCCGACCACCGGATTTTGGGATACGTCGGAGTACATCGCGACGGCCCATATCCTCGGATTGCCGCACCCTCCGGGGAATCCGGG
>JBGMQU010000035.1:0-28112 GCA_048060725.1 Gemmatimonadota bacterium | reverse complement strand
CGGTTCGCCGGTATGCCCGTCCTTTCCGCGTGCTCCATGACGGCCTCCGGGCTGGGTGCATCGTACTCGCAGTAGATCTTGCCCTCGGCGTCTGAAACATAGCTGCGGATCCAGACCACCCCTTCCATCTCCTCCAGCACCTCGTTCGACTTGCGGCCGGTGGCATGGAGCTCCTCGAGCGTAATCTGCCCGACATCCCGTTCAATGATATAGCGTGGCACGATCAGGCCTCTCGATCACGGGTTTGCAACTCCACACGGATGGCGTCGCAGCGTCCCTGAAGCTCAGGGTCGTTGGAGCGCGACGCAATGTCTTCCACCTCGGCCAGATAATAGGCCGCCCCCTCCGAGGAGCCACGCGCGAGTTGGGCCTTCGCGAGACTGCACAGAACCCAGCCCTGCCCGGTCAGATCGTCGAGTTGCTTTCGGATCTCGAGGGCGGCTTCGAACCGCTCGATGGCATCTTCCGGGTTCCCCGAGTCGAGGAGGACGTCGCCCGCGGTTGCCTGCGCGTGGGCCACGAGCAGCTTCTCGCCGGTCGTCTGGTTGAGCTCGATCGAGGCGTCGAGCCGACTCAACGCGTCGTCGAATCTTCCGAGGTCGCGAAGCGTCCGCCCGATGCTGTTCAACACCAGCCCGGCGTGTGGAAGATCCGGCGCCGCACTCAGGTCCTCGTACGCCTGCTCGAAGCTAACGAGCGCGTCGTCGTAGGCCCCGAACTCCCAGCGGAGGATGCCGATCGAATAGCGGAGGCCGCCGATCTTCGCGAGGTCGCCCCCGTCGAGCGTCAGCGCGAGCGCGGTCTCGTAGGCCTCGAGCGATCCCGATGGATCTTCACGGCGCAGCAGTCTCGCCACGCCCTCGGCGGCGAGTAGCGTCAGGTCGGGATCGTCCAACCCTTCCCCCAGAACTCGCGTTTGCTGCCAGGCCTCGAGCGCGCCCGCCGCGTCCCCGAGTGCCTCCCGGGCCTGGGCCACGCCGCGCAGCATGACCGCCTGGCCGGGTTGATCCTCGAGGTGTTCATACAGACTGGCAGCCTCCTCCAGATCCGACAGGGCCTCCGCGTGCCGCCCGAGGTTCAGCAACACGTCGCCGCGAACCCGAAGCGACGTGGTCAGACCCTCGATGTGCCGCGTGCGACGGCAAAGGTCGATGGCCTCCTGGTACGACGTGAGCGCCTCATCCATCCGGCCCTCCTCGATGTCGAGGCGAGCCAGCGCCATGACGTGAAAGTGCATCTGCACGACGTTGAAGACGGCAGATCCGGTCTCGGCGGCCGTCTTCGCCCGCTCGAGATAGTCCCGTGCCTTCGACAGATCTCCAAGTTTGGAGTGCGTGACCCCGATCGTGTGCAGGATATAACTCTCCTTCACCACGGGGCTCGCGCTCCTCCGCTCCATCCCCATTTCGGCTTCGAGCGCCTCGTGCAGGTACTCGAGCGCCCGGTCGTACTGTCCCAGCGATCGGTAGAGGGCTCCAAGATTCGAGAGGTCTCCGACGACCGCCTCCTGGTTGCCCGCTTCGCGGTCCAGCTCGAGCGCCCTGTCCACGAGCTCGACGGCCTCTTCGTGACGCTGCTGGTGCCAGCGGAGCAGCCCCATGCTGCGCAGGGCATGACGCTGGGTCGCGCGGTCGCCGGTCTCGCGAGAGATGCGTAGCGCGGTGTCGAGGGCCTCTTCGGCCCCGGCATCATCGCGCTTGAGAATGTACAGGTCGCCCTGCCGCACGTAGGTCACCGCGATCTTGTCCGCGTGTTCTTCGGGGTCGAGGCACTCGAGCAAGTCGTTGATCAGCTCCTGCTGACGTGCGCGAAGCCCGAGGTACTCGTTGAGCCGCTCCTGACGCAGCAGCATGTCGACTCGACGCTCGAACCGGGCTTCGTTGTCGTCGAGGTGCTCCACCCACTCGAGCGCACGCTCCTGCGTCTCCGCGGCCTCCGCGAACTCGCTGAACGACCTCAGGCGGTCTGTCGAGGCGATCGCGTAGTCGACGGCCTTCTCCCAGCGCTCGGCCACGGCGAAGTGGACCGCGAGACGGTCGAGGTGTTCATCCAGACGGTCCGGCCGAAGTGCCTCGAGCGCTTCGCCTATCGCCCCGTGGATCTCTGCCCGTTGTCGTTCCAGGAGTCCGTCGTATGCCACCTCCTGGGTCAACGCGTGTTTGAACCGGTACGTGGGCGTCGGAACGACCCGGATTTGCTGAATCAGCCCCGACGCGCGCAGTCGATCGAGTTCCTCGGATACGTTCGTGTCGTCGGCGAGGGCATGCTCGAGCACGTCGCGGTTGAACTCGCGGCCGATGACGGACGCGTATCTCACCAGCCTGCGGGTGTCGCCATCGAGCCTGTCGAGGCGTGTGCGGAGCACCCCCTGCACCGTGTCGGGCAGCTGGAGGTTGTCGAGCGGCCCGGCGACGACGACCCGGCCACGGTCGACCTTGAGCGTCCCCGCTTCACTCAGCGCCCGACAGACTTCTTCGAGGAAGAAGGGATTCCCCCCCGTGCGGTCGTGCAACAGACGCGTGAGCGCGGCGGAGACCTCCTCTGCGTCCATGGCGGAACGAATGATCACGCCGGAGTCGTCGGGCGAGAGAGGCCCGAGCACGATCGGCGTGTGTTCCGCAGGCGTGCCCCACCCAAGGTCGCCGTCCGGGCGCGCCGTGACGACGATCAGCAGCGGGTAGGCGGAGACCATCTCGAGCAACTGTTGCAGCACCTGCCGAGAGGCCGTGTCGACCCAGTGCCAGTCTTCCAGAAGCGCGACGGTCGGTCGATCCCGGGCTCCGAGCGTGAACAGGGCCGACAGGCTCTCGACGAGTCCCACGCGATGCTGCTCGCCTGCCCAGACCTCCTGGCCGGCCAGCCGTGCATTCTCGTCCTCCTCCGTCTCGCCGAGGGACAGGAGCTGCAGATAGAACGGTGTGAAGTCCGCCAGGTCCGGGGATACTTCGGCCACGCGCTCGGCCACCAACTCGGGGGTCTCGCCGCCCCCGATTTCCGGCAGCATCAGGCGGTCGCGCAACGCGTCGATGAAGGGGAGGTAGGGAACGTCGCTTCCGAACGACTGGCAGCGTCCACGAATGATGTCGAACCGGGAGCGATCGAGGCGTTCATGGAATTCGTAGAGCAGGCGGCTCTTGCCGGCACCCGCGTCGCCCACGATCGAAACGAAGCGGCCCTGGCCCGCCCCGGCGGCCCGGCAGGCCTGCATCAACGTCTCGAGCTCGGCGTCCCGGCCGGCCAACGCAGTAAGGTTCTCCGCCTCGGCCGCCGCCTCGATCCGGCTCCGCACGCCGGTCTCGCCGAGGACCCGGAACGTCTCGGTCGTCTCGTCGTCGTCGCGCCGAAGCGACCCCGCGCTCGATACCTCGAGGAACGGTCCGACGGCCCGCCGGCAGGAGTCGCTGATCACGACTTCGCCGACACGGGCCTGTCCGGCCAGACGCGCGCTCAGCTCGGTGGCGTCCCCGGCCACCCGGTAGGCGCTTCCCCCCGTGTCGTCTCGTCGCGCGACCACACGGCCGGTGTCGACGCCGCAGCGCAGGCCGACGCCCTCGCCTCCTCCAGCGTCCGCCAGCACGGCACGCACCCGCTTGCATACGGCGGTCGACGCCCGCACCGCCCGTATGGCGTCGTCCTCCTGTGAGGCGGGGATTCCGAACAGGGCCTCCAGCGTCTCGCCCGTGTTTCGGTTTACGACGCCACCGAACTCCTCGACCACGGTCGTCATCGTGTCGCGGCACAACTCGAGGACCCGGTCCGCTTCGCCCGGAGACAGCGCCTCCTCGAGCGCGCCTCGGCCCGCCAGCTGCGCCGTGAGCACCGTCGCCTGACGCCGCTCTCCTTCCGCCGCCAGGCTCGGGACGGGCGCCTCGTCCGGTGTCTCCGTCCTCTGGGCCGTCGACGTCGGGCCGGTCAGACAGGCCTCGAGCGCAGCGACCAACCCTCCGGCGTCGGGGTGCCGCCGATCCGGGTCCTTCTCGACGCACCGTGCGACGACGTCCCACAAATCGGTCGGGAACCCCGGGATCATCTGATCGAGCGGTGGCGGGTCGAGCTCGAGAATCCCGTGCATCGTCGCAACATGGTCGGGGCCGATGAACGGGCGCTCGCCGGAACACAACTCATAGAGAACCACGCCGAGCGACCACAGATCCGTTCGAGCGTCGAGACCGTCACCCCGGATCTGTTCGGGACTCATATAGGCGACCGTCCCCAGGGCCGCGCCCGATTGCGTCAGGTCAACTCCTGAAATCTTCGCGATCCCGAAGTCCAGGATCTTCACCTGACCGTCGTCGGTCAGAAGCACGTTGGCGGGCTTGATGTCGCGGTGGATGATGTCCGACTCGTGCGCCCGCCCGAGACCCGCGGCGATCTGCACCGCCAGTGCGACGGCTTCCGCGGGCGGCACCCGTCGATTACGGATGATGCGGGTCAGAGTCTCACCTTCGTAGTGGGCCATGGCGATGAACGGACGACCGTCGTCCAACGTCCCGACCTCGTGGATGGTGCAGATGTTCGGGTGGTCGAGCCGAGCGGCGGCTCGCGCCTCCACGAGGAGCCGTTGGGCGGCGTCTTCGTCTTCCGTCAAGTGTGGAGGCAGGAACTTGAGGGCGACCGGCCGGTCGAGTTGCGTGTCGTGGGCGCGAAACACGATGCCCATCCCGCCGGCGCCAATCTGCTCGCCCAGGACGTAGTGACGGATCGTCATGCCCTCGACGAGTCGGCCATCGGCGTCACTCGCTGACGTCGTGCTACGCCTCTTGAAGGCGTCGAGAAAGGATCGGCGTGACGGTTTTGACATATCGGACGCTAAGTTAGGTTCCAACGCTTCGTCCCGCTGTCGTCGCCCGGCGCGGTGAGCGTTTGCGATGGTGCGCTACCGGGATGACCGAAGGAAAAGCGGAAACGGCTCAGAACACCGGAAGAGGGAGCACGAGATTGGATAAGATTCAGGTTACGGCCCGCTTCACTATCCAGCCCGACCGGCATGCGGACTTCGTCGAGTTGGCGGACGAGTGCATCAGCATTGCGGAGGAGCAGGACTCCGGCACGCTCCAGTACGACTGGTTCTTCAATGAAGCCGGTGACGAATGCGTGGTGCAGGAGACCTACGCCGATTCGGACGCGCTGCTCGAGCACATTTCCCACGTGGGGGAGAAGCTCGGCGGGCTGCTCGAGATCAGCGAGATCGATCTCGAGTTGTTCGGCGATCCATCGGCAGAACTCGTCGAAGCCGCGGCAGGGCTCGCGCCGCGGGTGTTCGGATTCCACGGAGGCGCGTCGTTCTAGAAGACCCTCCGAGGGCTGTGTGGCGGGTTACGCGGCCTGCATGTAGATGAGCGCACAGTGGTCATTCTATTGGAGATACGGCATTTCGAGACCCGTCATCTTCCGCGCAGGTTGGCGATTCTTAACCAAAAGCGGGATATTGTGGGGTCGGATGGCTCCGCTCAAGGTGGATTGGGATACGCGAGGTGCGGGCGGGCGGAGTGCTGTCAGCAGGAGATTGTAGAGATGTCGGACCCTCGTCGTCGATTTCTTGTCTCTGCTTCGTTCCTCGCATCGGTCCTCCTTCTCGGCGCGTGCACGAGCGAGTACGATCGCTCTCCCGGGACGTTCGACAAGCTGTCTGCGGAGGACAGCTGGGGTGACCACGTCTGGGGTCCGTCGCGTGCGCCGCTGCCCGACAGCTTCACTCCCCTGAAGCCGGAGCCGCCCGAGACGGGGTGGGAGCGGCTGAGCGAGTGGGCGGGCGAAGGTGTGCGCGAGACCGAACTGTTTTCGGTCGACGAGGAATGGCAGATCATCTGGCAGAGCGGAGCCCGCGAGGGTGACAAACCGCTTCGGATCAAGGCGTTCGCCATCCCGGGCGACATTCTCGTCGCAAACGTGAGTCAGGATGGCGAGTCTCGTGTGTCGGCGCTCCACCTGCGAGGCGGAGGCACCTTCTACCTGCTGGTCGACGGCTCTGGAGGCCCCTGGCACGTGGCGATCGAAGTGCCACGCCCCGCCCAGCGCTAACGACCGCGGTGCCAGGTAGGTCTTCGGGTCTACGGGCAGTTTGCGGCCGCGTACGACGCACGAGCGTTGAACAGTATCTGAACAGGCACGGTCACCACGGTCGGAGGGACCATGCCCAGGGCCTTCAGGTCGATGAAGTCGCCCCACAACACCCCATAAAACTCCGTGGACGAGTGGGACCAGACGATCAGGGTCGCCGGTGGGGGCTGGGTCCCGATGACCTGTCCGTTGTACCGTTCGTCGAGGCCGTTGCCCGGGGCCAACAGCTCCCTCCCGCCCTGCGGGTTCGGAAGATCCAGCGTCCCACCCGACCCGCTTCCGCCCGGGGTCGGTCCGGAAACGGTGTACTGGCCGGAGACCCCGATTCCCGACATGATGAGGGTCCCCCATCCACCCGGGGTTGCCCCGGGGCTCGTGCCGCCGTTTCGAGAGGTGAACAGGAGCATGAGACTCGGCCCCATATCTATGAACGTGGCGCGAGCGACCGGATAGTTGCTGGTCGCTCCGAAGGCCAATACCTCCCACGCGCATGCCGGAAGTGGCTGGGCGGGCTGCGATGGTGCGGTCTGGGCCCGGGCGGGCGGTGCGAGCCCTGCTGAAAAACCCAGCACGAGCGTGACCATGGTGGCGCCGGCGTGGTTCATCGCGATCGGTCCCTTCCGGTGTTTCCCAGTCACGGTGACCCTCCCGACGGCCAGCTCGCCCGGGGGTTCGTACACGCGGTGAAGTCGGGTCCCGCGCGGCAGGCCCGGGCGGTGAACTGGAGGTCGACCGCCGCGGTAACGGACGGATCACGGTCGGGTAGCGCCTGCCAGAGTGTGCCGTTGACTCGGCCGGTGACCTCGTCTGTCGTCATCCCGGTCACCTCGAGGGTCGGGAGGCCGGGATATCGGTCGTCGCCAGGTTCTCCCGACTTCAGCTGGCTGGCGGTTCCACCCTGGAGTGCCGCGTACACGTCGGGCGAGTCGGCGAAGATCACCTCGAACGAGACCCCCGCGCTTGCCCCTGAACCGACTCCCTCCATAAACGGCGCGATCGTCATGACGAGGTAGACGGCATCGCCCGCGTCCGAGTAGAGCTGCACGTGGCTCACCTCATCCTCGAATATCGTGGCGATCGCGATCGGGCCGCTGTACGTGCCCGCCGCACGCCCCCCGAACGTGCCGGTCCACCCTTCCTGCGAGGCCGACATCGCGGCCGGGGTCGCGGCCGGGGTCTGTGTCGATTCGGCCGATTCGGCCGAGCCGCCGCACGCGAGAGTCGCGAGCGTCAGACCGGCGAGCCTGTAGTACCGGGTCATCCTGTTCCTCCTGCCTCGGGTAGAGAGGTGACGAACTGAAAGCGAAAACACGCGAGCGATCCCGCCACTGCTCAGCCTGATCGAGGACGTTTGGCGGGAAGCCTCCTCTTCCTGCGCTTTTGAAGTGTGCGAAACCAAACGCGAGGAGAGTGTCATGCGGACCCGCTTGTTTATCGTCACCGTCATGGCGGTGGCGATCCCGACATTTGCCGTCCCCACAAACGCTGCGGCGCAGCTGCGGCAGCTGCGTCAGGCCGCGACCCGCGCCGTCGAGAGCGAAGCAGCGAAACAGATCGATCGTCTGCTTCGCGAGGCCATCCGGTGCGCGATCAACGATCCGATCTGTCCGCGAGAAGCCGGAGACGATGACGTCATCTTCACCGACGAGAATGGGGACGTCATCGTCGACGAGGACGGAGGGCCGATCACGGAGCGGCAGAAGGCCGCCGACCAGGCGGGGGTCAATCTCTCGGACGAACAGGAGGCCGACGGCGATCTCGCGCGTCCCGGTGAAGGGGCGTGGGCCAACTACGACTTCATCCCGGGGAAGGAAGTCCTCTTCTTCGAAGATTACGAGACGGACCGCGTGGGGGACTTTCCGCGCAGGATGGGGTTCATTTCGGGCAACTGGGACATCGTCGAATGGCAGGGACGACGCCTGTTTCGCACGACCGGGCCGCGGGGCGCCGCCTTCAAGATCAACCTGCCGCGCACGCTGCCCGAGCGGTTCACGATCGAGGTGGAGTTGTACCTGGGCGGACTGAACCAGACGCTCGTCATTTCCACCTCGCCGCCGGTAGCCGGTCGCAGCTGGCAGACTATCCAGGGCAACGTCGTTCAGGTGAGCGCACGTCAGGGCACCGGGATCGAGCACGCGAGTAAGAGCGGAGTGAGGTCGACGCAGCGATTCGATCCGGTCGCCGAGGGTCTGGTCCCGCTCCGTTTCATGGTGGATGGCAGCTACGCAAAGGTCTACATGGGCGAGCAGCGCGTGGCGAACATCCCGACTGTGGAGTTCAGCAGGACCAACGAGATCTACTTCATCGCCACCTACTCTCCGTCGGAGAGAGAGGCGATCTACATCGGCGAGATTCGAGTCGCCGGCGGCGGGAGGGATCTCTACGAGGACCTCGCCGCGGACGGACGAGTGTCGACGCAGGGCATCCTCTTCGCGGTGAACTCCGCGCAGCTTCGCCCGGAATCGACGCCGACGCTGAAGGAAATCGGCATCATGCTCCAGGATCATGCGGATCTGCGCATCCGGATCGAGGGCCACACGGATTCGACCGGGGAGGAAGACTACAACCAGACGCTATCCGACCGGCGCGCCGACTCGGTGCGGCGGTTTCTGATCGAAACCTACGGGATCGAGGCCGACCGGCTCGAGTCTCAGGGATTCGGCGAGTCGACCCCGGTGGACAGCAACGACACACCGGAAGGCAGACAGAACAACCGGCGAGTGGAGCTCGTTCGGCTGGACGGATAGTGCCCGGCGCCTGATTCCCGCACCTTCGTTGGCGACAAGCAGACCTGGCGTCGCCAACGAGGGTGCCCTCGCATGACGAACAGCGATTCACCGGCTCGCCCCTCGAGCTTCTGGAAAAGCTTCGGTCCCGGGCTTGTCTGGGCCGCCACGTCGATCGGCGTGTCACACCTCGTTCAGTCGACCCGCGCCGGCGCGCAGGCTGGATTCGCGCTCGTCGGCATTATCGTGATCGCGCTGGCCTTCAAGTACCCGTTCTTCGAGTACGGGGCGCGGTACGCCGCGGCGACGGGGAACAGCCTCGTCGAGGGCTACCGGCGTATCGGACGCTGGGCGTTGTGGCTCTACCTCGCGATCACGCTGGTCTCGGCCATGATCGCGCTGGCAGCGATCCTCATGTTCACGTCGTATCTGACCGGCTACGCCTTCGGCGCCACCTGGCCGGTGACGCTGACGGGCATCGCGATTCTGACGGTATGCATCGCCATGCTCTATATCGGCAAATACCGGGGCCTCGATCTGTCGATCAAGGTCATCCTCGTCTTCCTCCTCATCTCGACCGTGGTTGCCGTAATCGTGGCGCTCCCGCGCGTGGACGCGTCGACGGTCTCGCTGTGGCCAGGAGATCTGATCGGCACGGTCGTTCCGTTCGCGTTTCTTCTCGCGCTGATCGGCTGGATGCCCTCCCCGGTCGACGTCGCCGTCTGGAGCAGCCTGTGGACGCTCGAGAAGGACAGGACGATGGGCGTCAAAACGTCCGTCGCGAACGCGAAGCGTGATTTCGCGATCGGATATATCGGAACGGGAGTCCTCGCGATCGCGTTCGTCTCTCTCGGTGCCGCCGTCCTGTACGGGACAGACGTCGAGTTGAGCGCCTCGGGGGCGGTGTTCTCGACCCAACTCGTCGACCTGTACAGCGAGACGCTCGGCGGTTGGTCGCGGCCGTTCGTGCTGGTGGCGGCGGTCACGACGATGTTCTCGACCACTCTGGCCGTGCTCGACGGGTACCCGCGCGCGATCGAGCGAACGGTGATGACTCTCCGGACTTCGCGCGACGAGGAGGTGCCGCGGCGCGTAGAGAAGCTCTATTGGGGGATCACGCTGGTACTGGCACTCATCGTGATCCTCGTCGTATGGCTGTTCGTCGGCAATCTCACGACGATGGTCGATTTCGCCACGACCGTCGCGTTCCTCACGGCTCCCGTACTCGGCTACCTGAATCTGACAGCGGTCACGTCGTCGGACGTGCCGGTCGAGCACCAGCCCGGCCGCGTCATGCGAACGGTCTCGTGGATTGGTCTCGCGCTGCTCACGGGGACCAGCGTCGCGTACCTCATCTCGCTCGCGTAGGAAGCCGCCGGAACCCGTCCCGACCTTCCTCGGTTCTCGAAAACACGGCGGTGTGTTTTCGGACCGAGGAGAAGCATGGACAGATCCAGCGTAACATCGGGTAGAGTCGGGCTGATGTTGATCGCCGCGGCGCTCACTTCCGCGTGCGGCGACAGTCCGAACCCGGCGGGCCCTCCTGATCCCGGCCTGCCGACCCTGCGGCTCCCCGTGCGTGTCCACGTGCTTTCATCGCGGCTCGCGAACATCGCCGGGACGTTCAGCGACCAGGAGGTGGCCGCGCTCCTTGCCAGGGTCAACGAAATCTGGGCCCAGGGCGACGTCGAGTGGCAGCTCGAGTCCGTCGTGCGCGAACCCGCGGAAGCGGAGGACGCGTTCGAGCAAGCCCTTCAGGGGGTGATCCCGTTGACGTCCACTCTGCTCGCTTCCGTCTTCCCGCGCGGGCAGCTCTCGAGCGCGTGGGACGTGTTCATCGTGCGCGACCTCACCGTCACCGGCGGACCCGGCGTCTACTTCCCCTCGATTCCGATGGTCGTCACGTCCGAGATCGATCCCGCCGGTCTCGGCGATCCGGGCCGAATCCTCGCTCACGAACTCGGGCACTCGCTGACCCTCTCGCACGTACCCTGCACTCCCGCCGGGAATCTCATGTCGCCGAGTTGCGCCTCGCAGGATCGGCGGCGTCTCGACGAGGGGCAGATCCAGCGGGCTCGAAGCCAGGCGGCTCTCGGAGTGCCCACCAACTTCTGAGGAGGTCTTTCACCGGCGAGCCGGTCGCACGCACGTTGGAGCGTCCGGTTTCTGTCGCGCGAAGGAGATTCGTCATGCCGATCCGTCGCAAACCATGCTCGACCGCAATTTGTGGTGTGGTCGTTCTGGTCGTCGGCTGCGGCGTCAATGTCGGTTCGGACCGGGACGACGGTACGGTCCCGCCGCTGGTTGCCGAGGAGACCCTGCGGATCGGGAGCGTGGACGACCCCGAGACGGCCCTCACGTCGATTCGCGCGCTCGAGATCGCCTCCGACGGGCGGATCGTCACCATGCACAGCCGCGATCGACAGATCCGCGTGCACGCGGCCGACGGCACGCCGCTCGTGACGTTCGGGGGAAGAGGCGACGGGCCGGGCGAGTTCCAGACGACGACGAGCATGAGCATCGAGAACGACGAGCTCCGCGTGTGGGACTCCCGGAACTCGCGCATCACGCGATTCGACCTGGACGGCACCGTCCTCGAAGTTCAGACGGTCCGCAAGCAGGCGTCGGATCACCCGTTCCTGCGGACCCCCCACCCGCAGTGGGCGCTCTCCGACGGATCGGTCATCGGGGAGTACGGCCTCAGCCAGATGAACCCCGGGTGGGAGAAGATCACCGAGACGCCGATCGTCCGCTTCGGCCTCGATGGAGAGGTCCTCGACACCGTCGCCATCCACTCCTTCATCGGGTGGAGCTTGATTCTCGATCTGTCGGAGATGACGACGGCCCCGATCCCGTTCGCGTACAACCCGTTGTTCAGGGTTTCGCCCGCGCGGATGGAGGCGGTGATGGTGGATCGCGTCGTCGATGCGGCCGATCCCGGGATCACGGTGACGAAGCTCTCGGTCGACGGCGATACTCTGTGGCGGCGGGGGTATGGATATGACCCGGTCGCGATCGATCCGGCGTATGTCGACAGCTTCGTCGTCGGGCTGACCGAACAGCTCGTCAGCATCGGATTCGCCACCGCCCGTCGCGCCGAGGCCGCGATTCGAGAGACGATGGTCATCCCCGACCACGCGCCCGCTGTGGACCGGGTCTTGATCGGCCACGACGGGTCGACCTGGCTCGCCCTCGCGGACCGTGACCCCGAAACCACCCGCTGGCTCGTGCTCGACCCGAACGGCGATGTCCACGGACGGGTAACCCTCCCGCACGACTTCCGCCCGCTGTGGGCCATGGTTGACGTGGTGTGGGGCATGGACCGCGACGAGCTCGACATCCCCTATATCGTCCGTTTCGACGTGCGGGCCGCCAGCCGGGCGGATTCCCCCTGACCCGACGGCCCCCGCGCCGCATCGGGGACGTGCCCTTGATCGCCGCGTCGTGTGGCCGCCAACTTGAGGAGCCGGTCGCCTTCCATCCAGGGCCCGGACGGCCCGCAAGCTGGAAAGGTCCATGTTCAAGACACTCCGCTCGGTAATGAAATTCAGGAAGTTCGAGGCGGACCCCGTCGCGCGGCGGCTGGCCCGCTGCGCCAGCGTGGAAGATCTGCGTCTGCTGGCGAAGAAACGGCTGCCACGCGGCGTGTTCGGGTACATCGACGGGGCCGCGGAAGACGAGCGCACGAACGGCCGGAACTGCGACGCCTTCACGCGACTCGAGTTTGCGCCGCGGATTCTCAGGGATGTCACGGACGTCGATACGTCGACGACCGTCCTCGGGAAGAGGAAAAAGCTGCCGCTCATCCTCGCGCCCACCGGGTTCAGCCGGATCGCGAACTCGCAGGGGGAACTCGCGGTGGCACGAGCGGCGGCACGAGCGGGGATCACCTACAGCCTTTCTACCCTGGGCACGCGCTCGATCGAGGAAGTCGCTTCGGTCAACGACGGCGCGAAGTGGTTCCAGGTGTACGTGTGGAAAGACAGGGGCCTCGTGAAGGAGCTGCTCGAGCGGGCGAAGGCGGCGGGGTACGAGGCGATCCTCTTCACGGTTGACGTCCCCGTGCTCGGCCGACGCGAACGCGACGTGCGGTTCGGCTTCACGCTCCCGCCCCAACTCGGGCTCGACACCGTGATCGACGGCATCCTCCACCCGGGGTGGACGTGGGATTTCATCCGATCCGAGCCGATCTCCTTCGCCAGCGCGGTCAGCGCCGAGGCTCGCGACGCCGGCGGGGTGGACGCCATGGCGCTGGCCGAGTACATCGGCGAGCAGATGGACCCGAAGCTCACCTGGGATGATGTGGACTGGTTACGCTCGATGTGGGACGGGCCGATCGTCATCAAGGGCATCCAGACGACCGAGGACGCCGTCCTGGCTGCGGATGCCGGGGTCGACGGGATCGTCATCTCCAACCACGGCGGCCGCCAGCTCGACGACGCGCCGCCAACGCTCGAGCTACTGGCCCCGGTGGCCGATCTCGTCGGCGATCGGCTCGACGTGATGATCGACGGCGGCATCCGTCGAGGGAGCGACATCGCGAAGGCGGTGGCGCTGGGAGCGAAAGCCTGCCTCGCGGGCCGCGCCTACTTCTACGCGCTCGGCGCCGGGGGAGAGCAGGGCGTCGACCTCGTCCTGAAGTGGCTGGACGAAGGGTTCCGGCGGACGATGGCGCTGCTCGGCGCGCGGACGGTCGATGAGATCACGCCCGACATGGTTCGCTGGCGCGAGTGAGGCCTGGTGGCCGCTTACCCCCGTTCGGGGGCGACCCAGAAGTACCGGAACGCCGGCGGCCACAGCTTCATGAGCAGGAGAACGAAGAAGACCAGGGTGAGCGATCCCGTGACCGCGAACCCGATTCCGCCATACGCCGTGACCCAACCGGGCGGCACGTAGGTTTCGTTCGGAGCGAACGTCCCACGAGTGACGCCGGTCGCCACGCCGACCACATGAAGCCATAGCACGAGCGAAGCCACCGAAAGGTTGAGCCCGAGCACGATCCGGCGGATCGGCCGGGTGTGCAGAGTTTCCCAGGCGGCCTCTCCCTCTCGTGCCTGGAGGTGCTCGCTGAGAATCCAGATGATCGCGCCCAACAGGATCATGCTGTCGATCCCGATCATGGCTCCCATGGCGTGCCCCGGTACGACGTACGTGCCATGGACGATCGAGTTCAGCGGCGGGATTGACAGCAGGACCGCGCTGAAGATGATCGCGACGGACCACCACTTGGCGGCGTGGAAGAACCCCCTGGCGGCACAGAACGCGTGGTCCTTCGGTTTCCGCGCCATGGTCCATAGATCGAACACGGCGCGGGCGAGGATGATGATCTCCAGCATGCTCACCACGAAGGCGATCCATTTTACCAACTCACGCTCGGGCAGGTGGTAGGTGTGGTGCGCGAAGTTCGTGAACGAGTTCAGGAGTCCGACGCCGAGAAGCGCGTATGCGGTCTTCGAGTGTCCGTATGAACCGTCTCGCGAGATACGCTCGCCGATGTAGATCACCGAGCCGTAGACGAAGAGATTCATACTCCCTACCAGCGTGCCGACCGCCTTCCACTGGATCCGGAGATCGAGCACGGGGTCTCCGAAGACGCCGGAGATGAGATAGGCGTGCTGCTCGAGGAACGTGACGATGAAGAACAGCATCCCCACGCCCCACATCGTCAGATAGACCGGCCCTTCCCAGAATCGGGGGCCCGCGATGAGGAAGAAGTTCCACGCGTAGCACACCCACCCGACGAGGATGAAGAGCGAGAAGATCGGGTGGAAGCCGACGTACTCTCTGCCCGAACCGATGCCGAACAGAAGGGAGCCGATGATGCCGATTCCCGCGATCGCCCAGCACGCGACCTGGATGCGGAGTCTGAGACGTACGCCGGGGGTCGGCGGTCCGTGGTCCTGTAGGAAGCGGTGCACCACTGCGACGCCCCCGAGGAAGATCCACGCGGCGGCGAAGGCGGTGTGCAGGGGTCGCAGTTGACGAAGGTCGAGCCCGATCGACTGGAAGGCCGGCGCCAGGGAAGGCACCGAATACAGAGCCGTGAGGATGCCGGCCGCGATCACCACGCCGATCGCGACCAGCCCGCCGCGGATGAACGTCAGCGTCGCGAACTGCTGGACCGGGTGACCATCGGCGAACGGCCGCCAGGGCTCGGCGCCCTCCGTGACCGGCGACTCGCCGTGGTGCGTCGCCGCGGGCCTGTCCGTCACGGGAACTCCCACCAGGGCAGGCGCCGCCATTCCAGGCGCCGCCCGCCCGCGAGGTCGTCGGTTCGCTCGCGGAGTGCGGTGCTCCGCCGGCTCAAGAACGTGAGATAGGCCGTCACTTCGGAGCGTTCGGCGTCGGTCAGCGGCGGGATCGGCGGCGGCATGCCCTTCGCCGGCCGGCCGATAGTCAGCACCTGAGCCAGCGAGTCTGCGGACAGCCGTCCCACGACCGTCGACAGGTCCGGGGCCCCGACCGGCGACGTCTGGAAGGGGTAGTGGCATGCGGCGCACACCCGGCCCCTGACGAGTTCGAACCCGGCGGCAGCCTCGTCGGTGGCGTCGGCGAGACCCTCCGTCACGGAGCGCTCGAAGCTCGCCTGCAATCCCCCTTCTTCCGCGCTTCCGAGTCGTAGCTGCCCGCGTCCGATCTCGGGGCGATCCATCGCGCTCAGGAAGGCGGACACGGACGCGACCTCGGCATCGGTAAGCCTGAGTGCGGGCATCTGTCCGCTGCCCACCTGGAGAAGCGAAGAGAGCCGGATCGAATCGACCCGGCTTGCGGCATTCGTCAGATCCGGCCCGAGGAAGCCCCCCTGACCGTACAGTTGGTGGCACGTTTGACAGGCGTGGCGGTGCCACAGGGCCCGACCGGCCAGCGCCGACTCCGACAACGGTTCGTGCCGCTCATCGGAGTAGACCAGGCTGGACTGGATGACGAAGGCCAGGACCAGAACGGCCAAGAGCCTTTTTTTCCACTTCGGCTTGCACATCCAGGGGCACCCGTGACTCGACGAGGAGTGTGCGAATTCGACACCCAACGTTCGCGAGCCATGGGCGGACGTCAAGCGGCGATCGCCTTCTACCCGGGGCGCGCATCGACGCGACTTGCTGGTTCTGCCGATCGCGGCCAGTGTAGACTTCGATTGCCGAGCGTGGTATCCCGATCACACACTTTCCCCGGGCCCCAACGTGTTCCTGAATCACGTGCCCCCCATGGGCATTTACGAGACTCTGTACGCGTTTCTCGACGCGTTCGGTACCTACATGGGCGAGCCGGGGACGCACCCCTGGAGCCAGGGGTTCCCGCGCACCGTCCAGCTGCCGGGCGGCCCCGCGCTTCCGACGACGGTCGCCATCACCTCCGACGATCTCCGGTATCCGAAGGCGTGGGGCATGCCGGCGCTCCGCGAGTCTATCGCCGCGTATTACCGCGGCGCGTACGGTGCCGGCATCGAGGCCGAGAACGTCATGGTGTTCGCGGGCGGCCGGCCGGGGCTCATTGCGTCGCTGCTTTTCCTGGAGCCGGACATCACGATCCGGATCGCCTCGACCGAGTACACGCCGTACTACGACATGCTCGAACTGTTCGGGCGTCCGTACACGCTCGTGTCGAGTGGCGTGGAAAACGGGTTCGCGCCTTCGATCCAGGACTACGTGGGCGATTCCGATGGTGGGCGACGACTCATCCTCCTGAGCAACCCGTGCAACCCTACAGGGATCACCCGGGACGGCGAGGAGCTGGAGGCGCTGGTGCGGGCGGCGAGCGACGGCGATGACACCGGGCTGCTCATCGACGAGGCCTACGAACTGTTCCACGAACCCCCGGTGAGCGCGCTTCGCTACGTGCGGGACATCGACGAGTCGAACGTCTTCATCGTCGGTGCGGCGACAAAGGGACTACAGGCCCCGGGCATCCGTATCGGCTGGATCGTCGCCTCGCGCGAGCATGTCGAGATCCTCGGAAATTTCTCGTCGTTCGGCATGGGGGGCGTGTCGCACCCGTCTCAACTCTACGCGTGTGAGCTGTTCGGCGAAGAGCGGGTCGCGCTGGCACGAGAGGCCGTCCCGACGTTCTATCGCGGCCAGCGGGAGCGGTACGGGGAAGCGTTCGAGAGGCTGGGTCTCGAGTTGTTCACGGGCGACGGGGGCTTCTACCACTGGTGTCGGCTTCCCGGAGGGCTCGCCGCGGAGGAGTTCAATCGGCGGCTGTTCGCCGAAGGCGCGGCGATCCTCAAGGGCACGGATTGCGACATGGCGCGGCGCGGCGACGAGTCTCCGCTGCGCGACTTTTTCCGCTTCTCGTTCGGCCCCCTCGACCCGGCCTCGTTCGAGACGGACATCGAGATCATGAGTCGCGTACTCGGCTAGCCGGGCCAGTTCCGTTCGTTCGGCTAGAGGGCTGTGGCGATCACTCCCCGTCCAACTCCGCCAGATAGGCCCGGCACTCGATCTCCTCGAGGGTTCGGGACTTGTCGGTCTGGATCACGAAGTCGCCCCACTCGCCGGCCGGTGCTGGCTCGAACGCGTCGACGTCTTCCACCGGGCGGAGGACGACGATCATGCGCGACGTACCCGGCCGGTAGGCTTCGAGGTGCTCGGGCGTGCCGGTGCCGCGCGCGACGTGGAAGCTGCCGACCATGTGGAGGACGAGCGCGTCGGGCTGCTGCTCCAGATGGCGGGCCACACGGTACCCCATCGACGCGTCCCACAGCGTCTGACTGTGCAGCTGATTCCCCATGTTGTTATGCGTTCCCGAGGGTGCCGCCGCGTGCGCGGCCGGTTCGCCTTCCGCGGTCTCGGGAATGGGGCGCCCGCACTTCAACCCTTCCTCTTCCATCACACCGGAGATGACCTGGATCCACTGGTCGCGGTACGCCGTGGAGGGCTGTCCGTAGGGCAGCGGCGGCAGGAACGCGAGCGCCCAGGGGCTCAGGTCCTCGAGTGACTCGCGGCCGTTCGCGCCCACACGGCTCGTGTAACGTTGCGGAGCGTTCGCCGCGACCACGGGCACGCCGTTTTCCCTGGAGAACTCGATCAGGGGCCGATAGTCGGTCTCGTAGCGCGGCCATGGCCGGCTGGCCGCTCGGAACGACTTCTCCGAGATCAGGCCCGCGAGGTACTCATCCAGGATCGGCTGCACGTCGCTCTGGAAGAACTCGAGCGACAGGGCCACGGGACGGGCGGATCCGCCGTCCGCCCCCGCGGTGCCGTACGTCTCGTAGGCCCGACGGAGCAGCTCGGCCTCGAGCATGTGCCCCGTCGGATCGTCGTGCGTCTCTCCGACGAAGACTACCTGGACCCGTCCCATCTCGGCGATCAAATCATCGAGCGATGCCGGTTCGCCGGCTCCGGTGAACACCCTGTAGTCGCCGGCCACGTATGCCGTATCAGCTGCTCCGGGCGAGGAATCCTGGGCCAGGACCGGGGTGGCGATCGCGAGGACGAGCAGTAACGGTGCGAGGTTCATTTTTCTATTCATGCCGGCATGATAGCATGGTAGGCCGCCGCAGGTCAGGTGCCTGGGGTGCGGAGCGGGTCGGGGAGTCTCAGAAGCGACCCGTCACCCGTTTACCAGCGGAACGCTCGTCCACTTTCCGGGCCAAAAGAGAACCATCATGAAGCACACGCTACCACTCATCGTCGTTTCGTTCGCGCTCGCCGCTTGCGGCGGCGACCCGACGGGACCGGGTGACGACGGGCTCGCGCTCCAGCTGCAGGCGCGTTGCGTCGGCGGGACGGCAAACCAGTTCCCGTGCGATCGCGTCGACCTGTGGGCGTACGTGCAGCTGGTCGACCTCGAGCCCGGCGTGCCGAACGTCGCGTCGGTGAACGACGTCTGGGGTTGGACCGATCCGGTGACCGGCACGGAGTACGCCCTGGTCGGGCGACGCAACGGTCTCACGATCCTGGATCTGTCCGAGCCGCACGCGCCGCGGCCGATCGCCCGACTCGCATCGCCCACCTCGTCGAGCACGTGGCGCGACGTGAAGGTGTACGCCGACTACGCGTACATCGTCGCCGACGCGTCGCCCGGACACGGAATCCAGATTCTCGACCTGACGCGTCTTCGGGATCTGCAGGACTTCACGGTGCTCACGGAAGACGGGCGTTATATGGGCGTGGGCAGCGTCCACAACCTCGCGATCAACGAAGAGACCGGATTCGCCTACGCGGTGGGCAGCAGTTCGGGCGGGAATACGTGCGATGGGGGGCTCCACATGCTCGACCTCGCGAGCCCGACGAGCCCGGTCTTCGTGGGCTGTTTCGCCGAACCCGGCACCGGCAGAGGCGGAGCCGGCTATACCCATGACGTTCAGTGCGTTGTGTACCGCGGCCCCGACGTCCAGCACCAGGGCCGCGAGGTGTGCTTCGGTGCGAACGAGACCGCGATCGTCATCTCGGACGTGAGCGACAAGGCGAACCCGACGACGCTCGGGATCGGGAGATACCCGGACTTCGGGTATGTGCACCAGGGATGGCTGAGCGAAGATCACCGGTTCTTCTACCAGAACGACGAGATCGACGAGTTCAGCGGGAGGGTCGCGAAGACACGCATGCTGGTGTGGGATGTGACGGACCTGGAGGGTCCGGTGCTCGTGAAGGAGCACCTCGGGCCGACGGCCGCGATCGACCACAATCTCTATGTCCACGAGGGTCGGGTGTATTCCTCGAACTACGCGTTCGGCATCCGGATCCTGGACGTGTCCGATCCGGCGAACCCCGTGGAGGCCGGCTTCTTCGACACGGTGCCGGAGACGGACGATCCGGTGTTCGGCGGGTCGTGGTCCAATTATCCGTTCTTCGCCAGCGGGGCGATCGTCGTGACGAGCTCGCGAGAGGGACTCTTCATCTTGCGGCTGCAGGAGTAGAAGGCTGCCGGAACGCGGTCTTCGGGTCACCCGAAGGCGACGTTGACCAGTAGCAGGCCTCCGACGAACAGGAACAGGAACCCCAGTGCACGTTCGAGGGCGTGCTGCGGGATTCGGCTCGCAACGGCCGCGCCGACCTGTCCTCCTATGATTACGCCCGGTACCGTAAAGATCACGAGGCTCAGCACCGTGTCGATCACGGCTCCGCCCTCCCGAGTGAATCGGAGGAGATGACTTCCGGCAGCCGCGAGTGCGGTGATGGCCACGACCAGCACGCTCGTGGCCACGGCCACCTCGCTCGGCACCCTGCAGCGGCGTAGCAAAAAGTACGCGTTGAGCTCGCCGAGGCCCGTCGAGATCATCCCCATGAATGTCGCTCCCAGTCCGGCCAACAGCATGCCCTCCCCACGATTACACACGGAGTACCGGAACACTTCCCCGTTCGCGGAAACGAGGCGCGACTCCGCCGGGCGCCCCTGCGCCACTCGGGAGGCCGCGTCTGCCCGAGCCACCGCGTCCGCGGAAGGCGGGCGGAGGAAACTAAAGGCGACGGCGAAGAGCCCGACGCCAAGGACGCCCTTGAGCATCTCGGGGTTCGCCACCCCGGCGACCCAGGAGCCCAGGAGCGCCATGGGAACCGTCGCCACGAGGAGCGACCGTGCGAGGCGGTAGTCGATCAATCCCCGTCGGACGTATGCAGTGACACCGCTCGCGAACCCGAAAACCTCGGTGATGAGACCGGTACCGATCGCGATTTCGGGTGGGAGCCCGAGGGCGAGCAGGAAGAGAGGCGCGAAGAACGTGGCCCCCTCCACGCCGGACGACATCGCCACAGTGGCGATGAGCACGGAAATGGGAAACATGAACCAGAACTCGAGTGTCACCCGTCATTCTCCACGGTGGGAAGTCTGCAGACCAACAGGGTCCGAGCTGCCGAAGTTCCCGTCGCGACACCCCTCGGCAGTGCGTGCAGGCCGTTAACCGGTTGGTGGGCTAGTATGAGTCGATGACCATCGAGATCGCGTTTCTGTTCGCTCTCCTTGGAGCGATGGTATACCTGTTCCTGACCGAGAAGCTGCCCGTCGATCTCACGGCGTTTCTCGGGCTGGTCATCCTCATCTTCGGAGGATACCTGACGCCGGGCGAAGCCTTCATGGGGTTCTCTTCGCCCGCCGTGATCACGATGCTCTCGGTGTTTATCGTGGGCGCGGCCCTGCTCGAGACCGGGGTGGCGGATCTCATCGGAGGACGGGTCCACCGCCTCGTGGGTGACGGCGAGGTGCGGCTTGTGGCCGTGTTGATGCTCGTCACCGGGGGGCTGTCGGCGTTCATGAACAACATCGCCGCCACGGCGGTGATGATGCCGGCGGTCGGGGCGATCGCAGCCCGCACGGGGATCGATCCCTCGCGTCTGTTCATGCCGCTGGCGTTCGCGGCGGTCCTCGGGGGGACGACCACACTCGTCGGGACCCCTCCCAACATTATCGCCGCGCAACTGCTGGACGATAACGGACTCGAGGCCTTCACCCTCTTCGACTTCGCTCCCGTCGGTCTCGTGATCCTCGCGGTCGGCATCGTCTTCATGCTGACGATCGGCCGCAAGCTGTTGCCGCCCGGCGTGCGTCGTGGTCCGGCCGAAAGCGGTTCCGGTGAACTGCGGCAGGTGTACCAGCTCGACAAGCGCCTCTTCTCGATCCGCATCGCCCCGGACTCCCCGCTCGACGGCCAGACGCTCGCCAACACGCGGCTCGGGAACACGCTCGGCTTCAAGGTCCTCGCGATCGTGCGGGGCGGTAACCGGCGGATGGCCCCTGAGGGTGACGCCGTCCTTCGAAGCGGTGATGTCCTCTTCGTGGACGGCGAGATCGATGATATTCGGCGACTTCTCCGCCTCCGCGATCTGGACGTGGAGAAGGCGGAAATCGAGCGCGTACCCCGCCCCCTCCAGGGCGTGGGCGCGGTGCGGCTCGGGTTGACCCCTGGTTCGACGGTCGTGGGGAAGAGCCTTCGGGATCTGGCGTTTCGTCAGCGGTTCGGCCTGGTCGTCGTAGCAGTGTGCCGCGACGGATTGCTGTACCGGACCCATCTTGCGGACACCGTGCTGTCCACGGGAGATGAGATCCTGGCCCTCGGCAAGCGGGAGGATCTCGAAGGGCTCTCCGAAGGGTCGAACTTCACCGTGTTGGAGCGCGGGCTCCGGGTCGTTCGCGACCTTCAGGACCATTTCTTCGCGATTCGGGTCCCCGAGGGCTCCCAACTGGTCGGGTCTACCATCGCGCGGAGCCGTCTCGGCGAGCTGGTCGGACTTACTGTTGCCGGCCTCATCCGCAACGGCGAGACCGTCCTGGCCGTGTCGCCCGGGGAGGTCCTCGAGGTGGGAGATCGGCTCCTGGTCGCGGGCGACCCCGAGGCGCTTCTCCACCTTACCGAACTGCGAGATGTGGAGCTCGAGCCGCCGGATGAGGACGCCTCGATCGAGTCCGAGGACGTCGGCGTGGCCGAAGTGGCGATAGCACCCCGGTCGTCCCTTCTGGGGCGCACGTTCGGAGAACTGGATTTTCGCGGTCGCTTCGGACTCCTCGTGCTCGCGCTGTGGAGAGGCGGCAGACCGGTGCATATGGACCTCACCGGGGAGGCACTTCGGTTCGGAGATGCGCTGCTTCTGCACGGGCCGCGTGACAGGATCCAGTTGCTGACCACCAACCCCGATTTTCTGGTGTTGTCCGGGGCGGACCAGCCCCTGCGACGGACGAGGCGGGCGAAATACGCGATCGGGGGGCTGGCGGTAATGGTGGCGCTGGTCGTCGGCGGTTTTCAACCCATCCACGTCGCCGCGTTCACCGCGGCTTCGCTCGTCCTGTTGGCGCGCACCCTCACCATGGAGGAGGCGTACCGGGCAATCGAATGGAGGGTCGTGTTCCTCGTCGCCGCCGTCCTGCCCGTGGGGGTAGCGATGGAGCGGACCGGAGCCGCGCAGTTGCTGGCCGACACCATCATCGCGGTGGCCGGCCCCCTGGGGCCCTACCCGACGCTCGCGGCCCTCGTGGTGATGGCCAGCCTGCTGAGCCAGGGGCTCGACGGCGCCCCCGCCGTCGTTCTCATGACACCCGTGGTCCTTCAGGCGGCCGTGGGGCTCGACATCAGCCCCTATCCGATGATGATGGGGATCAGTCTCGCCGCGTCCGCCGCCTTCATGACGCCGTTCAGCCAGAAGGCGAACCTCCTCGTCATGGGAGCCGGCGGCTACCGCTCGAACGACTTTCTGCGAGTGGGTACGCCGCTCACCATCATCTTGCTCACGATCATCGTGTTCGCGGTCCCCCTCATGTTCCCGTTCTAGGAGGCGGCTGAAGAAGTGGAGACACTCTATTCCTGTACGATCTGAGCACGTTCGGGCCCGCAGCCGCCTCGAGGCGATGGTGCTCATCGCGACGTCCTGGGTCGTGGGCTGCCAGACGGAGAACGTTCCCGTCGCGCAGCCTCTCGAAACTGGCGGCACCGCGGTCGTCGGGGTTCCGGCGGCGGCCACGACGGTGCTGCCTCCGCTCGCGGCCGTCGCCCTGGATTTCGAGATCGGCGCCCTGCTCTACCCGGGACTGAACTTCGGCGAGTGGGAGGACGGGGCGCTCACGTATCTACCCGGCCACCCGTCCGGTCTCGCGCGCAGCTGGGACGTCGACGGAGCCACGCTCACCTATCACCTCGACCCCGAGCGGCGATGGTCGGACGGGCGGGCCGTTCGCTCGGCGGACGTCGCGTTCACGTTTGCGCTCCTGGCGGATACGGCGCTGGCGCTCCCGCTTTCGTCCGTGACGGCGCGAATCGATTCGATCGGCACGCCGGACGACACGACGGTCGTGTTCCATTTCGACGCGCCGTACCCGGGCATGGTGTTCGACACGGGCGTCGGAGTTCTGCCGGAGCACGTGTTCGCAGCAATCCCGCGCGAACGGTTGTCGGGCGGGTTGCCGCTCCCGGACGGAATGGACTACGCGGCCCTTCCGGTGAGCGGACCCTTCCGTCTGAGTGAGTGGATTCCCGACGACCGGGTCGTGTTTCTGCGCAACGATCAAGCGGCCGAGCCGGCCCGCCTCGATCGTCTCGTAGTTCGGGTGGTGCCCGACGAGGGCAGCCGTGCCGCGGAGCTTCGAGCGGGTGAGATTCACGCCGCCCAGTTCAACTCGTTTCGGGTCACGCGCGACCTTTCGGAAGAGGGGTTCCGCGTGCAGTCCATCCCCCAGCGCGGGTATGACTACATCGCGTGGAACCCCGCCGGGAACGAAGCGTTCGGTGACGCGAGGGTTCGCGAAGCGCTGTCCCTGGCGATCGATCGGGACGCCCTCATCCCGGCTCTCGACCTCGATGGCTTTGCCGAGCCCGCGTGGGGTCCCTATGGGTCGCTCTTCGCTGCTCTGCGAAGCCTTCCCCCGCACGAGCCTCTACACGACCCCGATCGGGCCCGAGCCCTGCTCGCGGAGGCTGGTTTCGCTGAGACCGGGGCCCTGTCGTTCGAGATGATCGTCCCCGCCGGAAACGATCGGCGCGAGGACGCGGCCGAAATCATCCAGGCCCAACTGGCCGAGGTCGGCGTCGAGGTCGCGGTGAGGTCCCAGGAGTTCAACTCGCTCTTCGGGCGTATGCTGGGCGGCGAATACCAGTCTGCGCTGATGGGCTGGCAGGTCGCGCTGGACCCTGACATGTCCACGTTCTGGTTGGATCCGGCCTCGCCACTAAACGTCGTGGGATTCGACGACCCTGGCGTGGCCGGTGCGATTAGCTCGGCGCTCGCGCAGACGGATGCATCGGCCGCCGCCCCATTCTGGCGCGAGGCTGCCGACGGTGTCGCGGCAGCCTACCCGTACGCCTTCCTGTGGTATTTCGACCAGCCGTTCGTGGTACATCCGTCCCTGACCGACGTTTCGGTCGATGTCTCCGGGTGGGCCGCCGGCGCCGGACGCTGGACGATTCGACCGGCACAGTAGTTCCACTCCGGAACACTTGTATCGTCTTCGGACACTCCCTGAACACAGGTCTCGGCCCTCCGGCGCGTCGTATCGCCTTGTGCCGCAACGCTTTGGCAGTTCGGCGCATGCAGGCATGGGGCATGCTCGACCGGAGATCGACCGGGCTGAGGAGGCTCGACGAATCGGGACGGCGGAATCGAGCCGTTGGGGCGAACCAATTGAACGGAGAACAAGCGATCATGAAGACGACATACGTCGGGATCATCGCGCTCGGCATTAGCGGCATGACCGCCTGCAGCGAGAGCACGCTGGGACCAGTCGGTGAGGGGGGCACGGCGTTCTCCCAGACCATCACTCTCGAGGCGTTACTGGGAAGCACGGATGCCGGCCCGACGCGCGTGGAGATCAAGCTGATGGACGGCACGCTGATCGCACGCGAGGTCGAGGTGAAGGAAACCGAGGAACTGAACGACCTCGAGGAAATCGAGAGCGCGGTCACGGCCGTCGACGGCGTTGCCGGAACCGTGACGCTCGCGCTGGCCGACTTCGTCGTAACGTTCGACGGATCGACCCTGTTTCGCTCGGAGACCGGCGTCGACCTGGGGATGGCGGAGTTCGTGTCTCGAATCGAGGACGCGCTGGCGGCCGGTACGCCGCCGGCCATCGAGGCGAAGCGGCCACCTCCCCTCGAGCCGCAGGCTCCCGACGACGCGATGTTCTTCGCGACCTCTCTTGAAATTGACGATGAGGCCGACGATTCCAAGATCAAGATCAACATTGACGGCGACAACCTGGTCCTGGTCGACGCGCCGCCCCCGGACGCGCTTCTCCGGGTGCTAGGACTCGAAATAGAGATCCGATCGTCCGATGGCGTCACCGACCTCGAAGAGGAAAACGACGGCACTGACGAGGAAATCGAGTTCGAAAGCCTGGTCACGAGCGTCGACGAGGGAGCCGGCACGGTGCTCCTGGCCGACGGTACGATCCTGGTGATCCTCGCCGACACGGAGATCAGGGAGGAGGGCGATGACGAGCACCTTGCATCGCTCGCCGAGGTCGTCGCGGCGCTGGATCAGGGGCTGCTCGTGGAGGCCGAGGGTGAGGGGCTCGTCGAGTCGTTCGATCCGCTGACCATCCTGACCAAGGAGGTCGAGTTCGATACGGAGGATGATGTGGACGACCTCCCAGGGGAGTCGGACTTCGAGGGCCGGGTAGCGGCGATCGACGAAGGTGCCGGTACCCTGACGCTCGAGGACGGGACCGTGATCCGTGTCGATGCGGGAACCGATATCAAGGACGAAGATGATGAGAACCTTTCGTCGCTCGCCGACGCCGCTGCCGCCCTCGCGGCGGGCGAGATCGTGAAGATCGAAGGCGAAGGCGTCGTGGAAAGCATGGAACCCCTGACGATTCTCGCTTCCGAGTTGGAGATGGAGATCGACGACTGAGGTCGTCATTGATCCCCGCCATGCGACGCTGCGGGAGCGGAGAAGGGTAGTGGGAGGGGGCCCCTCGGGGGCGCCCTCTTCGTATATGACTTGAAAGATGTCGGGATGCGGACATCTGTATCGTTTTGGAACAGGTCCGCCGTATTATCCGAGCGGAGCGGTGCCCTATTTCTTCAACAGGCTTCTGGCGAGTGGCGTCTCTAACCGTCCTCGAAACTTCAGATTCTTTCTCGAGCGTCTGGACCGATCTGGCCAGCCGGCTCGGGCTTGACCTGTTCCGCACTTCCGACGCCGCCGAAGCTGCGGCTCGCCCGGCCGTCGCCGTCATCGTGGCGTGCGGTGGGACCGAGTCGGTGGTTGTCGACGTACTTCATCGAGCGGCGCGATTGGGGATCGAGGGACCGTTGATCGCAGGGGCCGAAGCGGACCACCGGCTCGCGGTCGAACTGATGCGACGCGGCGCGGCCGGATATTATGCGCTCCCCTCCGACGTGGGGCGCCTCGAGGCCGAGCTGACTCAGCTTCGGGACACGTCGGCCGGAGTCGACGTCGGGGTACCTGGCCCCACCGAATACGACTTCTCCGCGATCATCGGCGCGCATGATTCGATCGCGGGTGCGCTTCGACTCGCCGAGAAGGTCATTCCGTCGTCGACGGCGACCGTCCTCATCACGGGTGAGACCGGGACCGGAAAGGAACTGTTCGCGCGCGCCATCCACGATAACGGGCCGCGCGCGAGCAAACCGTTCGTGGCAGTGAATTGTTCGGCGATCCCGTCCAACCTGCTCGAGTCGGAGTTCTTCGGACACGAGAAGGGGGCGTTCACCGATGCGCGCGCGGCGAAGCCGGGCCTCTTCGAGATCGCGGATGGCGGCACCGTGTTCCTCGACGAGATCAGCTCGATGCCGTTCGAGCTGCAGGGCAAGCTGCTGCGCTTTCTGGAGACGCGAGAACTACGGCGTGTAGGGGGCCTGAAGTCCAGGATCGTGGATGTCCGCATACTGGCGGCCGCCAACGTCGACCTCCGCGGCATGATCCAACGGCGGGAGTTCCGCGAGGATCTCTATTATCGTCTGGCCGTCGTCCGGCTCGAGTTGCCACCGCTCCGCGCTCGGGGCTCGGATCGGACGCTCCTTGCGCGCCACTTCCTGGCCGAACTTTCCGAGACGTACGGTCAACACGATTCCTCGCTCACCTCGTCCGCGCTGCGGGCGATCGAGCGACACCCGTGGCCCGGCAATGTGCGCGAGCTGCGCAACGCGATCGAACGGGGGCTTCTGTTTGCCGGCGGGCAGGCCATTCGGCCGGAGCATCTCGCGATCGAGGCGGTTGCCGGGGCTCCGGCCGCGGCACCGGGCCGTGGCGGAGCGGAATGTCCGATTCCGTTCCCGGCGACGATCGACGAGCTGGAGCGGGCGGCGGCGGTAGCTACGCTGGCTCTGTGCGAGGGCAACAAGAGCGAGGCGGCCAGGGTGCTCGGGATCACGCGATCCCGGCTCTATCGCCTGCTCGAAAGAGCGCGGAATTCTGTCCCGTAACGGAACAGGTGTTCGCACGCGGACAGGTAGTGTGTGGCGTAACGTGTTGTTTTGCATGTGGATAGCTGTGGAACAGTGGTTGCATTAGAAAGTCGGGGCGAGTCGTGTCGATCGGGCCCGATCAGGGACCCAACACTCGGAAGGATGTCGTTGATGTCATACGCGAAGTTCGCACGGATTGACGCCCGCCTGGCCCTCCGACTGGGGGCGCTGGGTGTCGGAGGGATGCTTCTGTTTGGCGCCTGTCAGGGCGAATCAATCATCGGGCCGCCCCCCCCACCTCCTCCGCCCCCGGTGCTGCCGGAAGAGGAGTTGACGTTTCTGCGTCAGGCGCCCGACGCTCCGGCCCTGCTGACGACCGACACCACGTTGATCGCGACGCGCGGAGAGGAATTCCAGTTGCGCATCTTCTACGAGCCGGAGCCGGGCAGTGGGAGTGCCACGGGCGAGAGGTTTCTCGAACTGGAATGGGACGAGGATTCGCTACTCCAGTATCCTCCGGGGCATCCGATGGCCGG